>JAYQEA010000004.1:19140-63599 GCA_038138625.1 Roseivivax sp.
CTCATCCACGATTTTCGTGACACCTGCCGCGTTTGGATGGATGCCATCGGGCTGCAAATATTCACGGATGGATGCCGGGTCTGCACTGTCACCAAACAAGCCTTTAAAAAAACTCTCGTGATATACCGCATCATAAGCTTGCGCAGCATGCGGATAAATTGAATCAAAATCCCTTTTGTAGTCAGCTCCGTAATTGCCCGGAGCTGTCATGCCAACAATCATGATTTGAAGGTTGGACTGGTCTGCAATTTCAAGAATTGCATTGATGTTTGTACGGACGACCTTTGGTGGAAGGCCACGCAACAAGTCATTGCCACCAAGGGCAACAAGGATCGCATCTGTCTGTGGCGTTAAGGACCATTCCACCCGCGAAAGACCTCCAGCGGTTGTATCACCAGAAACCCCCGCATTGACCAAAGTTACCTCATGGCCGCGTTGTGTCAGCCATGTCTGCATCTGTGGCACGAAACCCTCTGGTTCAGGCAACCCGTATCCCGCTGTAAGACTGTCCCCTAAAGCGAGGATTTCGACTGGTTCAGCAGTAACAGACGATCCAAAAAGCCAAACAGCGACAAGACCCATCTTGCTCGCCCGCGCACAAGCCCCATATGTGAAATGATGCAACATGAGGTAGAAATCCTTTGTCCGATCCGATCCTTTCTCTTAAAGATGTCACACTCAGCCTAAACGGCAATGCCGGATTGGTCGAGATTTTGCACGGAATCACCATGGATGTGATGACTGGCGAAACGCTGGGCCTGATTGGACCATCTGGGTCGGGAAAATCATCCTTGTTAATGGTCATGGGCGGGCTTGAGCGTGCCACCTCAGGGCAGATCACAGTATTAGGGCACGATTTGACACATCTCGACGAGGACAATCTTGCCCTACTGCGTCGCGATTCCATGGGTATTGTTTTCCAATCATTCCATTTGATTCCAACAATGACTGCGCTTGAAAATGTAGCTACCCCTCTTGAACTGGCAGGGCAGAGCGACGCTTTCGAACGCGCGTTGGAAGAACTCTTTAATGTAGGATTGGCAGATCGTGCCGATCATTACCCTGCGCAGATGTCAGGTGGGGAACAACAACGGGTCGCTCTCGCACGCGCCTCGGCCCCACGTCCGAAAATTCTCTTGGCGGATGAACCTACAGGGAACCTTGATGGTGCAAACGGTAACGCGATCATGGAGATGCTGTTCAACCTGCGCGATCGCCACGGTGCAACTTTGGTTCTTGTAACGCACTCTACCACCTTGGCAAATCGTTGTGATCGGGTCATTCGTTTGACCGATGGACAGATTGATCCTTCCGCTGCACGAGCCGCAGAATGAATGTTCGCATTGCGGCGCGCTTCGCCCAAAGAGAGCTGCGTGGGGGGTTAAGTGGATTTCGTATATTTCTAGCCTGCCTCGCGCTTGGTGTTGCGGCAATTGCGGGTGTTGGCTCTGTCCGCTCCGCGATTGAAGCCGGACTTACAGAACAGGGTGCAGTGCTGCTCGGCGGCGATGCAGAAGCACGTCTTACTTATCGGTTTGCATCGGAAGACGAACGTAACTGGCTTGAAAGCGTAAGCACCGCCGTTAGTGAGATAACTGATTTTCGATCCATGGTTGTGGTAGAGCGCGACGGAGACGTCGAGCGCGGCCTGACACAGGTCAAATCCGTGGACGATCTTTACCCTCTTGTCGGATCAGTCGTGCTGGACCCACCCATTGCACTGGAGGAGGCAATTTCCGGAAACGGTGCCGTGATGGCGCGTGTGCTGGCCGATCGTCTTGCGTTGCGTCCGGGCGACACATTTGGCTTGGGATCAGCGTTGTATGAATTGCGGGCCATACTCGAAGTTGAACCCGACAGCGCAGGTGGTGGCTTCAGCCTTGGACCGCGCACACTTTTACGAACCAAAGCCCTTGAGGAATCTGGACTTTTACAACCCGGCACTTTGTTTGACACGCAGTATCGGTTGCGACTTGCCCCGGATACGGATCTCGATAATCTGGCTGCAGAAGCGGATAGACTGTTCCGTGACAGCGGGCTTCGTTGGCGGGATTCCCGCAATGGTGCACCGGGCGTTGCAGAGTTTGTAAATCGGCTTGGCGCCTTCCTCGTTCTGGTGGGGCTTTCTGGTTTGGCCGTTGGCGGAATTGGTGTCTCGGCAGCTGTACGCGCCTATCTTGTTCGAAAAACCAGCGTTATTGCCACGTTGCGGACGCTTGGTGCGAGCCGCGCTGTGATCTTTCAAACCTATTTCATCCAAATTGGGATCCTCAGTTTCCTTGGTATCGGGATTGGCGTGGTCCTTGGGGCTGTGGTGCCCATAGTGCTTGCGCCCATGATAACGGCCGCGCTGCCGATACCAGCCCTCTTTACACTTCATCCAGAACCGCTTTTCGAAGCTGCGGTCTATGGCGTCCTGACAGCGTTACTTTTCACACTGTGGCCTTTGGCACGCACCGAAGATATCCGCGCGGCAACTCTTTTCCGCGAGGCCCTTGGCAGCGCCCGTTTGTTACCAGCACCGCGCTATGTGATCGCAACACTTGTTTTGATATCAGCGCTCGTTGGAACGGCGGCGGTCTTTTCCGACAGTGTCTATCTGACAATCTGGACGGCCGGCGGTCTTGTTGGCGCATTGATTTTGCTGACTGCGGCGGCATGGACCATTCGCCGTTTTGCGCGCAGCGGCACACGAACATCGCGCGGTCGTCCGGTATTGCGTTGGGCCCTTGGCGCAATCAGCGGCCCAAGAGAAGGTGCAGCATCGGTTGTTCTGTCGCTTGGTCTTGGTTTGACAGTCTTGGCCGCAGTCGGTCAGATCGACGGTAATCTGCGTTTGGCCATTAGTCGCGATTTACCTGAAATCGCACCCTCGTATTTTTTCGTAGACATTCAGAAAAACCAGATGCCGGGGTTTATGGAACGCTTGAACGCCGATCCAGACGTCAGCCGGGTGGACAGCGCGCCGATGCTGCGCGGTGTCATCACGCGGATCAATGGCCGCCCTGCGCAAGAAATTGCGGGCGACCATTGGGTGATACAGGGTGATCGCGGGGTCACCTATGCCGCACAACCAAGCGAGACGACGCGTGTGACAGACGGCGCTTGGTGGCCCAAAGATTACGTCGGCCCACCTTTGGTCAGCTTTGCTACCGAGGAGGCCGCCGAGATGGGATTAAAGCTTGGTGATACCCTTACCGTCAATATTCTGGGTAGGGACATCACCGCAGAAATTACCAGCTTTCGGGATGTCGACTTTTCGACGGCTGGGATCGGATTTGTCATGACAATGAACCCCGCGGCGCTTCAGGCGGCTCCGCATACATTCATATCGACCGTGTATGCAGACCAAACCGCCGAGGCCGCAATCTTACGAGATTTGGCAAACGCCTATCCCAATATCACCGCCATTCGCGTGCGGGACGCAATCGACCGGGTCACAGATCTTTTGCAAGGCATTGCCAGTGCCACACGCTGGGGGGCTGCTGCGACCTTGTTAACTGGATTCTTGGTACTGATTGGCGCGGCGGCGGCTGGCGAACAAGCCCGAACTTATGAAGCTGCCGTGCTGAAAACTCTCGGTGCAAGCCGGGCAAGGATCCTACGCAGTTTTGCGTTACGGGCCGCGTTATTAGGGGGGGCTGCTGCCTGTGTTGCACTAGTCGCTGGCATGACCGGGGGCTGGGCAGTGATGACTTTCGTAATGGACACAGAATTTGTGCCAATTTGGGGATCTGCAAGTGTGATCATAATGGGAGGCGTATTTGCAACACTTGCGGCGGGTATGGTTTTCGCATGGCGCCCGTTGGCCACGCGTCCAGCACAGGTTTTGCGCGCACGAGAATGATCCTTTTTGGTAATCACAACCGTATAGCTTGATCCCCTTGACCCAGACTGGCACACCAAAAACTGACGATACTCAACGCAAAAAAGACACTCTATGACCGACAGCTTACCGATTCCCGTTCCTGCTCCTGTGACACCAGCGCAAAGGGCGCAAATCCTGAATCTGGTGAGGCGTGCAGCACGGGCTGAAATATTACCAAGGTTCCGCGCGCTTTCCCCAACCGAGATTAGCACCAAATCAGGTCCCACAGACTTGGTGACGGATGCAGACCGAAATGCCGAGCTAATGATCGGGCGTGGTTTGGCGCGAATGTTTCCCGGGGCCCTCATTATTGGTGAAGAGGCTGTATCCGAGAATCCCAAAATCCTTGATGGACTGGATCAGGCAGAACTTGCATTTACCATCGATCCGGTGGACGGGACATGGAACTTTGCCAAAGGGTTGACAACCTTTGGTGTCATTTTGTCGATACTGCGCTTTGGCGTGCCGGTCTATGCATTGCTGTATGATCCTTTGATGGACGACTCCATCGAAGCAACGGAACATGGAGAGACATTATTTTGCTGTCCCAGCCGGTCTCCGCGTATCCTGAAAACATCTGAGGGCGGAAAACTCGCCGATCTTCAGGGCTATATGAGCTTAAATCATGTTCCGAAAGAGAAACATGCACGTCTTTCGGCAACCTATCCTAAATTCACCCGACAAATGTCACTGCGCTGTTCCTGCCATGAGATGCGCATGATGGCACAAGGTCATGCCGACTTTTTGCTGACAACGGGTTTGACGCCATGGGATCACGCGGCTGGTGTCCTTGCCGTGCAACGTGCGGGTGGAAAAGTCGCCTTGCTTGATGGACAGGACTATAAAGCCGACGCTCCTCATGATGCCTTTTTACTGGCTGCGGCCACCCCAAAACTTTGGGATGACCTTGCAAGTCTGTTTGATTTTCTGCTTCCACTTGGCGAAAAAGAGACCGCAACCTGAACCGGTGGCCTCCGCGCGTTATTCTGCGGCCTCGGCGTAGTCTGACATGGGTGGACAGGTGCACACCAAATTGCGGTCTCCGTAGGCATTGTCCACTCGATTCACCGGGGGCCAATATTTGTCCACTCGAAACGCACCTGGGGGGAAGCACCCCTGCTCGCGGCTGTAAGGTCTGTCCCACTCACGAACGAGGTCCTCCATCGTGTGCGGAGCATTACAAAGCGGATTGTTGTCCCGCGGCATGTCGCCTGCCTCGATAGATGCAATCTCGGCGCGGATCGCGAGCATGGCATCGCAGAACCGATCTAGTTCGGCTTTGGTTTCTGACTCTGTTGGCTCTACCATCAACGTACCGGCAACAGGCCAGCTCATTGTAGGGGCATGAAAACCACAGTCGATCAGACGCTTGGCGATATCATCCACAGAAACGCCTGCGCTTTCAGCAAACGGACGCACATCCAGAATACATTCATGCGCCACACGACCCTTTTGGCCACGGTAAAGGACGTCATAGGCCCCCTCTAAGCGACGCGCGATATAGTTGGCATTCAGGATCGCCACGCGGGTGGCTTGTGTCAGGCCTTCTCCACCCATCATCAGACAGTACGCCCATGAGATGGGTAAAAGTGATGGCGAACCAAAGGGCGCCGCACTGACCGCGCCACTGCTTTCGACCGGATCACCTGGTAGGTGCTGTGTTAAATGCGCCTTGACCCCGATTGGACCCATGCCCGGACCGCCACCGCCATGCGGGATGCAAAATGTCTTGTGCAAGTTCAGGTGGCTCACATCCCCCCCCAGATCGCCAGGCCGTGACAGCCCAACCATCGCATTCATGTTCGCCCCGTCTATATAAACCTGGCCGCCGTATTCATGTGTCACGGCGCAGACCTGTTTCACCGTTTCCTCAAAAACGCCATGGGTCGAAGGATACGTGATCATTGTGCCTGCCAGATTCTCACTGTGTGCGGCAGCCTTCGTGCGAAAATCATCCAAATCGATAGAGCCCTGTTCATCGCAGGCCACAGGGACAACCTTCCACCCCACCATCTGTGCGCTGGCCGGATTGGTGCCATGCGCATTGATGGGAATCAGGCAGATGTTGCGATGGCCCTGCCCTTGTGCGCGGTGATACCCCGCAATTGTCAGCAACCCGGCATATTCACCCTGAGCGCCCGAATTTGGCTGCATCGAGATTGCATCATACCCTGTAATATCACACAGTTTGGCATTCAGGTCCGAAATCAGTTCTTGATATCCTTCGGCTTGGTTAGACGGCACATAGGGATGCAACTGCGAAAACTCGCGCCAGCTGACGGGCATCATTTCCGCGGCCGAATTCAGCTTCATCGTACAGGATCCAAGCGGTATCATTGCCCTGTCTAATGCCAGATCCCTGTCAGCAAGTCGGCGCATGTAACGCATCATTTCGGTTTCAGCGCGGTTCATATGAAAAACGTCATGCTGAAGATAGTCTGACTGACGGATCAAGGCATCAGGCAGACGGTAATCGGCCACCAGATCATCGTCTTTGCGCACAAGGCCAAAGGCACGCCACACAGCTTCGATCGTAGCAGGGCGGGTTCGTTCGTCCAAAGTGATACCCACCTTGGTGGTGCCCACCGGCCGTAAATTAATGCCTTGTTGCACTGCTGCTGCCAACACGCCACGCTGCAACAGGCCCACATCGACAGTGATTGTATCGAAATAACTGGCAGGCTCCACGTGAAATCCTGCAGCTTCCAACCCCTTAGCAAGACGAACAGTCTTACGGTGAATACGCTGCGCAATGGCACGTAGACCCTCAGGCCCATGAAAAACCGCATAAAAACCGGCCATGACTGCGAGCAAAGCCTGCGCAGTGCAGACATTGGACGTAGCTTTTTCACGACGGATATGCTGTTCGCGGGTTTGCAGGGATAACCGGTAGGCCTTGTTGCCATGGCTGTCGATGGATACTCCAACAATCCGCCCAGGCATACCCCGCTTAAGCTTGTCACGGCAGGCCATATAAGCAGCATGTGGGCCACCGTACCCCATCGGTACGCCAAATCGTTGTGTATTGCCCACAGCGATATCGGCACCCATCGCGCCCGGCTCTTTGAGCAGGCACAATGCAAGAGGGTCCGCACTCACAATTCCAATGGCTTTATGCGACCGAAGTGCCGCCATCTCCTCTGACAGATCACGCACATGGCCATACGTGCCCGGATATTGGAAAATGGCGCCAAAAACCGCGCTCGCATCCAATGCCTCGATCGGGCCGGTGATGATCGTTATCCCCAAGGGTTCGGCGCGCGTACGCATGACTGCAATGTTTTGGGGATGACAATTTTCATCGATAAAAAACGCTGTCGATTTTGATTTGGAGGAGCGCTGTGCCATGGTCATCGCTTCGGCGCATGCCGTTGCTTCATCCAAAAGCGACGCATTGGCGATATCCAGGCCTGTCAGATCACAAATCATGGTCTGAAAGTTGAGCAAGGCTTCCAGACGACCTTGGCTGATTTCGGGTTGATACGGTGTGTAGGCCGTATACCACGCAGGGTTTTCCAAAATATTTCGCTGGATCACCGGTGGTGTGACCGTACCGTGGTAGCCCATCCCTATCAGAGAGGTCAGCACCTTGTTTTTGCTTGCTGTGACCCTCATGCGATACGTCAGTTCGCGTTCTGACAAGGGTTTGCCAAAATCCAGCGGGTGCGCTTGGCGAATCCCTGATGGAACGGTTTCGTCAATCAGGCTGTCCATGTCCGGCACGCCCAACGTGACAAACATTTGCGCCATTTCCAAAGGCGACGGTCCAATATGACGGCGATTTGCGAAATCATAAGGCAGGTATTCTGAGGGCGTGTAGGCCATGGTGCACCTTTACCAATAGGGGGTCGTGAAACGGCCCACTTCAGGGGCCGAAGGGTCAATTTACGAGGTGGTGATTTATGCGATAAAACGTTTGTACGCGGCCTCGTCCATCATATCCTCCATGGAAGATGTATCCTCGACCGATAGCTTAAAAAACCATGCCTCGCCTTCCGGATCTTCGTTGACCTTGCTGGGATCATCGACAAGAGCTTCGTTTACCTCTGTCACTTCACCATCCAGCGGGGCCAGAATATCCGACGCAGCCTTGACGCTTTCAATCACAACAATCTCGTCGTCAAGGCTGACTGTTGTACCAACCTCGGGCAGTTCGACAAAGACCACATCACCCAGTTGTTCTGCCGCATGTGCAGTGATCCCGACAACCACCACATCGCCTTCAACGCGCAGCCATTCATGTTCTTCTGTGAATTTCATAGTGTTTTTTCCTTCCAAATTATCGTTTGAAGCCCGCTGGAACAAAGGGCATCGAGTTTACACGAACTGGGTGACGCTTACCGCGCACCTCGCCAAAAAGCTTTTGATCCGGTATTGCAAAGGCACTCGCGATATAGCCCATCGCAACCGGTGCCCCGACCGTCGGGCCAAAACCACCGGATGTGACCCTACCAATCGCGTCTCCGCCTGTATCTGAGGCAAAAAGTGGTGTACCTTCCCGCATGGGAGCACGACCTTCCGGACGCAGGCCGACACGTTTGCGGGCAGCTCCCTCGGCCAGATCATTGAAAATCCGGTACTCACCGGGAAATCCGCCGGCGCGTGCGCCACCGGAACGGCGCACTTTTTGAATTGCCCAAGTCAATCCAGCTTCAACCGGGGATGTGGAGGTGTCGATATCATGACCATAAAGACAAAGTCCTGCCTCAAGTCGCAAAGAATCCCGCGCACCAAGGCCTATTGCCTCGACCCGCGTGTCCGCCAGCAGCGCCTTGGCCACATCACCCGCAGCAGACGCGGGGATTGAAATCTCAAACCCGTCCTCGCCTGTGTAGCCTGATCTTGAAACCCAGCATTCTGCCCCTGCCAGAGGCAGCGTGGCCACATCCATGAAGCGTAAATCTGCATAACCCTCTTGAAGATCCGCCAAGACCGATTCTGCCATAGGCCCTTGCAATGCCAGCAAGGCACGATTTTCAATGAGCTTTACGGTGACCCCTTGTGGTTCTAAAGCAGCGCGCATTCTGGCCACATCGGCGTCTTTACACGCCGCATTGACGACAACGAACAAATGATCACCCCTGTTAGCAACCATAAGGTCATCTTCAATGCCGCCCGCGTCATTGGTAAAAAACGCATAGCGTTGCCGACCAACAGGCAGGCCGATGATGTCTTGTGGTAAAATCGTTTCCAAGGCCAGCGCCGCCGCATCTGCATCCCTGCCACGCAGTATGACCTGCCCCATGTGGCTGACATCAAAAAGCCCCGCCGCTCTGCGGGTGTGTTGATGTTCTTTCATAACACCTAATTTATAGTTCACAGGCATATCATAGCCTGCAAACGGCACCATCTTGGCGCCTAAAGACACATGTAGATCGAATAACGGCGTACGCCTAAGGTCTGTCATGGCTCCTCCCGGCCTTTGGTAAACCGGGGTCTGCGCAAACAACACCGCGGCATTCAGAGCACACTCTGTGTGCCCGTAAATGCCCCTTCTGTCCTTTCGCCTGAGATCGTTATCCCTTCGGCGGGCGCAATGAACGCCTCTCTCCAGAGTGTATGGTATCACGTGGGTCCTGAAGCCTGAGAGTTTCCGGGGCGGTTGCTCCTTCGGCACCGGATAAGTCCGGTTCTCCCCTCGTGATAGGTTATGGTTAGAGCTCTTTTGACCCGCAGGCAAGATTTTCTTCTGCTTTTCCGTCTTCACTCCGAAACTAAATTCTTTATTCAAACTCCAAAAATAGAGACCTTCTTGCCAACACTCTTTGAAAGCGCCCAGCGTTACGAAGACGACACCGCTTGCACAGTATGCCTGAATATAGCCAAAACAAGCAAAGGTCCCTTCTGAAAGCAAAAACTCAACCAAATCATTGGCATTTTTGTAGCGATAACGTCTGTTGATCGCTACATAGTCATCTGGTGTAGGTTGCGTGTGTCCAGTCACACGACTTTAAAAGATTATTTTTCAGAATTCTTTGGACACCCCTGTAATATCAATCTTTGCACACATGTCTAATTTCTGCTCAGGCTGACCCACTATCGAGGCTACATAACAAAGACCCTAAAATTGAATCAATTTGAGGTAAGTACAAAATGGTACAGGACCCACAAAAACGCGATTTAGTTAACTACGCCCCCAGCGTTACCCCATATTTTTTTGGATATGGCTCTTTGGTGAATGCGGCAACGCATAAATACAAACCCGTGTTCAAGGCGAGCCTTAGTGGTTACAAGCGCGCATGGCGATTTTCTGAACCGCACGACGCGTGTTTTCTGACCATAATTCCAGACAAGACCAGCACTATAGACGGGCTATTGGCTCCAGTGGAGCCCAATTGGGAGACGCTGGATTTGCGTGAAACCGCCTATGATCGCTTTGAATGCAGCGACCTTATCGAAACCAAAGCCAAACAGGTTTGTCAGGTATCCGCCTATGCGATTCCTGATCCGTCTACCTCTGGTACCAACACTGCGCGACCCATCTTGCTTAGTTATCTTGATACCGTCATTCAGGGCTTTCATACCGTATATGGTTTGGATGGCGTTATCCGTTTTATTAACACAACAACTGGTTGGGAGATCCCAATTCTGGACGACAGGTCAGCTCCAATCTATCCCAGAGCGCAAAATCTAACCGCCAGAGAACAAAGCCTAACGAATCAGGTGCTAGCCGACAAATCCTGCGACATACATTCGTCCGAGGATTGGAAAGCGCAAAAAAGTGAACGATAGGCAGGGGTTCAATTTGTCCTAGGCCCCTTGCAGCCCTACATTGCCGCCACTAAGACTCCTTTAACAGGTGTACGATTAAGTTCGGCACAGGCTGACAGGCAGGCGAATATGAGAGATCCTCAAGAATTCTATATGAACACGCTCGTACCCATGGTGGTTGAACAAACCAGTCGGGGGGAACGGGCCTATGATATTTTTTCACGATTGCTGAAAGAACGGGTAATTTTTCTGAATGGGCCGGTTCACGACGGTATGTCATCTTTGATCGTGGCGCAGCTGCTGCACCTTGAGGCAGAGAACCCGTCAAAAGAAATCTCTATGTACATCAATAGCCCCGGTGGTGTGGTGACCTCTGGATTGTCGATTTATGACACCATGCAGTATATCAAGCCTAAAATAAGCACTTTGGTCATTGGTCAGGCCGCGTCCATGGGATCGCTATTACTGACTGCTGGTGACAACGGCATGCGTTATTCTTTGCCAAACAGCCGTATCATGGTGCATCAACCATCAGGCGGATATCAAGGTCAGGCAACCGACATCATGATCCACGCGGAAGAAACTTTGAAGTTGAAGCGGCGCTTGAACGAGATTTATGTCAAGCACACCGGCCAAACACTCAAAAAAGTCGAAGCCGCATTGGAGCGGGACAATTTCATGTCACCTGAGGATGCCAAAGAATGGGGTCTGATTGATGAAATCCTGACAAGTCGCGTGACTACGGAAGACGAATCATAATGACTGGGGCGGCACATCATGCAAGTGACAACTTTGAGATTGTCCCTAGCATTCTGCTGCCCTAATCTTAGAGTGTATGGAGGCGGTTAGATGCACAAGCATCTGCGTAAACGAAACCGCAGCCTGAAAGGGTAAGCAATGGCAACGAATTCCGGTGGTGACAGCAAGAACACCCTTTACTGCAGCTTTTGTGGGAAAAGCCAGCATGAGGTAAGGAAACTGATCGCTGGTCCAACCGTGTTCATCTGCGATGAGTGCGTTGAACTCTGCATGGATATCATTCGCGAGGAAACAAAAAGCAGTGGCCTCAAGGCGTCAGATGGTGTGCCAACACCTCGCGAAATATGCGGAGTTCTTGACGACTACGTCATAGGCCAGTCTGTCGCTAAACGCGTTTTATCAGTTGCCGTACACAACCACTACAAACGACTGAACCACAGTCAAAAATCAAACGAAATCGAACTGGCCAAATCCAATATCCTGCTGATTGGACCAACTGGTTGTGGTAAAACACTGTTGGCACAAACACTTGCGCGCATACTAGATGTACCATTTACAATGGCTGATGCAACGACACTGACTGAAGCCGGATATGTCGGTGAGGACGTTGAAAACATCATCCTTAAACTATTGCAGGCCAGTGAATACAACGTCGAAAGAGCTCAACGCGGCATCGTTTATATTGACGAAGTAGACAAAATCACCCGAAAATCTGAAAACCCATCAATAACGCGCGACGTTTCAGGAGAAGGTGTTCAGCAGGCACTTCTAAAGTTGATGGAGGGCACAGTGGCGAGCGTCCCCCCACAAGGTGGACGTAAGCACCCGCAGCAAGAATTCCTTCAGGTGGATACTACGAACATCTTGTTCATATGCGGCGGTGCTTTCGCAGGCCTCGATCGAATCATTTCTCAGCGCGGAAAAGGTTCTGCAATGGGTTTCGCTGCTGACGTGCGTGATAAGGACGAACGCAATATTGGCGAAGTATTCCGTGATTTGGAACCGGAAGATCTTCTCAAATTCGGACTTATTCCTGAGTTTGTCGGCCGCCTTCCTGTCATTGCAACCTTGGAAGACTTGGACGAGGATGCATTAATCATCATCCTGACCCAGCCGAAGAACGCTCTTGTGAAGCAATATCAGCGACTTTTCGAACTTGAAGATACGCAGCTCACCTTCACCGATGAAGCGCTGAGCGCTATTGCAAAGCGGGCAATCGAGAGGAAAACAGGTGCGCGTGGGTTAAGGTCTATCCTTGAAGACATCCTTTTGGATACAATGTTCGAATTACCCGGTATGGATAATGTGACTGAGATTGTGGTCAATGAAGAGGCCGCAGCCTCTGATGCTGCTCCGCTGATGATATACGCGGAAAACTCAAAGAAAGAGCCTGCATCAGCTGGATAACTGCCATTCAGATTGAAAAATTTCGGCGCAGGCTAGAAACTAGCATGGAAACATTTTCCTTCGAATTCTGTGCTGAAGCCTTTGTCGCACTACCAAGCGGGGCACTTTCCTGGCCTGCAAAATCAACACTGATCTTATCAGATCTGCACTTTGGAAAATCTGCGAGACAAGGACGTTACGGTGGGGCGCTCCTTCCCCCTTATGAAATACAGGAAACATTGAAACGGCTCGACGCCGATATGGAACTGACATCTCCTGCACATGTTGTTTGTTTAGGGGATAGTTTTGATGCACCAAAGCTCGAATATTTTCTGCCCAAGCAGGAACTGGAGTGGATAGTTCGGCTACAGGCCGGGGTCAGATGGACGTGGATTGAAGGCAACCATGATCCTGGTCCCATTGCTTTGGGTGGTGAACATCTTGCGGAACTTGTGATCAATCAACTAAGCCTAAGGCATATCGCCTCCCGAAATCCTAAGGAAATATCGGGCCACTACCATCCCAAAGTGCGTTTGAATCTAGGTGGCCGAACCATAACGCGTCCCTGCTTTTTATGGGACGAAACACGACTGATTCTACCAGCGTATGGAACCTATACAGGTGGGATGTTTTGTGATTCCTCGGAATTACGTTGTCTGATGCGTAACGATGCAAAGGTCATTCTGACAGGCCAACGTCCCTGCGCCATTCCGGCGTTCGGCTTGCAATCTTCCAAACGTGATCGCATGCTCAAATCATGAAACGAATTTACGACAGCTTTGCCCGTCAAGGTATGATGTCAACGCTTGGCGCAACTCTGACCCATGTTTCCCCGGGCCATACAACGATCAAAGCACCGATCAGACCTGAGACATGCCAACAGCAAGGCGCAGCGCACGCCGGTTTAAGTTTTGCTATTGGCGATAGCGCAGCTGGTTACGCCGCCCTTACAAAAGTACCTGAAGATCAGGAAGTTGTTACATCAGAAATGAAGATTCATTTGCTTACGCCTGCGATGGGTGACTGTCTCATTGCGTATGGCAAAGTGCTGAGAGCAGGACGCCGTTTGTTGGTGGTGACTGCCGAGGTCTATGTTCTGCAAGATGATATCGAAAAACAAGTTGCATTTCTCACGGGTTCAATAATGCCCGTGGATATTAATTACACTCAAGTTAGCACTTAAATCCGCTTGCATCGCCGGTAGCCGAATAGAAATACGCAACGACCGTTCAGATCTCTTGCAGCTTGCATGCACAACAAACCCATATGCGAAGTTGGTATGCCCGATCACGCAATCAAGACGTGTACAGCGTGATCTTGGTTCACAAACTCAGATCATTTTCGGGCCCGATATGATATCTGTCAGACATCTGCGAAAACCGATATGTTCAAAAATATAGCATAAGGACCTGCCGGACTCGCTAGCTGATAGGCCAAAAACTGAAACAGGCTTCGCTTTTTGCTGCACGCCCAAACACACTCCGTTAAATAACTGTTATTTTTATTGAGTGTCACAAAATAACATACAGACAAGCTATCAATCGGGCATAAAAGTTTATGCAACCAAGAGGGGATCAACACCATGAGCAACCTGATCGAAAGCCCTTATGATGATTTCCAGCAACTTCTTGATCTTGAGGCAAAGCAGCATCTGGACCCAGAGGCTCCGATGGAACGAGTGTTGCCCATCTTAATGCGCGTGGCAGCTCCACAAGACGAAGATACCAATCTTGACTCCCATCGCTCAAATATCATGTCGCTTTTGCATGATATGACACAGGTTTTTGGGACAGATGTTTTTAGCGATGATCTGGAAGAGCTGGTTATCTACCTGTCGGGGCAAAATCCGGAAAGGGCTATGGTCGATTTCTTGTCGCGGATCGTGCTCTATCTCAGAATGCCCAATTGTAGTGATTCCGCGCAATTACATCATTTTTTATCACGCTATTCCGTCGCTTTGACCCCTCTATGGGTCGGCCCTAGGCTTAGAATTGAGGACAGGTCAGGCGTGGCCAAGCCTGCCTGTAACACTCCACCCGGCACAAGTGATGTGGCCTATGCCGACTATCCCGTCGTCGGAATTATAGATGATGGAATAGGGTTCCTGAATCAGGCGTTTTGCGAGAAAGAGCAGACGCGCATAGATGCGATTTGGCTAATGACACGTCCTAGTCGCACGAGCCACGGCTATAAAATTGCCAAACGTTTAACTGGTGCCGAGGACATTGACAGCCTGATCGACCAGGTGCGTCAGGGACGCAAACTGGAATCCGAAATCTACGACACGCTCAATCGTTCTCTGTATGCTCATGATACATATCACGCGACCAGCCGATCAGTGACCCATGGCACCCATATGCTTGGACTTGCAAGCGAGCGAACGGCACCTTTACCCGACGGCATGCGTGACCTGCTTGCCGTTGACTTGCCTCCATTTTCCGTTCGCGACATGTCCGGACACTACCTTTCCTTTTTTGCCTATTTAGGTGTGCGGTTTATGCTGCGCCGAATGATCCAAGCCCACAAAAGCCCCAACAAAGCACCGCGCCCTTTGATAATTAATCTGAGCATCGGGATGCTGGCGGGCCCAAAAGACAACACCGGCGCGTTTCCAAGGGAATTCTTATCCGAAGTAGATAGCTACAAACAGGCCACGCAGGGGCAGGTCACTGGTGTCTTTTCATTCGGAAACGCTGGTATGAATCGTCAAGTTGCGACAGTTGATCTGAAACAAGGTACAAGCACACAGCTTGACTGGCGGCTGCTTCCTGATGACCGCACAGCTAGCTTTTTGGAACTGCGTGGCCCTTGTGATTTGGAGGTCGCAATAGAATGCTTGGCCGATTGCGACGGGCCAAGCCATTTTGTGCGTCCGACAGCGGGAACGTATCAGGACATCAAAAAGGACGGGCGTCTAGCTGCGCGCATATATGGCAATTGGTCCATGATTTCGTCAGAAAATCAGAACACGACCGATATCACAGAATGGTGTTTTGGTAGAACAGCTGTCACGCATAAGGCTGATGGGTTAATCATCGCCCTTCGACCCACCCATGACCACCTACACCCCATAAGTGACGCACCCGGACTTTGGCGTATTCATATCAGGTCAGCAACCGGAGGAAGAGTTACCTGCCAAATCCAATCCGACGATACGCCGCCGGGCTATTTGAACCACGGACGCCAGTCCTATTTCGAGGATCCGCAACACGGCGATGTTGATCCAGTCACTGCAATGGGCAGTTATTCTGCAATGATTCCCGTTAGTAATGATCATGTTAGTGTAAACGCTCTTAGGTGGACGCCATCCGGTAATCTGGAAGAAACGATGCCCTATGCATCTCAAGGCGGATTGTTCGACATTAACTCTGCTGATACTGGTGTTGTGATCGAAGATCACTTCAGAGCGGGGGGGTTAAGTGGGCTTGGAACTTTAACCGGAACCACTGCGCGAATGGGCGGCACCAGTGCTGCAGCTGCCCGATATACCGCCTATCTGGCGACGCGCGCTGTGACTTCTTAGACCAATTTATCAAATAGCCGTCATCCCGATCCGCCACGACGCAAACCTGCCAGCGCCTTTATGTGGTCTGGCCCCATGCCACAGCATCCTCCGATCAAGGACACCCCCCTTTCCAACCATCTTTTACAATCAGCAGCATAAATATCCGGAGAAACAGTTGTTTCAAATTTGCAGGTGTCTCCCTCGAACTCTCCAGAATGGGCATAGACACCAACATACCGGTCCCAATGCTTGGCCACAACGTCCAGACACGCGTCGATATACTCAATCCGCGTGTGCATTATGCTGATCAAGGGGACGTCAGTGCCGCGTAACGCATCCAGTGCATCCGCGAGGGTGTCTTCATTATAAAGCAAGAGCGCGCCATCACGATTCTTGCGCAGGCTAAGACCGACCCAAACCGGCAATCCAGCAGTTTGCGCCGCGCGTAACGCAACCATCATTTTGTCAATATCAATCATCATTTCAAGCATCAGCACATCCGCACCGCTGTCTGCCATTATTCGGGCTTGCTCTTTGATGTTATGGTCCAGAACATCGAGGGGCACATGCTTACCTGTCCAAGACCAATACGATATGCCTCCCGCAACAAGGACGTCCGCACGTCCTGATGCTGCACGCGCTTCACATGCCAATTGGACTGCTTGGCGGGTGTATTCCTCAAACAGGGCTTCTTGACCCGCATCTGCCAGCGCATGTCGACTGGCCGCAAAGGTATTTGAAATGATGACCTGCGCACCAACGTTTATATAATCGAGGTGAATGTCACGTAAAAGATCAGGATGACTTAACGTTCCGCCACCATTCCATGCGTTTTCCAGCTGCGGAACGCCACGGCGTTCTAACTCCGTCCCGGTACCACCGTCAATCACGCAGATTTCACCGGCGTTTAGCCGTGCCAGCAAGATATCATAAGCACTCATGCGCCGCTCTTTTGCAACCACACCCGGACCGTAACCCGATATCCCTTTTGTGCCAAGGTGGATGAATGGCGGAAAAGGGAAGCCCCGGCGCCATGCTTACCATTTGGTTTATATGACTGCGAGCATGCCATTCATCACACTCATGAAGACGTCAAACACCAACAGCCACAATCGCCTGCGCCAGCACTGGCACTGTTTGCGCATTCAAACCCGCAATATTCATGCGGCTGTCTCCCACCATGTAGACCCCATGATCTTTACGCAGCGCATCGACCTGCGAGGGTGTTGCCCCAATTCTTGAAAACATCCCGCGGTGTTGCGACAAAAAACCGAAACGATCCGAACCTGAAAGCCTTTTTAGCTCATCCGCAAGCTGTTCACGCAATGACAACATACCGGAACGCACCTCTTCAAGTTCACGCATCCAGTCCGACCGCAACTCGGAATCTTGCAAAACCATCGTCACAAGACGTGCCCCATGATCAGGCGGAAAGCTGTAATTTTGCCGGTTCAGGAACGCCAGAGCCCCCTGATTTACGCTGTGTCTCTTGGCGTCGGATGACAAACACATCAATAAACCCGTGCGTTCACGATAGATACCAAAATTCTTTGAGCAGCTCGCAGCTATCAGCATTTCAGGCAAATCGCGCGCCAACAAACGCACGCCCTGCGCATCCTCTTCCAGCCCGTCCCCAAATCCCTGATAGGCAATATCCACCATGGCTGTTGCGCCGGTCTTTTGCAGCAGCGCAGACACCTCTTTCCATTGAGACAGGTTCAGGTTTGCGCCCGTGGGGTTATGACAACACCCGTGCAGCAACACAACATCGCCGGGCTTGGCCACAGACAGATCTGCCATCATGCCTTCAAAATCAACACCCCGCGTTTCAGCATCAAAGTACCGATAAGGGATAGTCTCAATCTTCATATGCTTCAGGATAGAAAGATGGTTTGGCCAAGTTGGATCACTGACAAAAATACGCACGTCACGTTTGGCCATGAGGGCAAGGTCAAAGGCCTGACGAACGGCGCCCGTGCCACCCGGTGTCGCAGCCGCCGCAATTTGGTTACGTGGCACAGCGTCCCCTAAAATCATATGGATCATCACGTCTGCAAAACCGGGATCGCCTGCAAGACCGACATAAGATTTGGTTGCCTCGATATCCCACAGGCGTTTCTCTGCCGTTTTGACCGCTCGCATAACCGGGGTTTGACCTTCGGCATTTCTATATACGCCGACACCCAGGTCTATCTTGGCTTCGCGGGGATCCGCTTTGTAGGCCGCAACAAGGGCAAGTATCTTGTCTGCGGGTTGTTCGTTCAAAGCCTCAAACATCAGGCGTCTCCAGTCGCTATTGGCAGCGTGGGCGACATGCCCCATTCGCTCCATGATCCATCATAAAGGGCGTGATCCGTTTTACCGATCCGGGTCAGACCGAGCGACAAGACCGCCGCTGTTACTCCCGATCCACAGGTGGTGATTGACGGTTTGGAAAGATCCACACCGGCGGCTTCAAAGACCTTACGCACTGCTGCGGGTGTCTTCATGGTACCGTCTTCATTCAGCAAATGGGTAAATGGAACGTTCTTCGAATTGGGTATATGGCCTGCACGCAGACCCGCGCGAGGTTCAGGTGCCTCGCCACGAAACCGATCAGCAGCGCGTGCATCAATAATCTCGGCATCTCGTAATTTGGAAGCAGCGGATACCTGTGTGACATCTTTCACCATATGGTTCTGACGTCTCACCGTCATATGCCGGTCGCGGATCATGGGCGGCAGATCCTCGACCGGACGCCCTTCAGCAACCCATTTTGGAAAGCCGCCATCAAGCACAGCAACATCCATTTGCCCCATCAAACGGAACATCCACCAAACACGTGCAGCCGAAAACAGGCCCATGCCATCATAGACGACAACCTGATGTCCGTCGCCAATACCCATCGCCCGCAACCGTGACATAAACTTTTCGACCGACGGCACCATATGCGGCAAATCCGAACGCGCATCGCTCACATCGTCAATATCAAAAAACCGCGCGCCCGGAATGTGCGATGCATTATATTCGGCGCGCCCATCACGTTTCATGGCCGGTAAATAATATGACGCATCCAGAATTCTGAGATCGGGGTCTTTCAAATGCGCCGCCAGCCAAGCAGTGGACACCAGTGTTTTGGGATCATCAGCAGACATGGGTTATCACCTTAGAGCGTGGTCGTTTGAAACCTTGCTTACGCTCGCAAAGCCTGCCTGACAAGACGCCCGAATGCATACTCTGACGCCAGAGCCCGCCCACATTCCAATTGGGCCGACTATCGGGGTTGGAACGATCCAAAGGGGTGACGAAAGTGCATCACAGGTCATACCCCAGCGTTTTATCCACCCGTTTTCAATAGGCGCTGTTTTTCCCGACCCCAATCACGTCTGGCCTGAGTCTCACGCTTGTCATGATTTTTCTTGCCCTTGGCGATGCCAATCTTCAACTTCACATACCCTTTGTGATTGAAGTACATGACCAAAGGGACCAATGTCATACCCTTGCGCTGTGTATCATTCCAAAGCCGCGATAATTCGCGACGGCTGACCAGCAATTTCCGTCTGCGCCGTTCTTCGTGGCTGAACATCGCTTGCTCGTAGGGCGCTATATAGCTGTTGACCAGCCAAAGTTCTCCGTTTTCGACAGCAGCATAGCTTTCCGCAATATTACCAGAGGTTGCACGCAGGCTTTTGACCTCTGATCCTTCCAAAATGATCCCGCATTCCACGTCATCCTCGATCGCATAATCAAACCGTGCACGACGGTTTTCAGAAATCACCTTGTAATTCGGATCTGATTTTGTTTGAGCCATGTTGTGCGATATAAGCACTGTCTGCCTGCGTGTCTATCCTTGGCCCGGCATCATATTGTGCTCGACGGTCGTACAAATGCACTTGCAGCACTGCCCGAAATGCATGGTTCAGTCACGCAGAGTCGCCACCATTGGCGCAACATCGGTGGCGCACGTGTTAAAGCCTCTTGCGCCAAGGCGCAGTTCGTCCAATCATTCTATCCAAGGGTTTATCGAACCCACGGGCAGGGGGTGTCTACCGGACCCGCCCGGCGCCAACCGGCGTGTGAAACCCCTTACACAATAACAAAACCAAGCCTTCTATGGAGAATGCTAAAATGCGTGTAGGTGTAATCGGAGTCGGCGATATGGGCTCGGGCCTTGCCTTGAATTTGATAAAAAACGGTTTTGAAACATCTGGTTACGATCCAGATCCAAACCGAATGGCGGCACTGACCCAGATGGGTGGCACAGCCGCAGGCAGTCCGGCCGACATAGGCAGGACCTGCGGCGCTGCCTTTGTCATGGTTATGAATGGCGATCAGGCCAAAGAGGTGATTTTGGGCACAGATGGTCTGATGCAAACAATGGCGTCAGGCAGTGCAGTGATCCTCTCGGCCACCATCAAACCCAAAGAAGCCAAAGAAATTGCAGCCGCTATGGCCGGCAGCGGACTTCATTTGATTGATACACCCGTCTCGGGCGGATTTCCCGGTGCCCAAGGTGGCACTTTGACAATGATGGCAGCGGCGCCGGACCACATCCTTGATCAATTCGCCCCCGTCATGCAGGCGGTCTCGGCCAATATCCATCGCGTGGGAACAACGCCGGGTGACGGACAAACAGTCAAGGCCTGTTTACAGTCCCTTTTGGGATCAATGTTTTCTGCAACCTTCGAAGCAGCTGCGCTGGCCGCCAAAGCAGGCGTTCCGGGGCAGGTTATCTTGGATGTCTTTTCAACATCGTCAGGTGGGTGCGGAATTGTAAACAATGCGTTAGAAAAAATCATCGACCGAGAATTTTACGGAACTGGCAGCCACATCAACACCATGCATAAGGATCTGACGATCTCTATGTCACTTGGTGAAGATTTGGGCGTGCCCTTGCATACAGCCGCAGCAGCAATGCAAATATTCCATGCAGGACGGACCAAACACCCCACCGGTGACAATTGGGTGGCCACAAAAGTCATTGAAAATATAGTCGGCGCCGAATTGCATCGCGAGGCGGCCCTCAAGACAGGAGACGACTCATGAAACTAGGCGTTATCTGTGATGGGATCAGCCGGGATCTGGCGCATAGCTTGGATGTCATGGACGAATTCGATTTGAGCTATGCGGAACTTCAATTCGTGGGAGACAAGGAAGTCGGTGACCATACCCGCGATGAAATTCGTGAAATTGATACGCAACTGCGAGACCGGGGTAAGCCTGTCTCTTGTGTATCGCGCCATGTTTTTGCGGGCCTCACCACGGCGAATACAGCCGGCGACGCGGCCCACACCAAGCATATGGATGCCCTGAAACGCGTCATTGAAATGGCCCAGATCGTGGGCAGCCCTTTGGTGCGAATTATGACCAACAAAAAGGAACAGATCCTTTGGGGCCACGGCGGTGCCGAAAAGTGGAACGTCGCACATGGTGCATGGGACAAAACACTCCCCCTGATCGCCCCTGCTGTAGAGCTTGCGCGCAGCGAAAACATCACCCTGGCTATGGAAACAGGCAATGGCACAATGGTCAATTCCAACTGGACTGGGCGCAAGCTGATTGACGACCTTGATGCCAAGGATGCCCTGAAAATTTTGTGGGATCCGGCCAATAACTGCTGGTGCCACGAGACCGCCTATCCAGACGGCTATACTACAGCGCGCGATGGCTATATCGGCCACATCCATATCAAAGATGTGCAGGTCAACACGCCGCAGGCAACGCTTGAGGTCCGCAGAATGGGTGAAGGACAACTGGCCGATCAGTTCCAGCCCCTCGCCGACGCGTTACGCGCAGACTCCTATGATGGCGTCATCAGTTTCGAAAGCGTCTATCACCCCGGTAATGGAGATTTCGAAGCAGGGTTTCGGCTATGCATAGATCGGTTCAAGTCCTTGTTTGGCGATTAACTCAAAGCAGCGGTCTTTAATTTTGGAACATCTTGAAAAAGATGGTCCCCAAAAGGAGGCCTTGTGCACTGCTCTAGGCCCCATATCGCGCGAGGAATGTATCGACTGCACCATTAACCACGCGCGAAATATCAGCCTGCGATACCTCGCTACGTATGCCAACGATGACCTTGAGCCACAGATCTGCTTTACACATCTCACCAAATTGATCCGCAGCAAGTGCGATATCAACATTGTCCCTGATTTGTCCGCGGTTTTGCGCAGCCGCCAGGTAATCAACAAGGGCACGTCGCATCACCATTGGACCGCTTTCGTAGAATTTTTGGCCAAGCTCCGGAAAACGCTCGCATTCTGCGATTACGATACGAAAAATGCGCTGCCCCATATCAGAAAGCAAAAAGCCAAGAAACTGCTGCCCGCCTTTGCGCAGCACCTCATCCGGCGGCGCTGTCAGGTCCAAAGACTGAATCGTGGTTGTAGCCTGTGCCTGACATTGCTGCGTCACCATCTCCATAAATAAAATACGCTTGTCAGGGAAATAGCTGTACAATGTGGCCTTGGATACCCCCGCGACGCGCGCGATTTCGTCCACGCTGGCGCCTTCAAAGCCATCTGTCAAAAATACTGACCGGGCCCCGTTGATCACCTGATCATATTTGCGTCCACGGCGAATTTTCACAACCTCTGCAGACATGAGAAACCCTTTTACCAATGCCGCATTTAAACTATTCAGTTCAGTAAGGGCAAGGTCCTCTCGATCTTATCTGAAGCCTGCCTATCCGATGGCTTTGAACGTGTCGAAACTGTAAGGTCCAAAGCTATAGCAACACCATAAAACGCCATGGGAATTCGCAACTCTTGCAGAGTCGGGCACCTAAAATGGCTGATCAACATTTTGCCTCATACGAATTCAAAAAGCCTTTTCAGAAAACTTTTGTGCCGCAGCAGCGTCAGTTCGGAACATCAGCCTGTGTGATCCATACAAAAGCCTGCACTCTGTGCGTAACACACCCTTGCCCGCTGTAAGTCTAGCCTGTATTCCCCTAAATCATGAAACCCGTTATTGACATCGGCGACCGCACAAGACTGCGCGAACGTTTTTTCGGGGAGGCCCGCAGCGCGTTGGCCAGAAGCCTTCGCAAGGCTCTGCGCTAATCCATGTGTATATTTTTCTGACATCTAACCGGGAGAGGTCCCATGTCCCCCAAAACGCTGTATGATAAAATCTGGGATGCCCATGTCGTGCACGAAGACGCCGATGGCACCTGCCTTCTTTATATCGACCGTCACCTCGTACACGAAGTGACCAGCCCGCAGGCCTTTGAAGGCTTGCGAATGGCAGGTCGCAAGGTACGCGCCCCGGAAAAGACAATCGCCGTTCCAGATCACAATGTTCCCACAACAGCAGGTCGGGATAATCCCGATCAAATGCCCGAAGACAGCCGCATTCAGGTCGCTGCACTGGACAAAAATGCCAAGGATTTCGGGATCCATTACTATCCGGTTGACGACGTGCGTCAGGGTATTGTGCATATTGTTGGCCCGGAACAGGGATGGACGTTGCCCGGTATGACCGTGGTCTGCGGCGATAGCCACACGGCCACGCACGGTGCGTTTGGCGCATTGGCCCATGGCATCGGAACCTCGGAAGTAGAGCATGTCTTGGCCACACAGACCCTGATCCAAAAGAAATCCAAGAATATGAAAGTCGAAATCACCGGCAAACTGCGTCCCGGTGTGACAGCAAAAGATATCACCCTTACCGTTATTGGCCGGACCGGCACTGCGGGTGGAACAGGCTATGTGATTGAATATTGTGGCGAAGCCATCCGTGACCTGTCAGTAGAAGGGCGCATGACCGTCTGCAATATGGCGATCGAAGGGGGCGCACGCGCAGGCCTGATCGCGCCTGACCAGAAAACGTTTGACTATGTACAGGGTCGCCCTCATGCCCCCAAAGGCGCCCAGTGGGAAGCTGCCTTGGCTTGGTGGAAAACCCTGTTCAGTGATGACGATGCTCATTGGGACGAAGTCGTCACAATCAAAGGCGAAGACATCGCACCTGTTGTGACTTGGGGCACCTCGCCCGAGGATGTTCTTCCGATCACAGCGGCAGTTCCATCAGCCGATGATTTCCAAGGCGGCAAAGTCGGCGCAGCGCAACGATCGCTTGATTACATGGGTCTGGTCCCAGGCACCCCTCTGAACGAAATCCCGATCGACACGGTCTTTATCGGCTCATGCACCAATGGCCGTATCGAGGATCTGCGCGCAGCGGCCGATGTACTGCGTGGCCGTAAAATAAAAGAGGGAATGCGCGCCATGATCGTGCCCGGTTCGGGCCTGGTCCGCGCGCAAGCCGAAGAAGAGGGCCTGGCAGATGTATTCAAAGACGCAGGCTTTGAGTGGCGTCTGGCTGGGTGCTCTATGTGTTTGGCCATGAACCCTGATCAGCTCAAACCGGGGGAACGCTGCGCCGCAACGTCCAATCGTAATTTTGAAGGCCGTCAAGGCCGCGGCGGACGAACACATTTGATGTCGCCGGCAATGGCTGCGGCGGCTGCGCTGACAGGCAAACTAACGGACGTGCGCGATCTGAGCTAACGTCAAAATCTCGAATGAAAAAGCGGCATCTTATGATGTCGCTTTTTTGTTTGCGCCCCGGACAAGGCAAAGTCTGCTGTATAAAAATCTCTGTTTTTAAGGTTGCATCAAGTCCTAGCGCGCAACAGGACGCACCAAATCAATCAGTTGGCCTGATGCATCTTCTGCTGCTGCCCCGGCTGCGGCTTCTTTCGAAATATCCCGTATTTCGATATCAAGTTCCGCAATTGCAATGGATTTGTCATCATCGTCAGCCTCGCGCAGGGTCCGTTCGGTGACGCCCGGTATTTCTGCAAAAGCCTGCATCAATGTTTTAGGGAACCAAGTTCTTGGAAGTGTCTCAAGCCCTTCCTGTTCACGCAGAACCGAAGAGATAGACAGCGCACACTGCGCCGGCTGCACGGGGCCTATCTCGCGAATTTGATCAAAAATGGTTTCCGCCATGTCAGCGGATATATCAAGTTCTTGGATCACGACGTAATAGGTGTTGCGCGCGTGGGCCCGCGCATACACATCAGCAATACGCGGTGAAAAGCCGTACAACACATCGCGACGTTCGGGCATACGAGGATGGTTTACTGATCCTGCTGGATCAAAAACCACACGCTGCGACGCGTTTAGCATCATCGACGAATGCGCGCCCGCACCCGTTTCTGTGCTGATCATTGTATAAAGCGTGATCCGCTTTGGGCCATTATGCCTGTAAGCATAGCGGGCGATTTCCTCGTCAGAGGCATTTATTTCTTTGACACTGCATCCAGCTGTAGCCAGACAAGCAGCCCCAGCAAGGAAAACCCGGCGGTGCATGATCTAAATTTGGGCTTAAGTGCGGAACAATGCGAGCAAGACCGCAATTACCATCACTACGACTGTCGTCTTGATCACCCAATCAATAAAACCCGCAAAGGTTTTCTCTTGAACATCGGTGTTCATCGAACCGTGCTTATGTTCACTTGCCATAGATCTTGTCCTGCTATTTCGTTTTTTAAAGATGCTGTGACAGCCCTATACGCTTTTTTTATCCTTGTCAGCCCACTGCCACAATGTGTCTCAATGATCACCATGAAATACCTTGGCCTTAAAAATCCAGGCACCATCCGCGCGTTCAGTCCGCTCAACAGCATCAGTCAGATAAAGATGGTTCAGATGCGCAATCGCTTCGACTAGGGCAAGGCCATATTCTCCCTCTCCAATCGTCCGCTTGAAAAGCGGTGAAAAGCAATCTCCTGCCGCTTTGGGAGTTTGCAGATAGCCTAACAAACGCGCCAAACCCTGATGATGGTTATCAATCAAATTATGCATACGCAAAGGAAGACCGGTAAAGGGCAATTTATGGCCCCCCAGCGCCAAATGATCCTCGCGTACCAACAGGGCCAGACGCTCGCATGCCTCGATCCAGTCTCCAATCGGATCCGCCATAGGTTCGGTCGCGTACACTCCGATATTGGGACTTATAGTCGGTAAAATCTGGTCACCAGAAAAAACAAGATTGTCAGACCTACTCCATAATGTGGCGTGTTCCGGCGCGTGACCGTTGCCAATATGCACGTCCCAATCGCGCCCTCCCAAGGTCAATCTGTCACCCTGTTGTATGCGGGTAAAACCCAAAGGCATCGGGGCCACAACGTCAGCGAAATTAAAGGGGCGTTCTGCCGCTCGCGCTGCCAATAAATCGGCCCGCATACCCGCCCGACGATAGTGTAAAAGCGTTTCCACGGGCAGAGTGCTTTGCTCGTCCAGCATCAGCATCCGCGCAAAAAGCCATGCTGTGCGCGTCATAAGCAATTCAGCATCATGATTTTTTTGAAACCAACCCGCCAGCCCAACATGATCCGGATGGTGGTGTGTGACCAGAACCCGCCGTATGGGTTTGCCAGCCAACGGACCATCTAAAAGTGTAGACCAGATATCCCGTGTTTTGCGCGAATCAAAACCGGTGTCTATGATCGTCCAACCGTCGTCGTCCGCCAGAGCATAGACATTCACATGGTCCAGCTTCATTGGCAAAGGCAGGCGCATCCACAATACACCATCCGCAATCTGGGTTGCAGAACCTGATGCGGGCGGCTCAGTCCAAGGATACGCCAGCCCCTGCATGTTTATGCCACAAGATCGTCAGGTGACAACGCAAACAGACCACCACTGCCTGCCCGCGCCTGAACAAGCAGACCACTGTGTTCCGGCAAGAGCCGCGTGATGTAGAAGTGTGCAAGACGCTCTTGCGCTTGTCCGGGCGCTGCCAAGGCTGCACGCAGATGGAAGTATCCTCCCAGCACTCTGGCAAAACCACGCTGATACGCAACCGACCCGGCAAACCGATCGGTCATATCCCGGGCCACCATCCATTCGGTGGCTTCTCGCAGGGTCTCTGAAGCCTGCCAGACATGTTCGGCCAATTCAGGCAAGCTGCTGCGTGCTGTTTCAGCGCAGGCTTCGATTTCATCCAGTAACGCAAAGGCAGCCTCACCACCATCCATCATTTTGCGACCCACAAGATCCATAGACTGGATCCCGTTAGTGCCTTCGTAGATCGCGGTAACCCGAACGTCCCTGAAATACTGGGCCGCGCCCGTTTCTTCGACAAAGCCCATACCACCATGGACCTGAATGCCCAGATTTGCCACATCGATACCCGTTTCGGTGCCAAAGCTTTTGGCAATGGGTGTTAGCAATGCGCCGCGCGCCTGCCACGCCGGATCACCTGTCGCATGTCCCATATCAAGCGCAACAGCGCAGGCCAGTGCAATTGCACGGGCGGCTGTTATATCCGCCCGCATGCTGGCAAGCATCCGGCGCACATCGGCATGATCAATGATCGTGCCCGTTCCCCCTGCAACACCTGTGCGGCCTTGTTTGCGATCCTGTGCGTAGGCAAGCGCATGCTGGTAGGCTCCTTCGGCAACACCGATGCCTTGGATCCCGACACCCAGACGCGCGTTATTCATCATGGTGAACATGCACCGCATTCCGTCATTGGGTTCACCCACAAGCCAACCGCGTGCGCCCGAGAACTCCATCACAGCGGTGGGCGAGCCATGCAATCCCATCTTATGCTCGAGGCTCACAACCCGCAGATCATTTGCCGGGCCAAGGTTTCCGTTCTCGTCTGGAATGTATTTCGGTACCAAAAAAAGGCTTATTCCTTTCGTCCCGGGCACACTATCCGGCAGCCGTGCGAGCACCAGATGGCAGACATTGCTGGTAAAGTCGTTATCACCCCAACTGATATAGATCTTTTGACCTGTTACGGCATAACTGCCATCGCCGTTGGGTTCAGCCTTGCTGCGCAACGCACCAACATCACTGCCTGCCTGTGGTTCAGTCAGGTTCATTGTACCGGACCATTCCCCACTTACCAGTTTGGGCAGATAAATTTCCTGCAACGCGGGTGAGGCATGGTTTTCAAGAGCCTCAATTTGTCCTTGGGTCATCAAGGGATTCAGCTGCAACGACAGGCAGGCACTGCTCATCATATCGTTGACCGTTGACGCGACAGTTTGCGGCAACGCCATTCCCCCCTGAGCCTCGGATGCTGTGATCCCGACCCAACCCCCTTCGGCGACGGCCTTGTAGCCATCGGCATAGCCCGGTGATGTGCGCACAACCCCATTCTCAAGGGTTGCAGGACTAGTGTCGCCACTTCGCTGAAGCGGGGACAACACCTCTTCACACATCTTCCCAGCTTCGCTGAGAATAGCATCTACAGTATCAAAGCTGGCATCCGCAAAACGTTCTGTTCCAGCAACGTGACTGTAATCTACGACGTGTTCCAACAAAAAACGCATTTCAGCGACAGGGGCGCGATAGGGCATTTGGGACATCCTTCGAATGGCGTGGCATCCTGCGACTGGGCGAGGTAATGAATATCACCATGACCCAAGCGGTCTAGCTGAATATAGAACATCCGGCGGTTGGGACGTCTACCGAAACGCGGCGTCACGAAAGGGGCCCTGATGCAGACGCGCATGTTAACAAACTGTTCAAAAGACGTGGCCACAGCCGCACACATCCTGTGCTCTGGTGGTCTGGTGGCACTTCCAACCGAAACAGTCTATGGGCTGGGTGCCGATGCAAGCAGTTCCAGCGCAGTTGCATCGATTTACGCGGCCAAAGAACGGCCAAGCTTCAATCCCCTGATCGTCCATGTACATGATATACCGGCAGCAAAACGTTTGGTGCACTGGTCTGAAACGGCCGAACGGATTGCCCAGGCGTGTTGGCCCGGACCATTGACCTTGGTGTTACCTTTACGCGATGATGCGCCGATCAGCCGTCTGGCTACAGCCGGGTTGGATACATTGGCCGTGCGGATCCCAGCACATCCGGTGACCCGCGCCGTTTTAACCTGTGCGGATGTACCTGTTGCAGCCCCATCTGCAAACCCGTCTGGCCAAATCAGCCCGACCCGCGCAGCGCATGTGTTGCAGGGACTGGGAGGGCGCATTGATGCCATTATGGATGGCGGCCCGTGTCCTGTTGGGATCGAAAGTACGATCCTGGGTCTTATGGATTCCCCACAACTTCTTCGACCGGGTGGCATTACCGAGGAAAAACTGGCCACCTATCTGGGCCACCCTCTGGCTCATAGATCCGAGAACGATGTCATAACAGCTGCGGGGCAAATGCAATCTCATTATGCACCAAACGCTTCTGTCCGCCTAAATGCGGTATCCTTTGCCCTGAACGAAGCTCGCCTCGGCTTTGGACAGGTAGACTGTGACATGAATTTGTCTCGGAACGCTGACCTGTCAGAAGCCGCATCAAACTTGTTTGATCACCTGCATGAATTGGATACGCTTGGGTATGACCGGATTGCGGTTTCTCCCATTCCCGATACTGGTCTGGGTGTGGCCATCAACGACAGATTGCAACGTGCCGCTGCTCCACGCGATTGATCCTTAAATCTGTCAATAAAGATATTTTTCAAAAGCTGGAGCGACTAGGCATGACCCGCCTGGGACGACAAAAGAAGGGGGTTTATTCCCAAAGACGCCATGGCCTTATCCCATTTTTCCAGATCAGGCGCATCGAAAACAAGGTCTTGCGTCGCGTCGCATGTCAACCATGCGTTGCGCGCGATTTCACTTTCTAGCTGGCCCGCTCCCCATCCGGAATATCCAAGGGCAATCAGGCTCTTGGAGGGGCCGCTGCCAGCACCAATAGATTCCAGAATATCCAATGTTGCAGTCATCCGAAAGCCTGTTTTCACCTGTACGGTGTTTACCGCAGACCTGTAATCTGCAGAATGCAGGACAAATCCTCGACCGGCCTCGACAGGGCCACCAATATATGCGCTCTGTTCACCTAAATTGATATTCACGCTTATATCCAACTGCTTCATCAGCTTTTTCAAATTTACCTGATCGGTCGGTTTATTGACAATCAACCCCATGGCACCATCAGAGGAATGTGCACACAGATAGATCACACTCCGGTCAAAACGCGGGTCACCCATGCCGGGCATGGCGATCAGTATCTTACCAGTCAAATCGGTTGGGGTTTCAAGCGTGGTAGTCATTTAGGCCCTTCGCGTGCGATTTTCTTATACAACGATGGTGTGCGCGATACAAATGAACAAGTCCCTTACGCCGGAGTCGCACAATCGTGACTTGGCATTGCTACAAAATCCCGCCATTTTCACGATATGATATCACGTCTCGCCTCTTTCCTTGTCGCCCTTGTTATTTCTGTGCCCGCGAGCGCGCAGCAACAGCACATATCTGCCGATATTCTCACCGGATGGCGGACGAGCAGCGACAATCACATCGCAGCAATCGTTTTAACCATGACGCCCGGCTGGCATACTTATTGGCGCGCGCCCGGCGATGCGGGAGTGCCACCCGTCATGGACTGGTCACAATCTCGCAATCTGTCCTCCGTTGATGTGCTTTGGCCCACGCCTTCAGTGTATTGGACAGATGGCTTTCGGTCGATCGTCTATAACGATAAAGTCATCCTGCCCCTCGTGATCAGTCCAAAATCTGAGGGAGATATTCGCTTGGTCGGCTCTCTCCAGCTTGGCGTATGCAAGGATATCTGCATACCGGCCCGCCTTGAGGTGAACGCCCACCTGCTCAAAGACGCCGTACGCATAGACAGCAAAATCGCGGCTGCCATGGCCGATCAGCCCTATAGCGCAGCAGAAGGCAATGTGTCGAAGGTGTCGTGTCAGATCCTGCCCGATCCAAGGGGCCTGAGGCTGATAACAAGCTTGGAATTACCACGCATCGGTCAGACAGAAGACGTCGTTGTAGAAACCAATAATCCCAAGATCTGGGTGGCTGCACCAAAAACACAGCGAACCGACAACCATTTAAAAATCGAAACGCACATGATCCATGTTGACGGGTCAAACATTCTGCTGGAGCGTTCCGGTTTACGTTTCACAGTTCTCGGCGACACGCACGCCATTGATATTCAAGGCTGCGGCTAATCTCAAACGTTAGACGTCATTTTTCTTCTTTGGGTGCCGGACGCGGGCGGGCCAGCCGCCCAACGGGTTGAATGGCATCACCTGACGGTCCCATGAACGCTGAAAATGTGTCGGTCATGGACAAACTAACCGGGTTTGTGGCAGCCGAAGCCTGAGGCTCAACAGGTTCGGTTGGTGCAGGAGCCGGCTCTTGAGGCGCGACTTCGGGAGGGATGTCTTCGCCCATCTCCAAAGCCAGCTCAAGCATCTCCGGAGAGAGTTTGGGATTGACCTGCGCAGTGGCTTTCGTCGATTGCGCCGCCTTTGGCAGAGATGAGTGTCGCGTGGCTGAGGTGTCCTCCGCAGCCGCTGTTTGCGTCTGGGTCTGCGCATCCACGCTTTGCGCCGGGGTCGCAGCATCCTTAATGGTCTCAGGCGGCAGCAGGCGGGCTGCTTTCAGACGTTCTGCTATAGGCGTACGGCGCACCTCTGCATCTGATACCAATTCGGCAGCGGGCTCAGCCGGATCTGGTTCGTTTTCCATGATTTGTGGCTGGGGGTCTGCCGTTTCAGTATGCACCTGATCTGATGCGGCCTCTGGCTGCGCTATATCTTTGGGCGCCAAGGATTCAGCCTCTTGCAGCGCTTGCCCCAAAGACACTGGCTCTGCCTGATCCTCGGGCTCTTGATTTACTGGAAGCGCGTCATCCAGGCCGGTGTCCTGATCGGCGGTGATCGGCGGCTGTGGGGATATCTGTGATTTCAAAGCCTCTTGCGAGGCTTCATCAGTCTTAGCCGGTGGTTTCTGGTTGTCGATCACAGCGTCGCTGGCTGCAGCATCTTCTGACGGCAGGGCGTCGTCAGACGGCGTAATAGCGGGTGCGGGGGGTTGTGCCGGTGACGCAACCTTTGCCGGTGCAGTGGGCGCGTCGTCGTCCAACGGTGGTCTGTTAAATTTTGGCGTGGCCCCACGTTTTCCGGAAAAGAATGAGACGCTGCCTTTTTTGTGCCGCGTCTCATGACGCCTTGCATCCGTATCAATCGAGGGCGCGGCTTTAGAAGATGTAGGAATTGGATTTTCCTGCGCGGTGACAGTGTCCTCTTGTAATGTATTTGGCATCACGGCATCTGAAGGGACCTGATGGCTGGGCGGCTGCAAGGCCGACGCAGAGTCTGGAATGGTGTCTTGCGCGGTGTCCAAAGGCACATCCGACGGATCATCCCGGGTAGCAGGCTGGTGTTGTTTTGTCTGTGCCGGCAGGGGCGATGATATATTCAATTGCGGCGCGTCGCTATCGGTTGGAAGCCTGTCGATACGCTCTGCTGCGTCCAGAACAGCCCGATCCGCTATGCCTCCGGCAAGGGCGTCCCCGATTGCCTTTTCCAAGGGGCTTTGCGCGGGTGCACCATAGCTCCGGCGAATATCATCCTGTGGCATCGGCGACGTTGGTTGTTGGGCAGTGACTTGCCCCTGCTCGACCACAACGGCATCTATTGGGGCTGCAGCGTCGTCGAGGGCCAGCCCATGACCGCCTGATTGTTCATCCATGAGCCATGCCGTCCCTTGTTCGCGCTCCAACTCTCCCATCGTGACCTCATCGCCAGGACCCGGCGCGGGCGTTCTCCATGCTTGGATCGCAGATACCAGCCACCCCAACCCCATATATCGATGGGACGGCTGGCCATTTCTTGTTTCAGAAGACGGCGCTGAAACAACGCTTTGACCTTGGCGCACATCCGCACCACGCAATGTGCGCAGAGACGGCGCATTTGCCCCAGCAGATGAAGCGGGTGTTATGTCGATTTTAGGAGGCTGGGTCATGTCGGGCTCCGACAGTGAAGGCACAGACAAATCCTCTGATACCACAGGTTCAGAAACGGATTGCGCATGCAAAGAAGGATCGGGATCTTCTGCGACGTTCAGGTCCAGAACATCGGCGTTGACAGGTTCAGCGTCTTGCGGGAGCGAGCCGGTCGCCTGTTTGACCAAGAGCCTGCCATCAAGAGTGTCCCCGGATATTGGAGTGTCAAAGGCTGCTGTCCCCGCTGGGTCAGGCATCGACGGCATACGCCGTGATGTATCAACAGGTTCTTTTGGACCGCGGTTCAACAGGCCACCCAATCTGGTTCCAGCGCGGCCCACAGCTCTGGAGAATCCTCCCTGCTGCGCGGTCGATACGTCCAACATGGGTGCGTCCGACTGTCCTGCCATAGCGGCCAAGGGGGCTGGCGCCGTCGTAAGGGCGCGGCCCATTGGCCGAGGCGCGCCAGAGCTGTCAAGCGGTGGCAATTTACCTTTGGCTCCAATCGACACAAGCCACACAATATTGGCAATCAACAGGCCTGCTAAAATAACCAGTAAGCCACGGAAATAGGCCGAGATTGCAGCAAATTCAGGGGATACGCCGTCATTCATCATGAAAGCTATCCATGGATGGGCCTCACCCCAAAAAATCGCATGTCCAATCGTCGGGCCAAGCCAGATAAACATCGCGGCCAACGCCCAAGACGACATCAGTCGCACCCCACGCTGACGGAACCTCAAATTCACCAAGGACTGGCGCATAAGCTGCGATACATCAGCCTGAATAGCCATCAATGCCGGTATGACAAGCAGCACCAGCAGCATTCCAAATCCAAGACCAAACACCAGCGTGATCACCGTGGGCTTGAGAAATTGCGCATCGCTGGATGTCTCGAACAAGAGCGGGCTCAATCCCAGCACGGTGGTCAATGTCGTCAGCAAAACGGCCCGTAAACGATCTGATGCGCCATCTATGATCGATGGAATGATCCCGCGGTCCTTGGTGTAACCATCAATCTGGGTCACCAAAACAATGCTGTCATTGATGATGATACCGGTCATACCCAACAAGCCCACAACACTGAACATGCTCAGCGCCTGACCCATCGCCCAATGTCCAAACAAGGCACCAACCAAACCGAACGGAATGACCGACATCACCACAAGTGGTCGCGTCCAAGAGGCAAAGACCCAAGATAAGGTCAAAAATATCCCAGCAAGAACAACACCCAATGCAAACAATGCGTCCTTTTGAAAGCGGGACTCATCCTCGTTCAATCCTGCCAGTCGCCAATCAACCAAATGCACACTGGCGATGTAAGGCAGGATTTCATTCTCCAGTTGGGCATTGATGGTATTGGCCAATTCGGCGTTCTCGCCATCAATATCACCAGAAACAGTGACGAGTCTGAGCCCATTCTCACGTCGCACCGAGGCAAAACTCGGCCGGCTTTGAACGCTGACGATATCAGCCAGCTGTACGTAGGTCCCTTCGGGATTACGCAACTGCATTCGTTCAAGGAAGTCAGCGGTCAGCTCGCCCTTGGGCAAGATAACGGTTATGGTGGCGGTTCGTGTCCCGACAGGAAATGTCGCCGCCTCGATGCCTGCAATCCGATTGCGCAACACTGCGCCCAGTTGATCAATTGTAAAGCCCAAGGCGCGACCATGTGGGGTCAATTCCAAAATCAGTTCTTCGTTGTCATACGCAAGGCTGTCTTCCAGCCCGGTTACACCTTCAATTCCAGACAACTGCGACTTGAGCTCTTCCGCAGCTGCCTTAAGCTTTTCTGTAGAGTTACCAAAAAATTGTACCGACAGGCTATCGCCACCCGGCCCCAGCCGCCATCGGCGGAAACTGACTGTCTCTTGAAGTGGATGACGGCGGTATTCATTCTGCAGTCGGCTGGTGAATTCGCGCGTGCTGTAAGGTTTTTGCCCGGGCGGAATACGTAAATCACGATCGAGTAATTCAATAGCAATCGCGCCCAGATTATCCGGGCTTTGCGTTTCAGATCCCGATAGGCCGCGTCCGGTGTTACCCCCAATTTCACCCAGCACATGCACCACCGGGTTTATACCGTACTCTTCCTCGTAGCGGGCCCCGACAGCCGCCACCGCCCGTTGCAATTCCTGCATCATTTCAAGGCTGTCTTGACGATCGGCATCTGGCGTCATGGCAAAGTTACCACTGATGCGCGGCTGTTCCGGCGGTACGAAAAAGACCCAACGCACGCTGCCATTTAATAAAAGCGACACTTGCAGAGCCAACAAAAAGACTGCAAAGGCTAAAACAACATATCGTCCCTTGATGACATAGCCCATCGCACGCCGGAACACGCGATCGCGAAAAATGGCAAACCATTTATTGACGACTTGCGAAGGTGCATCAGCCCAGCTCTGGACATCACGATACCGCAAAGCGGTTGCCATGTGATGTGGCAAAATCAAAAAGCATTCCAAAAGAGACGCTGCCAGAACCGCAATCACAGTAAACGGAATATCAGACAAAAACCGGCCAAAGCCGCCTCCGACCGCCATCAGTCCAAAAAAGGCGATAATCGTGGTTATCGTCGCTGAAAAAACGGGGCGCGACATACGTGCCGCAGCATTTTCGGCTGCGGTATAGGCATCTTCTCCCATACGAGATCGGGCATCTGCGTGCTCTCCGACCACAATGGCATCATCCACGACGATACCTAGGGTAATAATCAACGCAAACAGCGATATCATATTAAAGGTCAAACCGGCGCTATACATCAACGCAACAGCCGCGAGCATTGCCGTCGGGATGCCCATGGCAACCCAAAAGGCTGTCCGCCAGTTCAAAAACAAAAACAAAAGGACCAGAACAAGAGCCAGACCCATGGCCCCGTTCGCCAGCAAGATGTTGATCCGCCCCTGTATGGCCTCGGCCCGGGTGCGGATCAGTTCTATGCGCGATCCTGATGGCAGCGAGCGCACCATATCATCGGCAACGCTTTGAACCGTATCCTGAATATCGATTATGTCGCCAGAGGCGTTTCGATCCACCCTGATGGATACGGCCGTATCATTGCCTACATAATACGCACGCAGTCGGTCGGCGCCTTCAACACGGATGTCTGCAATGTCACCAACAGTCAGCTTCTGACCGTCGGAAAAAGATCGTAAGGTGATGCCCGCAATCTCGGCCGCTGACCTCTTTTCGACACCCGCACGCACCCGCGCGCCCGCCCCCTGAACATCACCTGCGGCGTCTGCGTTGACCTCTGCCGCAATTGCGGCGGCAATCTCTGCCATAGTTACGTCATTTGCGACAAGGCTTGCCGTCGACACTTCGACCACAGTCCCCGGTGCAGCAACCCCCCTGATGGAGGTCCTCGTGACGCCTTCGGCAAAAAGCCGTGCCACCATTTCATCTGCGTAACCAGCAGTTTGATCGATTCCGACGGGGCTGGAGATGACAACATCGGCCACGCGGGACACAAATGAGCTAAAACTTTGCGACACCTCCGCATCAGCCGGCAGGCCGGTTAACCCCTGAAGAACCTCTGACACGTCTGCCGTAGCTGTCTGCATATCCCAGCCATTTTCAAACTGTAAAAATACAGTGCCGCGGCCTTCTTGTGAAAATGCAGACGAACTTTCGACACCATCCACAGCTCGCAGCGCAGGCTCCAGAATGAGCATGATGGACGTGTCCAGATCTTCTGCACTGGCATTATTAAGCGTGGTGTTCACACGAATGGATTCGCGAATATCGTCGGGAAAGAACTGCACCCGCATATTCTGCATGGCCCACAGACCCGCTCCGATCATAATTACCATCAACAAGTTGGCCATGGTCGTATGACGCGTGAAATACGAAAAAACGGCCCAAACAGAGTTTCTGGCACCAACCATCAAGGCCGTCCTCCGCCACCACGCTGACCGGATCTGAGTCGGTCAATCAAAGCCTTTGAAACCTCGGGTTCACGCAATTGGCGTAGCATATCGGCCTGTACCCGCGCGGGCATACGGGTGTTGGCCTCGACTCTCGCAATGAAGTCCGCGCGTTCCTGCTCTGTCAAAGGCACCATCTCAGGCGCCTCGAGAAGCGTCGCAACACTTTCTTCTTGGCGCACAACCGGATCTACCCGCACGCCCTTGCCATAGGCAGGTGAACGCTCGACAACGACTTGGCGACCTGCCAAGCCCTCTCCACGGACCAAAATATCGTCACCCTGACGGCGCAAGAGATCCACTTTCAAAATCTCGAGTCGGCTATCTTCCCCAACCACGAGAACTTCCTGCGCTGCATCCATGGCAGACGATGGCAGACGCACGACACCGCGCAAAAGAGCCTCTTCCACGGACACAGTCACAAAATCACCTGGCTTTAATCCAGCCGCCGCATCGAGTTGCGCGAAAATTTCGCGGCCTGTCTCGCCTGCTCCAACCGAAGCACTGACGCGGCTCAGGCTGCCCGTTGCCTCAAGGTTTGTTCCAAAAACATCCAACGAGATCGTCGCGCGTGCAGGACGCAAGACACCTTGCTGGTCTATCAAACGCGAAAACTGGGCGGTCGACACGCGGAATGTAACTTCAAGAGCATTGCCGTCAATCAGTTGGGCCAATTGCTCATTGACCGACACCAAACGACCTTCAACCACGTTAACGGCAGTCAAAGTGCCATCAAAACCGGCCCGGATTTGGGTGTTGTCCAAACGACGCTGCGCCTCGGATACCACAATGTTTTGTCGTGCCAGACGGGTTTTGGCCTGATCAACGCGGGCCTCGGCTTGAGCAACCGCCTGGCGTTTCGCCAAAACAGCGGCCCGTGCGGACGAAACTGCAATCTCGGCCTGTTCGACGGCGGTCTGTGTTCCTGCACGGCGCAGCAGTAAATCCTGTTGCCGCTCAAGCGCTGTTTGGCGCAGTTTGGCTTGGTCCTGTGCCGCCAATAATTCATCACGGACGATCGCCAAAGCCCGCGCGCTGTCGCGTACTTCGGCCTGCGCATCCAACAAATCCGCCTTGGCACGATCCAAAGCCGCCTGCGACTCGGACGGATCAATTCGCGCCAGAACCTGACCTTCAGAGACGCTGCCGCCTTCGACAAAATCCGGTGACAATTCAATGATTGTGCCGCCAACGGCCGCACGAATTTCTAAAGTCCGCTGGCTTTGCACCTGACCGAAAACCGTCATAACCGGTATGACATCCTCGGGCAGTGCTCGCAGGACATTGACCGTAAAGACTTCTTCACTGGCGCCTCGTCTTGGACGAAAGCCGTCATCATCATCTCTGAGAGCAGACACAAGCAACAGGCTTGCCGCGAACAGCAGGCCCAATGTTATGCCCAAAAGCACCAAACCGACGTAGTTTCTAGCGAGGAAACGCATATCTGGGCTCCCAGTAAGCTTGGCATACTATGTATCGACGAGATTCTTCTGCCAAGCGGTTTTCCTGAAAAGGGCCGCGTTCGGCGATCACACGCCTTTTATTTTCGCCGCTTGTGTTCATCGAGCCGCGGAAAGATCTCGACAAAGTTACAAGGACGGTGGCGGTAGTCCAACTGACGCACCAAAATCTCGTCCCACGCATCGCGACACGCCCCGGGGCTGCCCGGCAAAGCGAAAAGATATGTGCCACCCGCGACACCACCTGTTGCGCGGCTTTGAACCGCGGATGTCCCAATTTTTTGCATTGAGACAATCGTAAAAATGGTTCCGAAGGCGTCGATTTCCTTTTCATAAACGTCACGATGCGCCTCGACGGATACATCCCGCCCGGTCAGACCGGTTCCACCGGTGGAAATCACCACGTCCACGTCAGGATCTGCAATCCATGCCCGCAATTGATCTGAAATCATCCGTTGATCATCCACGACCAGAGCCCGCGCAGCCAGATGATGGCCGGCACCTTGCAAACGCTGGACAAGGGTATCTCCGGACCTGTCATCGGCCTCGCTGCGGCTATCAGATACCGTCAGCACGGCTATACGGACGGGAATAAAGTCAATCGTTTCATCAATTCGGGACATATCATGCCTTATACAGAAAGTATTTATTGAACCAAACGCGCGCGCAATTCCAGCAAATCTGCCCAAGCCTCGCGCTTCGCGGCTGGGTTTCGCAGCAAATAAGCCGGATGCAGCATGGGAAGAACCGGCACGTTAAACGCCTCTGTCCATTGCCCCCGCAGTCGTGTGATCCCTCGTCGTTTCAGCACCGCCTGACAGGGGGTGTTGCCCATAAGCACCAGAACTTCCGGTTTTGCCAAGGCAATATGACGCTCAACAAATGGCATCAACATGGCGATTTCATCGGCACGCGGATCACGGTTCTGCGGTGGCCGCCACGGTAAAACGTTAGTGATATAGACGGCTTGATCTTTGGAGGACGCCCTTCGGTCCAAATCAATAGCCGCCAACATCCGATCCAGCAGTTGTCCAGCCCGTCCGACAAAAGGCTTGCCCTGCCGATCCTCGTCCCGTCCCGGAGCCTCGCCTAAAATCATTACCCGCGCACCCGGTACGCCATCGCAAAATACCAGCGAGCGCGCGCCAAGACGCAATTCACAGTGCGGATAAACCGACATCGCCTGTTGCAAAGATTGCAGATCTGCCGAAGCCTCAGCTGCGGCACGCGCATCCGCAACAGGATCGGTCTGAATCTGTGGCGGAGGCTGCGGGATTGATGCAGGGCTCTGTTTGACCGGTTCGGCACTGACCGCGAAACGGTCCACGGGCTGCTCGCCCATGGACACATCCACACCCATTTCGCTTTGCCATTCCAGCATCGCGCGGGCTAAATGCCAATCCAAATCGCCGTTCATCGTGCAATCATAGCCCGCCTTCCAGCCCACGACCAGATCCTGCTTGCTTTTGCTTGCTTGCGCCCTTGGGGGTTTCTATACGTCAAACAAATCATTATTGGCGGAGCAGCCCTGCATGCGTTTTGACCAGCGGCACCTTTTGGGTATTGAACCCCTACGCCCAGACGAAATTACGACCCTGTTAGATCTATCGGACCGCTATGTTACGCTGAACAAACGGCGTGAAAAGCAGGCGTCTGTCCTGTCAGGCCTGACACAAATCAATATGTTCTTTGAAAATTCGACCCGCACACAAGCCAGTTTCGAAATCGCGGGCAAACGGCTTGGCGCCGACGTGATGAATATGGCCATGCAAGCCAGTTCAATCAAAAAAGGCGAAACGCTGATTGACACAGCACTGACGCTCAATGCCATGCACCCCGATCTTTTGGTTGTGCGACATCCACAATCGGGCGCCGTCGATCTGCTTGCACAAAAGGTCAATTGTGCAGTGATCAACGCAGGCGACGGACGACACGAACACCCCACCCAGGCCCTACTGGATGCATTGACTATCCGCCGGGCCAAAGGGCGACTGCATCGGCTGAAAATTGCCATATGTGGTGATATTGCCCACAGTCGCGTTGCACGCTCAAATATACTGCTACTTGGTAAAATGGAAAATCGTGTGCGATTGATTGGTCCACCGACCCTCATGCCGACCCAGATTGCAGACTTTGGAGTCGAGGTCTTTCACGATATGGAGAAGGGGCTGCGCGACGCAGACGTTGTCATGATGCTGCGGCTGCAACGTGAACGTATGGACGGAGGGTTTATTCCATCGGAACGGGAATATTTCCATCGTTACGGACTAAATGCCGAAAAACTGGCTTTGGCCCATCCCGACGCAATCGTTATGCATCCCGGACCCATGAACCGCGGTGTGGAAATAGACGGCACCCTTGCAGACGATATAAACCGCAGTGTTATTCAGGAACAGGTTGAGATGGGTGTTGCCGTCCGGATGGCTGCAATGGATATCTTGGCGCGGAATCTCAGGGCCAGCCCCAAGGAGGTCATGGTATGAACGATGTAATTGAGGTGCGCAGCACTGATAAAGATACGGTGCGCGTATTCCACATTGATCTACCATCAAATGCCATCGAACGTTTCACACAGCGTGCCGGAACCGGAGAATGGCCGCTGCAATATACAATTGGCGCTTTGTATCTGCGCGACGCATTCGTCGATGTTGTGCCAATCCGTGATCTTGGGGGGATGCGGCTCAGCAAATATCTGGCCGAGGCCCATGGCGTCGATGGAAGTGAGCTTAAGGCCCATGCGGGCCGACTGGACGCGGTCGCCGGTTATGTGGTAATTTTACCAAGTCAAGCCTTTGATGGCAAAGATCAAACACTGGTCGTGCGCAATCCGATGCGCTGGATTGGCAGCTACAGCATGTCCACCGCTAAAACAATTATCCCGCCACTCCGCTCGACATCTGCCGCTTGGACCATTAGTGGGAGCGCGAGAAACCCAAAACGGCGCCGTCAATCCATGAACAAAGGGCTTTTGGCTTTGGCTGGTTTTATAATTCTAACCATTCTTATTAGCCTGGGGCTATCCCGTTGAAGGCGGTTAGAGATCTTCTGATTTGCAATGCACGCATTGTCGACCCCGAAGCAGGACGTGTACACTTGGGTGCTTTGCGCATATCAGGCGGGACCATAAGCGCATGCCATGATGTACCCTGGCCAGATGCCGGCGAAGCGGACATAGTGGATGCATCGGGAAAATGTCTGGCACCGGGAATTGTCGATATCGGCGTAAAGGTCGGCGAACCGGGTGAACGCCACAAAGAAAGCTATCGTACAGCCGGAGCTGCTGCTGCAGCCGGAGGCGTCACGACCATGGTGACCCGTGCGGATACCGAGCCTTGTATTGATACCCCCGAGGCGTTGGAGTTCATTCGCCGCCGCGCCAGTGCTGATGCATTGGTAAACGTGGCCCATATGGCTGCCTTGACCAAGGGACGGCAGGGTCGCGAAATGACAGAAATCGGATTTTTGCGCGACGCAGGCGCTGTGGCGTTTTCAGATCATGACAACGTGCATCGCGATGCCAAAACGCTTAGCCGTGCGATGACCTATGCGGCCGGACTTGGCGCGTTGATCATCACGCATCCCCAAGAGCCGACGCTAAGCGACGGCGCCTGTACCACATCGGGAAAATTTGCCTCTCTGCGCGGCCTGCCATCTGTCAGTCCAATGGCAGAAAGGATGGGGTTGGACCGGGACCTTGCATTGACAGAGATAACCGGCGTCGCTCTGCACGCAGATCAGATTACGACAGCCCTTGCTTTGCCAACACTGCAACGCGCGAAAGACGCCGGGCTGAACGTGACTGCCGGCATTTCGATCCATCATTTGACGCTGAACGAATTAGACGTCGCAGACTATCGCACCTTCTTCAAACTAACGCCGCCCTTGCGGAGCGAAGAGGACCGCCAAACGATGATCGAAGCCGTCCGCAGCGGTCTGATCGACCTGATCTCGACCATGCATACGCCTCAGGACGAAGAGCTGAAGCGCCTGCCTTTTGAGATTGCCGCAAGCGGCGCCGTCGGCTTGGAAACAGCCCTTCCTGTTATGCTGCGACTGTATCATGCGGACGCGCTGGATCTGCCTACCCTGTTCAAGGCACTATCGCTCAATCCGGCACGGCGTTTAGGGCTGGACTGCGGCCGGCTCGCTCAAGGAGCTCCGGCGGATCTGGTATTGTTTGATCCCGATAAACCCGTCGTCTTGGATCGCTTTAAGCTGCGATCAAAATCAAAGAATACGCCTTTTGACAATGCCCGCCTGCAAGGCAAAGTCCTCGCCACATTTGTTGCAGGCCAAAAGGTCTTTTCAGCATGATCGCAGATGCAACCACCCCATTATTTTTATTGGGTTTTTGGGCTATTTTCGGATATCTTCTGGGGTCCGTCCCTTTTGGGTTGGTCATTACGCGCCTATTTAGGCTGGGGGATTTGCGCCAGATCGGATCCGGCAACATAGGTGCCACCAATGTGCTTAGGACGGGCTCTAAACCGGCCGCAGGGGCGACCCTGCTTCTGGATAGTGGCAAAGGTGCCATCGCCGTTCTTGTTGCGCGCGCGCTGGCCGGAGAAGACGCAGCCCAGTTGGCGGGTGTATGCGCGTTTGCAGGACATTGCTTTTCAGTCTGGCTGCGCTTTCAGGGTGGAAAAGGTGTTGCTACTTTTCTGGGAACGGTGCTTGCGTTGGCTTGGCCCGTCGGACTGATGGCCTGCATAAGCTGGCTTGTCTGCGCAGGATTAAGCCGCATATCGTCCGTCGGGGCGCTGGGTGCGGCCGCATTAACGCCAGTCTGGATGGTTATTTTTGGCTATCCAGGGACACTGATCGCCATAGGCATGGCAGGTATGATATTCTGGCGTCACAGCGAAAATATTGCACGCATTCGAAAAGGGACAGAACCACGTATCGGGAAAAAACTCTAAAGCATTTCGGCAATTATATCCGCGACGTCACGCGGATGCGACAAGGGCACCATGTGCCCCGCCCCTGCGATGACCCGTTCCTGCGCATTTGGCAACCGGCCCAGCAAGGTCGCATGAATACCAGCAATGACGGATTGCGTATGTTCCCCACGGATAAGCCGTGTTGGCGCCACTACAGATTCCAACAATCCCGGAGCCAACATTCCAGCCCGATCAGCCCAAAGCGCGGGTTCGGATGCAACAACAAACGGCATTCCTTTTTGCAAGGTCTCTTGCACCCCTTTCGAGAAATGTTCCCAAGGCGTACCGTCGCCCCAGATCTCGTGAAAAAGCCGCGCAGACAGCGCAGGATCGGTTGGCAAGGCCGCTGAAATTTCACGCTCGCGCGCACGGTGCTTGCGTAATTCCAGACCATCCGGCAAAGCCGCAAAAAAGACAGGCTCGATCAGTGTGAGCGATTCCACACGATCCGGTGCGTTCAAGGCAAGGCGCAGTGCAAGCGTTGCACCAAAGCTATGGCCAATCAGATGCTGGCGTCTTTGATGCAATTGCGCGACGGCTTCGGTGGCGACATCATGTACATCAAGACCTTTTGGAAAATCAGGGCTGCGTCCATGGCCCGGTAAATCCGGTGCGACAAGAGTTAGCCGATCCTGTAATGCCGCTGCAACGCCGCGCCACATGACACCGCGCCCTTGACCGCAATGCAAAGCCAAAGCCGGTATCGGGCCTGTCCCGAACACGCGGGACTCACATGTCAAAGCGTTCATTTTAAGGACAGCACATAATCCAGCATTTCAAGACGGTCTTGTCCCCAGAACCGCTGATCATCGTCGGTAATATAAAACGGTGATCCGAACACCCCTGCTGTCACAGCATCTTCGAGGTTGGCCGCATATTCCTCGGCCCCCAACAGCAGACCACTGTTGGCAAGATTTGGATCAAACCCCGCCTGATCAAGACAGTCACGCACGACATCATCTTGGGCTATGTCACGTTCTTCGGCCCAACAGGCGCGAAGATAACAGCGCGCCAAAGCACCTACATCTCCTCCGCCTGCGCGCTGCGCCGCAATTAACGCATATGAAGAAGGGGCCGCATTCGTGGGCCAATAGGCAGGGTTTAAATTGAAAGGCATGTCCAGAATCGCTGCAGTGCGCTGCAATTCCTGAAGGCGATATTCCTGACGTGCGGGATGTCTATCCTTTGGCGGTATCCC
>JAYQEA010000004.1:63699-65302 GCA_038138625.1 Roseivivax sp.
GCTGTTAACTGCTTTTGGGAACGGTAGGGCCATGCTATGCGGTGTCAACGTCACGAATCCTATACCGACCAGCCGGAGCCAGCCACAAAATGCCAACTGTCATCGAGCCAAAGTTGATTTCGGGCAATGCAAATCGTCCACTAGCCAAAGCAATAGCACGTAGAATGTCGATCTATCGCGGATCTCCGCTAGGGCTCGTGGATGCGCGTGTCGAGCGTTTCAATGACTTTGAGATCTTTGTTGAGGTTTTTGAAAACGTGAGGGGAGAGGATATGTTTATCCTCCAATCCACGTCAAACCCTGCAAATGACAACCTGATGGAACTGTTGATCATGGCGGATGCCCTGCGGCGATCCTCCGCTTCAAGGATCACAGCTGTGATACCTTATTTTGGATACGCGCGTCAGGACCGCCGTTCTCGAGCCCGGACACCTATCAGTTCCAAACTGGTTGCAAATATGATGGTCACTGCGGGAATTGAACGCGTCCTGACAATGGACCTGCATGCCGCCCAGATACAGGGTTTCTTTGATATTCCGGTTGATAACCTTTATGCGTCCCCAATCTTTGCACTCGATATTCGGACGCAGTTTGCAACCAAGTTGAAGGATATTATGGTCGTCTCACCCGATATTGGCGGTGTTGCGCGGGCACGCGAACTGGCGCGGCGCATAGACGCGCCATTGTCCATAGTCGACAAACGTCGGGAAAAGCCCGGCGAAGTTGCTGAAATGACAATAATCGGTTCGGTGAAAGACAAGGTTTGCATCATTGTCGACGATATGTGTGACACGGCCGGCACACTCTGCAAAGCCGCGCAACTTCTGATCGATGATGGCGCGGCCGAGGTTCATGCATACGTCACACATGGCGTTCTTTCCAACCCTGCAATTGAACGGATCACCGGGTCCGTACTGACATCCATGGTGATCACAGACACCATTCAGCCTACCGCCCAAACAAATGAGGCGCCCAATATCCGCATACTGCCGACCGCGCCAATGTTCAGCCAAGCAATTTTGAATATTTGGAATGGGACATCCGTCAGTTCCCTTTTTGAAACTGATGGTCTTAGCCCGATCTACGAGGGTATACTGTAACACCCGACGTGATACGTTTTCCAATCTAACGTCCCCCCGGATCACCCGGGGGAGCGTCAGAATGTCTTTGTGGGCACACAAGCGGCCGTTACGCTCACCTTGATATTTACAGGACAAGGTTATTTTACGGCACCCGGCTTCACCGCTCGTGACCACCCTGTTTCCGAACAAGGGCTTTTTCGCTCATCAAGCGGCTATTTTGTAAAAAGCGTAGCTGACAAAAAAAAGACCCCGCACATGGCGGGGTCTTTTTTTGCTATGCGGTGCAGATCTGTTTCAGCCCACCAGCACGCCAAGCGGCATAATCAACGTGTCTGTAGACCGGTCGCAACTGCAAGGGCGTTCAGATCCGACAAAAGTTTGTCGGCCTCATCGCCAGCACCCGCGATCTCCGATGCCTTGGCACTACCGGCGGCTTCAACAGCCTCTGCATGAAGCCGATCAAACGTCGCTTGATCGAGATCCGCTTTGGACATTGCGCCTTCGGCAAGGATAGTCAGCCC
>JAYQEA010000004.1:65312-75789 GCA_038138625.1 Roseivivax sp.
TCACCAATCTCGGCAAATCCACCGGTCACAACGTAATCATCCGTTCCTTGCGGTGTGACCACCGACAAGATACCGGGACGCATCGTAGTAATAAGAGGCGCGTGATCAGGCATTGCGGTCATATCACCGTCAGCACCCGGGATCTGGACCGACGTCACAGTGGTTGATACCAAGCTACGCTCGGGGCTGACCAGATCAAATTGCATGGTCTCTGCCATTTCAGTCTCCTTTCAAGCGTGGGGGACAACGCCCCCACAACAGGCGATGATTAAGCAGCGTCAGCGGCCAGACGCTCTGCCTTGGCTTTCACATCCTCGATGCCACCAACCATGTAGAAGGCTGCCTCGGGCAGGTGATCGTATTCGCCGGCAACAACCGCCTTGAACGACGCAATGGTATCTTCCAATGGCACCTGAACACCGTCAGAGCCTGTGAACACCTTCGCCACGTCAAACGGCTGTGACAAGAAACGCTGGATTTTACGGGCACGCGCAACGGTCAGCTTGTCTTCTTCGCTCAGTTCGTCAATGCCAAGAATGGCAATAATGTCCTGAAGCGATTTATAACGCTGCAGGATTCCCTGCACGTCACGTGCGACGATGTAATGTTCTTCACCGATAACCAACGGATCCATCAAGCGCGAGGTCGAATCGAGCGGATCCACCGCTGGATAAATACCAAGCTCCGAGATCGCACGGTTCAGAACGGTCGTTGCGTCAAGGTGCGCAAATGTTGTCGCCGGGGCGGGGTCTGTAAGGTCGTCCGCTGGAACATATACCGCCTGAATCGACGTGATCGAACCATTCTTGGTCGATGTGATACGTTCCTGCATGGCGCCCATGTCGGTGGCCAAGGTCGGCTGATACCCCACCGCCGAAGGAATACGACCCAACAAGGCAGACATTTCAGATCCGGCCTGAGTAAAGCGGAAGATGTTGTCGACAAAGAACAGAACGTCTGTACCTGTGGCATCGCGGAACTGTTCAGCAAGGGTCAAACCGGTCAACGCCACACGTGCACGCGCACCGGGAGGTTCGTTCATCTGTCCAAAGACCAATGCAATTTTTGAGTCAGGAAGATTTTCCGGGGTAAGAACACCTGATTCAATCATCTCGTGGTACAGGTCGTTACCCTCGCGGGTCCGTTCGCCCACTCCGGCAAAAACCGAAAGACCTGAGTGCACCTTGGCGATGTTGTTGATCAGTTCCTGAATCAGAACCGTTTTGCCCACACCGGCACCGCCGAACAATCCGATCTTACCGCCCTTGGCGTAAGGCGCCAACAGGTCGATAACTTTGATCCCTGTCACAAGGATTTCCGCTTCAGTCGCCTGATCGGAAAAGTCAGGAGCAGGCTGGTGAATTGCACGATGTTCGTCAGCCTCAACCGGACCCTTTTCATCGACCGGATCACCGGTCACGTTCAGGATACGGCCAAGCGTGGCTGTCCCGACCGGAACCATGATCGGGTTACCCGTATCGGTCACGGTTGCACCACGTACCAAACCTTCGGTGGCGTCCATCGCGATGGTGCGAACTGTGTTTTCGCCCAAGTGCTGCGCTACTTCAAGAACAAGGGTCTTACCATTGTTGTCAGTCGTCAGAGAGTTCAGGATCTCCGGCAGGTGATCGTCGAACTGCACGTCGACAACGGCGCCAATGACCTGTGTCACCCTACCAATTGCGTTTGCCATTTATCGTCTCCGTCCTCTTAGAGCGCCTCAGCGCCCGAGATAATTTCAATAAGTTCATTCGTGATGACGGCCTGACGCGAGCGGTTAAACTCGATCGTCAGCTTGTCAATCATCTCGCCGGCATTTCGGGTCGCATTGTCCATAGCAGACATCCGCGCACCTTGCTCAGACGCACCATTTTCCAGCAAGGCTGCAAAAATTTGTGTCGCAACACCGCGAGGCAGCAAATCAGCCAGAATGGCTTCTTCGCTCGGTTCATAATCGTACAGCGTGCTCTCACCGCCGGAATCGCCATCAAACGTGGCCGGGATGATCTGCTGTGCGGTTGGGATCTGGCTGATCACCGACTGGAACTTGGCGAAAAAGATTGTGGCGACGTCAAACGTACCCGCGTCAAACTGCGCAAGAACGTCACGCGCAATACCCTGTGCATCGACATAGCCGATCCGCTTCACATCGCTCAAGTCGACATGCCCGATGAACTTGTCACCAAAGTCGCGTTTCAGGGATTCCCGACCCTTTTTGCCGACAGTCATTATTTTGACCGTCTTCCCCTTGGCTGCCAAAGCTTCGGCATGCGTTCGGGCCAATTTGGCAATCGAGCTGTTAAAGCCCCCGCAAAGACCACGCTCTGCGGTCATGACAACCAACAGATGCACATCATCCTTGCCTGTACCTGACAGCAGCCGAGGCGCACTGTCGCTCGCGCCGACTGAGGACGAAAGCGACCCCAGCACAGCGTTAAACCGGTCAGCATACGGCCGAGCCGCCTCGGCCGCGTCCTGTGCCCGCCGCAGTTTTGCGGCGGCCACCATCTGCATGGCCTTGGTGATCTTGCGGGTCGATTTGACCGACGCGATCCGGTTTTTAAGGTCCCTTAGATTCGGCATTGCCCGGGCCCCTTATGCGAAGACGCCAGAGAATTCGTCCAAGGCTGCCTTGATTTTGTCAGCTGCGGGACCTTTGACCTTGGGATCTTCATCTGTGATCCACTGCAACAGATCCGCTTTCTTGCTGCGCAAAAACCCGAGCAATTCGGCCTCGTACCGGCCGACCTCGCCTACAGGAAGCTCATCAAGATAGCCATTTGTTCCGGCATAGATGATCACAACAATCTCGGCGTTGGTGAGGGGTGAGTACTGTGGCTGCTTCATCAATTCGGTCAGGCGTGCGCCACGGTTCAGAAGTTTTTGCGTTGCCGCGTCAAGATCCGAGCCAAACTGTGCAAAGGCTGCCATTTCGCGGTACTGCGCCAATTCAAGCTTAACAGGCCCGGCAACAGACTTCATCGAGTTTGTTTGAGCAGACGAACCAACGCGCGATACCGACAAACCCGTGTTCACAGCGGGACGAATACCCTGATAGAACAATTCTGTTTCCAAAAAGATCTGGCCGTCTGTGATCGAAATAACGTTTGTCGGGATAAAGGCCGATACGTCCCCGCCTTGGGTTTCGATGATTGGCAGCGCCGTCAGTGACCCGTTTCCGTGATCATCGCCCAACTTTGCAGAACGTTCCAGCAACCGGCTGTGAAGATAGAAAACGTCACCGGGATAGGCTTCCCGACCGGGGGGACGACGCAGAAGAAGCGACATCTGACGATATGATACGGCCTGTTTGGACAGATCATCATAAACGATCAATGCGTGTTTGCCGTTGTCACGGAAGTATTCTGCCATCGACGTCGCGGCATATGGTGCAAGGAACTGCATAGGTGCGGGATCCGACGCTGTGGCCGCCACAACGATCGAGTAATCAATCGCACCGGTTTCCTCGAGCTTTTTGACGAGCTGTGCAACTGTCGAACGCTTTTGACCAACCGCCACGTAAACACAGTACAGCTTTTTGCTTTCGTCATCGCCAGCCGCATCATTATATGATTTCTGGTTCAGGATAGCGTCCAGTGCCACAGCTGTTTTACCGGTCTGGCGGTCGCCGATGATCAACTCTCGCTGGCCACGACCGATAGGAATCATCGCATCAACGGATTTCAAACCAGTCGCCATTGGCTCGTGTACAGACTTACGTGGGATAATCCCTGGTGCCTTGACGTCCGCAATCGAACGGTCCGCTGCCTCGATGGGACCCTTGCCATCAAGCGGGTTTCCCAAACCGTCGACAACACGGCCCAAAAGACCTGGACCGACGGGAACGTCAACGATCGAGTTGGTGCGTTTTACAGTGTCACCTTCTTTGATCTCGCGGTCAGATCCAAAGATCACCACACCGACGTTGTCAGCTTCCAGATTCAGCGCCATGCCCATAATGCCGCCGGGAAACTCAACCATTTCACCGGCCTGAATATTGTCCAGGCCATACACCCGGGCAATCCCGTCACCAACCGACAGAACGCGGCCCACTTCGGCAACTTCGACTTCCTGACCGAAGTTCTTGATCTGCTCCTTAAGGATTGCAGATATTTCGGCTGCTTGGATACCCATTTATCCGACCTCTTTCATTGCATTCTGGAGAGAGTTAAGTTTGGCGCGAATAGACGTATCAATCATTTTCGAGCCAATCTTTACAACAAGGCCACCGATGAGACTTTCATCAACGGCCGCACTTATCTTTACGTCCTTGCCAACTTGGGCCTTCAGTGCGTCAGACAGAGCACTGGTTTGTTTCTTGGTGAGCGCCTTGGCGGACAACACCTCAGCCGTGATCTCGCCTTTGGCGTCCGCAATCATGGCACGCAGTTGCGCAATCATATAAGGCACAACAAACAAGCGACGGTTTTGCGCCATCAGCGCTAAAACATTCCGAAGTGTATCGCTCAGGCCCATTTTGTCCGCAACCGCAGCAATGGCGTTTTGCTGGTCTTCGCGCCCGATCACAGGGCTGACCAGTAAATCCCGCAGCTCGGCGCTGGTGTCCAGCGCCTCTGCAAGATCGTCTAGATTGGTTTCCAGATCCACCAAAGCATCAGCGTCTTTGGCGATATCGAATACAGCCGTGGCGTAGCGTTCGGCGATGCCGGAGGAAATCGAAGCAGGTTCTGACACGTCCACCCTTCCGCAGTTGTTGGCCGTACCATAATTCCTCACGGACCCATGGAAGGCGCAGTTCACGTCTTGATTCACCCCAAGACGTTAAAATCAGCGCGGATGTAACAGGTCATTCCCAACCTAGCAACTACGGTATTGTTTTTCGGGATTTATAAATATCATTCTATTTCATAGCCTTGCACAACATGCGACTTTAAGTGCGACCTTTTTGATACAGGAAACACACGATTGAGGCTATTTTTTCGCGATTCCATCGCGACTTTGGCAATTGTTTCAGCGTGCCGATCGGAGTCATTTTGGATAAAAAAGCGCCTTGCTGCATTGTCCTGCGTTAAGAACGGTTTGGGCATTGCACTTTTCTGGGCAGAACAGGTTTTGCTGCGGGCTTGGGAACAAGAACGTTCAAAGGGCGGCGCATTCTTTCCATAACGGGCGTTCCGCTTGAGGCCTGAACACGTTTGGAAACCTCTACCAATATCACACCTCCTGCAACCATTGCCGACACCGAAGCGCCCATCTGTTCCCAAAGCATTGCGGTCTGCATCCAGAACCGTCGCGAGGAAGGGGGCCCATATAGCGCGGCGCTATGATGTTCGGTCATAAACTGATGGTTGGTCAACTGTGCTTGTAACTGTCCCAGACTATATGGGCGTCCATACCCAAAAGGGGTCAGGTCACTACGGGCCCAAAGGCCAGAACGATTCGGTACAATAAAGAGCGCTCTGCCTCCGGGTCCCAAGACACGCCAGCACTCCTCCAACAAAGCCGAGGGTTGTTCACTGCTTTCAAGCCCGTGCATGACGATCAGTCGGTCTATATGTCCAGTATCTATTGGCCATGACGTTTCTTCGCAAAGAACAGAGGCGTTCGGCAATCCTTGGGGCCAAGCCATCACGCCCTGAGGCGCTGGCATCAGGCCGATCACACGCCGCGATTTTTCCAAATAAGGACGAAGCAACGGAACAGCAAAGCCAAAACCGGCCAGAGTTTGCCCATCTGTTGTCGGCCAAAAGGCTTGAACTTGCTGGCGCAAAACACGCTGCGTCGCCCGCCCCAAGGCGCTACGGTAATAAAAATCCCGCAAGTGGTGAACGCTCAAATGCATTGCGGCCCCGATTAGCTTTGGCCATGTTAGTATGATATAGTAAGCTCGGTAGATAAAGGAATGACAATGCCGCTAGAAATCCTGACCGTGCCCTGTCTAAGCGATAATTACGCCTATGTGATTCACGGGGACGATGGTGTCTGTTTGGTGGACGCCCCAGAGGCCGGGCCAATAGTGGACGCCTTGGATGCAAAAGGGTGGTCTTTGGATGTTGTTATGCTCACTCATCATCACTGGGACCATGTGGATGCGACCGAAGATTTGCGCAAAAGATTTGGTTGTAAGGTGATCGGCCCAATGGCCGAAAAAGAAAAACTGCCACCGTTGGATTGGGCTGTCTGCGAAGGCAACAATGGCGGCAACGGTGATGCCTATACAGAAATATTGGATGTGCCCGGTCACACGCTGGGCCACATTGCATTCCACTTTCCGCGCGCAAATGCCCTCTTTTCAGCGGACAGTCTTATGGCATTGGGCTGTGGTCGCCTGTTTGAGGGCACACCAGAGATGATGTACAACAGCCTACAGAAAATGGCCGCTCTGCCACCCGAAACGATGATTTACTCGGGCCATGAATATACGCTTGGTAATGCGCGTTTTGCTATGACAATCGAACCGGATAACCAAGCCCTGCAAGCGCGCGTGGCTGCTATCACGGCCGCACGCGATGCAGGTCAGCCCACAGTTCCCGTTACATTGGCCGAAGAACTTGCCACCAATCCTTTTCTTCGGTGCCACATACCCGCGGTAAAAGCCGCTGTTGGTCTTGAGGGCGCGAATCCAGAGCAAGTTTTTGCCGAAGTGCGCGCTCGAAAGGACTCGTTTTAAAACAGACGCTTAAACGTAATTCCACCTAAAACTCAGGTATACACACCCTGCGAAAGTGTCTCAGATGCGCAAAAAATACTTGAAGACGCCAAGGGTTCGACCAAACTTTAAAGTCTAAAGACGTATTTCGTGCGTCGTAAAAACAAGGAGCGACACCCGTGCCATCATTTTCGAATACGCTCGAACAGGCTATCCATGCCGCCTTGGCATTGGCCAACTCGCGATCGCACGAATTCGCGACATTGGAACATTTGTTATTGGCACTTATCGACGAACCTGATGCATCACGGGTTCTGAAAGCCTGCTCGGTCACGACAGAAGATCTGCGGGAAACTCTCGTTGGCTACATAGATGAAGACCTCGCCAACCTTGTCACCGACGTTGACGGATCAGAGGCAGTGCCGACGGCGGCCTTTCAGCGTGTGATCCAGCGCGCCGCAATCCATGTCCAAAGCTCTGGCCGTACCGAAGTCACAGGTGCCAACGTTTTGGTCGCAATTTTTGCGGAGCGGGAATCCAACGCGGCCTACTTCCTGCAAGAGCAGGAAATGACCCGTTATGATGCGGTCAATTTTATTGCCCATGGCGTCGCTAAAAACCCAGCATACGGTGAAAGCAGAACGGTTGCGGGCACATCGGAAACGGACGATGAAACTGCGCAGTCTGGCAGTGAAGGCGATCAAAAAGAAAGCGCGCTCAGCAAATACTGCGTGGATCTTAACGGGAAATCGCGCGAAGGCGACATTGATCCGCTGATTGGGCGACTGAGTGAAGTCGAGCGTTGTATTCAGGTTCTGTGCCGTCGCCGCAAAAATAACCCTTTACTGGTTGGGGATCCCGGTGTCGGTAAAACCGCTATCGCCGAGGGGCTCGCCAGAAAGATTGTTGCCGGAGAGATACCAGAGGTCCTGTCACAGACCACAATATACTCGCTGGATATGGGGGCACTGCTTGCAGGCACACGCTACAGGGGTGACTTTGAAGAGCGCCTGAAAGCGGTGGTGACGGAGCTTGAAGAGCATCCGGATGCAGTCTTGTTTATCGACGAGATCCATACGGTCATCGGTGCCGGGGCAACCTCGGGCGGTGCAATGGATGCATCCAACCTGCTCAAGCCAGCCCTTCAGGGTGGGAAGTTGCGCACAATGGGATCCACAACGTATAAGGAATTCCGCCAGCATTTTGAAAAAGACCGTGCGCTCAGCCGTCGATTCCAGAAAATCGACGTCAATGAGCCATCTGTTGGGGATACCATCAAGATCTTGAAAGGGCTTAAGCCCTACTTTGAGGATCACCACCGGGTAAAATATACCGCTGATGCTGTAAAAGCGGCGGTGGAATTGTCAGCACGTTATATCAATGATCGCAAACTGCCTGACAAAGCAATTGATGTGATTGACGAAGCGGGAGCCGCCCAACATCTGGTCGCAGAATCAAAGCGGCGCAAAACCATTGGGTCCAAAGAGATAGAGGACGTCGTGGCAAAAATTGCCCGTATCCCGCCAAAGAACGTTTCAAAGAACGACGCCGAAGTGCTCAAAGACCTCGAGGTATCCCTGAAACGTGTGGTGTTTGGTCAGGATGATGCCATCGTTGCCTTGTCAAGCGCTATCAAGCTCGCACGTGCAGGATTGCGGGAGCCCGAGAAGCCCATAGGCAACTACCTATTCGCTGGCCCTACGGGCGTTGGCAAAACAGAGGTTGCCAAACAGCTTGCCTCAACCCTTGGTGTGGAATTACTGCGGTTTGACATGTCTGAATACATGGAAAAACACGCCGTAAGCCGTCTGATCGGGGCTCCTCCGGGATATGTTGGGTTTGATCAGGGTGGACAGCTCACAGATGGTGTGGACCAACATCCCCACTGCGTTCTTTTGCTTGACGAGATTGAAAAGGCGCATCCGGACGTCTATAACATTCTATTGCAGGTGATGGACCACGGCTCGCTGACCGACCACAATGGCCGCACTGTAGATTTCCGTAACGTTATCCTGATCATGACATCGAATGCAGGTGCATCCGAACTTGCCAAGGCAGCGATCGGTTTTGGTCGCGACCGACGCGAGGGCGAAGATACAGCCGCAATTGAACGCACCTTCACTCCAGAATTCCGAAATCGTCTGGATGCGGTGATCAGTTTCGCACCCCTACCAAAGTCCGTTATTCTTCGGGTGGTTGAAAAGTTTGTGCTTCAACTAGAGGCGCAGCTTATGGATCGTGATGTCACCATCGAACTGGCCCCCGAGGCGGCAGTATGGCTCGGGGATCGCGGATATGATGACAAAATGGGTGCGCGCCCGCTTGGCCGTGTTATCCAAGAACATATCAAGAAGCCCCTCGCCGAAGAGCTGCTTTTTGGCCAACTGGCCAAAGGCGGTATCGTACGGGTCACCGTTTTAGACGGAGCACTAAAGCTCGATATCGAGGGTCCCGCCAAACCGCGGCTATCGACAAAAAAGCCCCCGCTCTTGACAGCCGATTGAGGCCAATACCAAACCAAAGAAAAAAAAGCGCTCGTTCCGAGCGCTTTTTTTACGTCTTGCATCTGAATACGTGGCAAAATTTTGTTTATCTCTGTCGGCACATATATATCAGATAGCCAAAGGACCGGTCTGCTGTGAACGTTTACCGCGCATGGACCAATTTCAGCATGATATAGACCGTCAACGGTGTCGCTAGCGACATGCTTGCCAACCACCTCGTCGCACCATTCGGCCAACATCCCCGACAAACCTTGCAGAAGCCCAGTATGTTGCATCCTCGATCAACGACTGAGCGGGGCTTGAAAACGGGTATGGAAATGTCCCTTTTTGTCTAATCGCCCAAACTCCGTCTGCCAAACACGTATCTTGTTGATTTAGCGCACAAGTGGCTTCGCAAAATAGCGTTAATGGTTGAAGTTCCGGAAGCTGTTTAACAGCCGCTGACAGCTTTTCCACACCTTCACGTTGGGTAGGAACGGCAACACGATTTGCCCCCATTGGCAGCATTCCAGAAAAAGCCAACTTATGCACATCAGAACGTAGCCATCTTACAAATTTTCGTGCTTTTTCTGCAGAATCAATAGTCGTTGGCAGCGGAGGATTTTTCCCTGCTTGCGCCATTGAGACAATCACAAATCCTAAAAAATCGCGTCCTGCCGCGCCGAATAGTTGATGGTATTCAATGAGAACCTGTGCCGCATATTCTCCGCGGCCTCTCTTCCAGCTTTCAAGCAGGTAGCCGAAAACAGGCTTGATTTCACCATAACTGATTAATGTCAGAATGAGGGCCTCAAAATCAGGGGCTTCTAGCGGGTCTAGTGACTGAATAACCCAAAGCGCATTTGCCAAGTCGCTCTCTTCGGAAGCACTGGCAAGCCAATCGCGACCAGACAGGCCCTTAGGTTCCCTAAACAGGGCGATACGTTCCTTTCTCGATAGTGTCTCAGAGATATGAGCGCTGAACTTTGGAATGTCCGCAATCCGCGACAGCAGTATCTTTGAAGGGACATGACCGGCCGATGCTAACCTTGAAAGGCTCTGCAGGGCCTCTGTGTCGTTGCCTTCCAACCAACCTTCGACGGCTTGTACAAAGCTGGGGTTGTCTGTACCGACCACCGTCTCTCTTGCGACAGAGATTTGCGCTGAGCATATAAAAAGTAGCAAAAATAATAGCTTATTCATAGACTGACCCTCTAACGCTTAAAATCCTATAAAAAAATCTACAATATCAAACAGACTTCTTGGCCTTAGCGGCGCCTGCTGCCCGTCTGCCACCTTAGCACGGATTCACGCTGATCCCTTGGCTTAGAATGCCAAGCACGGCTTCGCACGTATTGTAGGATCACCGTTCAGTCAATTTCAG
>JAYQEA010000005.1:0-1047 GCA_038138625.1 Roseivivax sp.
ATTCAACAATCTCATCTTTCATTCGATCGACGTAATAGACGTCATCACCCTGACCACCGATCATGCTGTCGAAGCCCTTGTTTCCTTTAAGGGTATCGTCGCCTGCGGCTCCGATCAAAGTGTCATTCGCCCCGCCACCAGCCAAAAGGTTATTGCCGGCATTGCCTATGAGGGTATTTGCCACCGCGTTGCCTTTACCGACAAGATTTTCATTCCCTGTCAGCGTCAGGTTCTCGAGAAACTGGCTTTGCAGCTTAAGCTGAATATCGATTGATGCTTCAACGCTGTCATCGCCACCCTCTGCAAGTTCGAGAACGCTGTCGGCAAGGTCATCGACAATAAACAAATCATCGCCGCTCCCACCAATCATGGTGTCGGCCCCCGCGCCCCCGTTCAGAGTATCATTGCCATCCAAGCCCTCTAATCTGTCATTGCCTCCCAGAGCATTGATCAGATCCGCACCTAATGTTCCGACCAAAGTATCTGCATTTTGAGTTGCGCCTGCGGTTTGCAATTCGAAATTAGCAGCTGTTAACGTCACGCCCGGAACTTCATCATGAAACACGCGTACTGCGGCTCCACCAGAAGTTTCTAGCCTCCAGACGTTTGAGAATTCATCCGCAACAGCAGTCACTGCAGCGTCTACGGACGCAAATCCCGCATCAACCAGAACGATGATGTCGGTTTCTAAGTCAAAGTCAGCGAGGGTCAGGGTTCCATCCGCATTCTCGATTTCGAACCGATCCGCGCCACTGCCAGCGAAGACGGTGTCAGACACATCACTGCTCCGAATGATATCGTCGCCATCGCCACCAGACAAATAGTCATCACCGCTTCCTCCGTCCAGCGTATCGTCACCCGCCTCGCCAAACAGGGTGTCATTCCCAAAGCCCCCCAGTAACAGATCACCGCCTGCATTACCTTGTATTTGATCCGCCCCATCAAGACCATCAATCGTATCGGCCAGAAGTGTTCCGAAAACGGTAATGTCATCGCCGTCGGTTACAATGGGGGGAGTGCTGCCTTGTGCTGTAAAGCCGTCGATCT
>JAYQEA010000005.1:1057-3873 GCA_038138625.1 Roseivivax sp.
TGCTGGTGAGCAGTTTGCGGACGCCGGGTCCGATGGTTGGATCCAACGCGTCTTCACCACCGTTGTGGCCATCTTCAATGTGGCCACCATCACTTTCTACAGGAATACCCTGACCAGACGACTCTATCAACGCATTGGGTCCGGTGAACAGATCGTTAGAAACGAAATTATCAAAGGTGGAAGATGTGCCAAATCCGAAAATATGGACGATCTCATGTATGGCCACGGAGAGAAAATCATAAAATCCCTCTACGGCTTGATCCAGATCAAAACTCCAGTCTGCATCAGGATCAAAGGTGACCGTCCCCGCCCATGGTTCATAATTTGTAACCGGACCATTGCCGCGAAAATCATCCGAGATCCGGCTGCGAAAAATATCTCCGCTGATGTTCAAACCCGTTGGACCGGCTCTTCCCAATGCTCCCCCAAGATCCTGTGCTCCGACAAAAATCAGCATATCGTCGATCGGATCGGTCAGGGTTATTTCTATTTGGGCTGCATCACGGTCTGATGGATTGGTGACCTGCATGACATTGCCGGCAGCAACCGAAGTAAAATCATCGTTCAACACCCCCCCCAGATACTCACCAGCAGCCTCAAGTGCTGCCCGCGCATTGGCATTGTCAAAAAAGCCAGACGTATCGAAGCTATAATCAAATACTATGGAGACCATGGCGCACACATCCATTTTGTAATCGGTTCAAAATAAGTATGGCACCATAATACTGCGCCAACACAGTATGACGCAACCTAGCTGTCAACCTGCCTGTAAACCGGCCCCGTTTTGATTGATTAAAACGCGCCATCTAAAGAAGGCGCATAGCCAACTGTTCCCGCGCTCCGCGTATAGCGGGAACGTCAGGCGAATTTGGCATTTGATCAAATTTTGCTTTGGGCGGAGCGTTAGATTTTGGTAGAGGCTAACAGTTGCGGCGTCCATCAGACAACGTGGTAGATACCTTCGCATCCTCCGACACAATAAGGATCTGTCGAATTTAGCGGCTATGAGATGGACGAGTTCGACGTTGTGGACCCAATCCAATGCGGTCAGTTGTGTAATGATCTTTCCAGTGTTGCCCTTCGCCTGCTCTGAAATGAAAGTTTTGTTTAGACCGACAGCATTATTTATCTGAACCCGCGCCCCCCCATTGACAAGATTGATCCCGAGCGCGGTGCATCAAGGTTTCCTGTCGGCGCCCGTTCCATCGAAGAGACTGTCGTTATGTGTATCAATGCTGAGCTCAGCCGAACAAAACAGGACAACCGGCGCGTGGTAATGGTCAAAACGCGGTAATCAAGGCCGGCAAAGCCATTGCGCCGAACAGGTTTGACGACGGGGGAAGCAAATGCCCTTGGTGTGGCCAAAGATTTTGCAACGCAATCGAAAGGGTGCTGACCAAGGGCGCCGTCTGATTTGGTAAACTGTAATGGTTTATAAGACCGTCTTTAAGGCGGCAACAAAGCTCCCTGCTTTGACTTATTAAGTCGGTAAAGAGACCGCTCGGGACTGACAGAACAGATCATGGATTTGAGGGGCAATGTCACGGTTCTAGTCTCAATTTAACTTTTGGTTTCTGTTTGTTTTAAGCCGCCCGTCACACGATACAGGGTGGTGTTTGCGGGTGGGTAACCATTTCGGTTCCGCCGTTAGCGGTAGTTTTGCTGTTAAAAGCAACACTAAAACAATCCCCGCAGAGCCTTGCAGAGGGCGCGTGTGAATGCACACAGATCCTGATCTGTCGCGTTTTTGGGACGGCTCCCTTGATTTGGAACGTCAAAGACAAAGAATGCCATTTGCAAGATCGTTCTCGCATATTGGCAAGTGGGATTTGAAACGGGCGTACGAACACCTCACTGATGTGGTGCAGATAACGCTAGCCCATTGGGCTGAAACGCAAAAAGGTGGTGTCTGATTTTGATATCGGCCTTTCGGCACTAAAAAATGGATTATCATACTCCATGACACGGGTTCTTTGTTTAGCAAGGGGCAGGTGACATCAGCGACATCCGAACGTAAAGACCGCCATGATCCTTAATCCGTGGTCTCGGTCTGCAATCGCTTGGTCCTTGAGCAACCCCATATGAAACGCGATCTGGACGATAATGATGGTTGTGGATCTGCGAAAGCGGCCAATGCTTGGCCCATGGCTTTGGGACGCTTCTGTGCCATCGCAACGTGTATAGTATCAACGTGCTGCTCGTGAAAACCTTGGTGGCGGGTCTTATGCATGCGTAACTGAATTATGCGTGACCGCAGCAGTTACTTGAGTGGCCACATTAGCCGAGACCAAAAGAGGATTTGGTGATTGTAAAGGACGCGGTCTCTTGCTGGGGAATACATCGCAGTGCAGCCCTGTTGAAAATGACCTTTCACCCCTGAATGCGGCAGATTTTTGAAAGGCATTTCACCTACTATTTATTGGCAGATGCTTACGGCAATCAACTGGATTTTGGAAACGTCGCATATGGAAATAAACAAGAAAATGGAAGGCAACATTCACACTATTTTTAACGCTTTGGTCAGGCTGGACCGATAATACGGCTTGTGCTTGGTGCCTGCTCAATCCTTGTCTTATGTCTGAGAGGCATGGGGCCAGCGGTGACCCCGATTATCGAGGCTGTGATTTTCAGTGACGCATTTATTGCTCAAACCAACCCTGCCTAGGTAATATGAAACGCGAAAGCTATCGTTTTAGCTCAATCATTTGTCGAGAAGTATTTGCCGCTAGACCAGGCCGCTTTTGAAAGCTCTTTCGCGAACTCGCTATGTTCGAGACGAGCACACGATCCCGTGTCCCTACGTTGGCGAGGTTAAA
>JAYQEA010000005.1:3883-5520 GCA_038138625.1 Roseivivax sp.
CTTAGAAAACGGGCTACAACCTTTTTGGTGCCCGCCTTTTCAAACGCAACTTCGAGTTTGTCGCCTTCGATCCCGATCACCGATCCGTAACCAAACTTTTGGTGAAAAACGCGTGCGCCCAAATCAAAGGCGGCGACAGCCTCCAGATCAATTACGGTATTGCGGGTTTCGCGCGGTTGGCTAACCGGACGTTGCGATTGACGCGATTGCAACCGCCGCCATCCCGGTGAATTGTAAACATTGGCATCTGCGACCCGATTTTCGAGTGTGGATGTCATATTCATTCCTGCCGCTCCATATCCCCCTCCGTACAATCCCGGAGGCGTCAATACATCGACATGCTCTTCCGGTAATTCATCGATAAAGCGGGAAGGCAGCGCAGATTGCCATTGGCCAAAAACGCGTCGGTTGGCAGCGAAGGAGATAGTACAAACCTCTTCTGCACGCGTAATTCCCACATACGCAAGGCGGCGTTCTTCCTCAAGGCCTTGAATGCCGCTTTCATCCATGGAGCGTTGCGAGGGAAACAAACCGTCTTCCCATCCGGGAAGGAATACAACAGGAAACTCCAAACCTTTTGCTGCATGCAGTGTCATAATGCTGACTTTGGGGTCCGAACTGTCACTTTCGTTATCCATGATAAGGCTAACATGCTCCAAAAATCCCTGAAGATTGTCGAAGTTTTCAAGGCCTTTAATAAGTTCTTTCAGGTTCTCAAGGCGCCCCGGTGCTTCGGGTGACTTGTCGTGTTGCCACATGGATGTGTAACCACTTTCATCCAAGACGATCTGAGCAAGCTCTACATGCGAAACCCCCGACGGGTTATCACGTGCCCCATGTGCGGCATCATCGTCGCTGATAACCAGACCTTCGAGTGTTTCGCGCGCGTTCGCGGGATCTTTGACCATTTGTCGCCAACGGGATAGGTCTTGCACCAATTGACCAAGCGCTTTGCCACCTTTTCCCTTAATCAGACCTTGGTCGACGGCAACTGCGGCCCCCTCTAACAGGCTCACGCCATGGGCGCGCGCTACCTTTTGTATGGTTTGTTGTGCTTTGTCCCCAAGGCCTCTTTTCGGAGTATTCATAATACGCTCAAAGGCCAGGTCATCATCGGGGCTGACGACGATGCGAAAATAAGCCATTGCATCACGGATTTCGAGCCGTTCGTAAAATCGAGGGCCGCCAATCACGCGATAGGGCAGACCAATCGTCAGAAACCGATCTTCAAATGCGCGCATTTGATGGCTTGCACGCACAAGGATTGCCATTTTGTTTGCACTAATTGGATGCATACCCCGCGTGCCATTTTGCATGGCTTCGATTTCTTCTCCAATCCACCGGGCCTCTTCTTCACCATCCCAATGTCCTATCAGGCGAAGTTTCTCACCCTCTTTGGCATCAGTCCAAAGCGTCTTGCCCAAACGCCCCTTGTTTCCGGAAATGATAGCAGACGCCGCAGCAAGAATATGTGGTGTCGAGCGATAATTTTGCTCAAGGCGCACCACATGGGCACCTTCAAAATCTTTTTCAAACCGCAGGATATTGCCGACCTCTGCGCCGCGCCATCCGTAGATGGACTGATCATCATCCCCAACACAACAGATGTTTTTATGTCCCGACGCAAGCAACCGCAA
>JAYQEA010000005.1:5530-24908 GCA_038138625.1 Roseivivax sp.
CCAAAGATACTGAGCGATGTTCGTGTCTTGATATTCATCTACCAAGATATATCGAAACCAACGCTGATATTGGGACAAAATGTCTGGATGAGATTGAAAGATCACCACCATGTGCAAGAGCAGATCCCCAAAATCCACCGCATTCAGATCCTTAAGGCGGGCCTGATACTGCGTATAGAGCGGAACCCCTTTGCTGTCGTATAAACCCGCATCTGCGGCAGGCACTTTGTCCGGAGTAAGCGCGCGGTTTTTCCAGCCATCTATAATTCCGGCCAGCATGCGCGAGGGCCAACGCTTGTCATCAATTCCCGCAGCCCTGATCAATTGTTTCAGCAACCGGATCTGATCATCCGAGTCCAAAATAGTGAAATTCGATTTGAGGCCAACCAATTCGGCATGACGGCGCAAAAGCTTTACACAGATCGAATGAAAGGTTCCCAGCCAGGGTACACCTTCGACCACTTCACCAAGCATTTGACCAACGCGTGTTTTCATCTCGCGGGCAGCTTTGTTTGTAAACGTTACGGCCAGAAGTTCGTTTGGCCGCGCGCGTCCAGTATTCAACAAATGGACGATGCGTGCCGTCAAAGCGCGCGTTTTGCCGGTTCCTGCACCGGCCAGCATAAGAACGGGACCATCCAGTGTCTCAACTGCTTGTCTCTGAGCCGGATTCAATCCGTCAAGATAAGGCGTTGGCCGTGCCGCCATAGCACGGCTGGCCAATGATGCGCTTTCAAACGCGTCGATTTCATCATAACCGCTCATGGACGAAGCATAACGTCAATTTGGGCGGATGAAAACCCACGTTCTTGATATGTTCTGACGTCACTGGTTTGGACTTTCTGCTCGTCTGCGTTACGCAATAATGAACGTCTGCTGGCGGTCACAGACCATTCAAACAAGTAGATGTCATCAAATGGCTTTCGACAACTGTGCTGGTTTTTTTAGCGTCGTTCAGGGCGTATTTTCGGGCATTGCACTCCATTTCCAGGTGATGAAACATGCCTGCCAAATCCCAAAGATTTGGCGTACAATCCTTTATGCGCTATGCTCTCCTCTGGTGGACAAATGACGCCGCACCCCATACGTTCACTTGGTCTGAGGAATTGGTTTTTATGAAGCGCAACAGTCGTCTGTCTCTGGCTTTGCATACGATGTGCCATATGGCGGCAGAGCCGGAATTAAAGAAAACCTCATCAGAGATCGCAGCGCATGCCGGGACGAACCCGGTCGTCGTGCGCAGGGTTCTGGGTGAGTTGCGCAAAGCGGGCCTTTTGTCATCCGAAAAAGGTCAAGCTGGTGGCTGGAAGCTGGCCAAGCCTGCGAAGAACATAACACTGGCAGACGTATATCTTGCCTTGGGTGAACGACTGGTTGCGGGCACTGGGGACAAAAAAATCCCGTCTTCATCGTGCAATTTGGAAACACGAATGCAAACGCGCATTTCCGGAGTTCTGGACGACATCGAAGAGAGCTTAGTGCGCCGATTACGCGAGACATCCATCATTGACGTACATAGAAAAACGTAGTCCTGGTGGCCTGAACGCCATGTGGCACCGCGGCATAAAAAACTAAAAAGCGGGGGAGCATGTGCTCCCCCTACTTCACATTATCCACGGCGGCGGCGGCGTCCACCGGACCGGCCGCCGGACGGTGCCTCGTTGGGATCTTTGTTGAATTGGATCCAAGACTTTCCATGCGGATCGTTATTGGTCAGCAGGTTTGCTGCGCGAATGGCTTCCATTTCCTTACCCGGACGGGCCTTGGTCGACCCCATGCCAAAGAGTGTGACAAATGTTTCATCGTCCATGTCTGCGGGCAAAATGACGCCAGCGGCCTCAAGCGCTGCTTTCTTTTCGGCAATTTTCTTTTGACTGATTGGAAGTGCTACTGGATTCATGATTGCGCTGGTCATGCCTGCTCCCATTGCCATGGGCAAAAAGGCATTGTTGATGCCATGCCGGTTGGGCAAGCCAAAACTGACATTCGAGGCGCCACAGGTGGTATTGACACCAAGCTCTTCACGTAATTTCCGCACAAGTGTAAAGACTTGCTGACCCGCGGTTGCCATGGCGCCAATCGGCATGACCAAAGGGTCCACCACAATATCATGCGCCGGAATTCCAAAATCAGCCGCTCGTTCCACGATCTTTTTAGCGACTGCAAACCGCACATCAGGGTCTTCGCTGATCCCGGTATCGTCATTTGAAATCGCAACAACCGGTACATTGTATTTCTTGACCAGTGGCAAAACAATTTCTAGTCGCTCTTCTTCACCGGTCACTGAATTCAATAGCGGGCGACCTTCGGCAGCAGCCAGGCCCGCCTCAAGAGCCGCAGGAACCGAGCTATCAATGCACAAGGGAACATCGACCAACCCTTGCACGAGTTCAATCATTCTGCGCATCAAAGGCGGCTCTGTCTCGTTTGGATCAGGGTTGGAATTGTAGACAACGCCTGCGTTGACATCCAAAAGCGTTGCACCTGCCATGACCTGGGCCAGTGCGTCTTTTTCAACGGTTGTGAAGTCGCCCGCCTCAAGTTCCGCTGCCAATTTTTTACGGCCTGTCGGATTGATACGTTCACCAATCACACAAAAGGGTTCATCAAACCCCATCACGGCGGTTTTCGTTTTTGATTCCACTATAGTGCGGGTCATAACTGCTTAGGTTCCTTTCAGCCGCGCCAGCGCAATTGCCAAGGCGGGATCGTTGAAATCTTGTATCGTTTGGTTGGCACCTGCTGCTCGCAGGGTGCGATCATCTAGGCTCGAGCGTATTGCTACGACGTGTAGACCGGCCGCCGTTGCAGATGCAACGCCAGATGGGCTGTCTTCAAAAGCGATAGAGCGCGCTGGGTCAGAGCCAAGCTGCGTCAACGCATCCAGATAGGGTGCCGGATCGGGTTTTCCGGCGCTGCATTCATCACCAATGATCAAACGGGGCAGGCGGCTTTCTAATCCAATGGCCTTCAACATAGCCACTGCGTTGATGCGTGGCGCATTCGTAACCACTGCGGTTGCCCAATCGTTTTCATGTGCCTTGTCTATCAGATTGACCACCCCTGGCATGGGCATAGCGGATGTCCCCAGAAGCTTGCGAAAGCGTGCTTCTTTTTCGTCAGACAATGCGTTTGCATCATCGTCTGGAAAATGATCCCCAAAAATTGCAGAATTATGCCTGCCGTGCATGTTCGCAAAATAATAATCTGCATCAATCTTCAATCCCCTTTCTGCAAACATCTTAATAAAGACGCTGACATGAAGCGGATCAGACGACAGCAAAGTGCCGTCCAGATCAAACAAAAGCGAAGGTCTCATTATACGCTTCAGGCAGAGACCGCAGCCACAGGCATACGCCCATGGTCGGCGGCCCAGGCAGCGTTGGTTTTTATCCCGCCCAACGGAAAGAAATGTACAGCCTCAATATTAAAGTCGGGATTTGCAGCCTTATGGGCGGCCAGAACCTGAACTATTTCCGTGGGTTCGTAAGGCAAAAGCAGTTTGGTGACGTCCATTGCCCGTTTTTGCAAGACTTTCAGCGACGGCCCAACACCACAAGCTATCGCGAACTTGATCAAAGTTTGCAGTTTCGCGGGACCGGCGATGCCAATGTGCACTGGCAGATCAATCCCCGCGGCCTTAATCTCGTTTGCCCAAGTGATGATCGGGCCCGGGTCAAACGCAAATTGCGTTGCCAGTGCCATTTTTGCATCCGTTCGATTGAAAAACGCCTGCTTCCAATGCAAGGCCGCATCAACATTCAGGCGTGAACCATCGGGGTCAATGTCTTTATTGCCTTCGGGATGACCGGCTACGTGCAGACGCTCAAATCCTGCCGCATCAAACGCGCCAGTCTCAAGCAGTTGCATCGAGCTGTCGTAATCACCTTGTGGATGCGCCACACCGCCTGCCAGCAAGAGTGCCTGATTAACGTTTGCCTCGCCCTGATAGCGATTGATCCAATCAACAAGGGTGGCTTTGTCTTTGATAATACGAGCAGGAAAATGTGGCATCACATCAAAGCCCTGGGTGTTGATGCGCCTTGCGGTGGCAACCATGTCTTCTATCGGAGTCCCCTCGATATGAGCAATGTAGACCCGCGTTCCCCTGGGCAGAATCGCGCGAAAGTCATCTACTTTTGCTGCCGTTCGGGGCATCACCTCTATCGAAAATCCTTTCAGGAAATCAGAGATTTCAGGACCTGACGTGACAGGCGCAGGTGCGGATTTTTTTCCAAAACTCAAAATGGCCATGGCGTGGACTCCTGCCGGGGGATCAGGCCGAATGGCCTTGGTTTGCGATCAAAGCTTTAAGGCGTTCGGTGTCGTATTCGGCGTCAAGCCGCGCAACCTCGGCGGCCAGTATATCCTCGGGGGTGCCCTCCATAGGGTAGGGGGCTGCCTTGCGCCACTCGGCGAGGTAGGCATCGGTATCTGTCGCACCAATTTTCATCGCCGCGCGGTCAATGGCTTGTTCAAACCGCTCTGGCAGCGGGGCTTTGGCGCCCCGACGCCCTTTGCCGACGATGACTTGGGCGGGAATATCTCGCCAAAAAACAACTGTCACATCGGGCATAGCCTTTGATTCCTATCATACTCTCTTGCCTCGATACCTATCGGTCCTTGATCTGGTTTCACAGTCGAATTTCGACATCTTCACGCCCAGCCACGACGCAACCAATAATGAGGGCTTGTCGTGAGGCGTTGGCCTGCGTATCTTTTTCCTAACTCTAACATGGAAGGCGCGGAATCATGGCGCCACGGCGACCCGATGGCGCGGGCGCTATCCCACTCCCGGTCGAGAGCCTCGCGCCCGTCAGGCCAGATCCCACTGCCTTGTATGCGGCGTTGGATTTGGGAACAAACAGTTGCAGGATGCTGATTGCCCAACCTAAGGGCAGTCAGTTTGAGGTTGTGGACAGCTTTTCAAAATCCGTACAGCTGGGCGCGGGCCTCGAGAAGTCTGGGCGCCTTGGCAACGCCTCGATGGGGCGCACAATTTCCGCGCTCAAGATCTGTCAGCAGAAACTGAAGCGGCACGATGTCAGGCACATGAGGTTGGTTGCAACCGAAGCATGTCGGCGCGCTCGTAATTCGCACGATTTCATCAGGAAGGTGCAACGCGAAACCGGCCTTCGATTGGAAATCATTGAACCAGAAGAAGAGGCCCGCCTGGCTGTTGTTTCCTGTGCGCCTTTGGTCTCGCGGCGGACAGAGCAGTTGCTGGTTGTTGATATCGGTGGCGGTTCCACAGAATTGGTCTGGATTGATCTGTCAAATGTACCCAAAAGAGACCGGCCAAAATCCATCATGCAGCTCCATGCAGGGTTTCAGGCCTATAACGGTGCCTTTCCATCGGCCCAGGTAGTCGATTGGATTTCCGTTCCCTTGGGTGTCGCGACCCTGCGCGATCAATTCAATGATGTTGACGATGATGCCGCACGGTATGCATTGATGAGCTGGTATTTCGAAGAGCACCTTGCTGATTTCGCACCTTACAAAACCGAGCAAGCCCGTGCAGGGTTTCAGATTGTTGGAACATCGGGAACGGTCACCACGGTTGCAGCCTCGCACCTGGGACTTCGCCGATATGATCGTACAAAGGTTGATGGGCTACGCATGTCCAGTGCCGAGATTGAAGCAGTCATTAATAGATACCTCGAACTGGGCCCATCAGGCAGACGACGGGATCCGCGGATTGGACAAGATCGCCAGACTCTGATTATGTCCGGCGCAGCGATCCTGCAGGCTCTTTTGCGGTGTTGGCCAACGGATCGATTGTCAGTGGCTGACAGAGGCCTGCGAGAGGGTTTGCTTTATGCGCAAATGTCTGCGCATGGCGTGCTGGAAGACGGAACGGTGTAAAGGCGCAAAAAATGGCAAAAAATACATCAGGCCGAGGTCAGCGCGACCTGAAAATCAAGGTCAAATCAGCGCGTGGACGCAGGCTTAGTTCCACAAGATGGCTACAACGGCAGTTGAATGATCCTTATGTAAAACGTGCCAAAACCGAAGGCTATCGAGGCCGTGCGGCCTTCAAAATTCTGGAACTCGACGAAAAGTTCCGCTTTCTCACTCCAGGCGCTCAAGTTGTGGACTTGGGCTGCGCACCGGGGGGATGGTGTCAGGTCGCGGTTCCACGTGTAAATGCATTGGGTGAAAAAACGGACAAAGCACAAGGCCGGATCATTGGCATTGATCTTCAAGACGTAGAGCCAATTGCCGGTGTAGAGCTGCATAAATTAGACTTTTTGGATGAAGGCGCAGACGATCAGGTCAAACAATGGCTGGGCGGCGCAGCGGATGTGGTAATGTCCGACATGGCTGCCTCATCCTCGGGACATAAACAGACGGATCATCTGCGCATTATGAACCTTTGCGAGACGGCCGCCTATTTTGCTTTTGACGTGTTAAAGCCGGGCGGGACTTTTGTGGCAAAGGTTCTTGCAGGGGGGGCTGAAAGCGAGCTGCAACGGCTTTTGAAACAAAAATTCGAGAAGGTTGCCAATGTAAAGCCACCCGCATCCCGCAGTGACAGTTCTGAAAAATTTGTCGTGGCAATGGGCTTTAGAGGGACAGAACCATGAGCGTTATCCTATGTTACGGCGACAGCAATACCCACGGCACCGCCCCCATCGAAACGCTTGGTGTCATGTCGCGCCATGCCCGTCCGGATCGCTGGCCCAATGTCCTTGCGGCGTCTTTAACGACATCACATGAAATCATCAGCGAAGGTCTGCCCGGGCGGACGACGGTGCATGACGATGTGATTGAGGGCGGCATGCGCAACGGTTTGACCGTGATGCCTGCGATTTTGCAATCGCATAAGCCGATTGATCTTTTGGTGATTATGTTGGGCACAAACGATCTAAAGCCAGCTTTTGGTGTTGGCAGTTTTGAAATCGCCCGGTCTGTCGAACGGTTGGTGCGCGCGGCACGGCTTGAAGACGCCCATAAGCAGGAGTTGATCGTGGCTCCGGTGCCAGTGGTTGAGACAGGTGTTCTAGCGCCGGTTTTTGCTGGCGCTGAACAGCGCCAAAGGACGCTGTCTGCTGACCTTGCCAAAGCGGCGGATCGTTTGGGATGCGCCTTTTGGGATGCAGGGGCCCATGCGCAGGTGTCCATGGTTGATGGTGTACATTGGGATCGCACAGCCCATCATAACGTCGGCCGTGCAATCGCGACCAAAATTTCACAGCTTGTTCAGGGTTAAAGAGATCTCGGTCAGCGAAATCTGTCTTGCACGCGGCATCCTGTTTGACCTTGGGGCCAAAGCCTTGCACCGTGTTTAAATGAAATAATTCGAGGTTTTTATGTCCAAGTCACCGCGTCCCTTTTCGTCTTTCGAATGGTTGATTGCTTGGCGCTATCTTCGCGCACGCAGGGCCGAAGGCGGGGTGTCAGTTATGACGTGGATCAGCCTTTTGGGTATCACTTTGGCCGTGGCGGCATTGATTGCAACCCTGTCAGTCCGTGCAGGGTTCAGGGCGGAATTTGTTGATACGATCCTCGGTGCAGAGGCGCATGTCACGGTATATGATATGGGCCGCATCAATGAACGCGGGGATTTCGACCGCACGATTGCCGATTATGATGCTTGGGCAAACCGAGTGTCAGCGGTTCCCGGTGTGCTGCGTGCTTCGCCCCTTATCAAAGGCGAGATCATGGGCAATGCCGGTGACCGGTCGGCCGGTATTCAGGTCAGGGGCATTCGTGCACAAGACCTTGCGCAGATACCGCGCGTAGCGGGCTCGGATCCGTCGGTGGGATCTTTGTCCGGTTTTGACGCAGGGGGACTGGCCATAGGTTCCGGCGTGGCCCGAGAGTTGGGGGTTACGATTGGGGATAAAATCCGGCTGATTTCACCCAATGGGGTTAAGACACCGTTTGGCACCAGCCCGCGGATCAAAGCCTATGAGGTGGCCTACATCTTTACGGTCGGACGATACCACATCGACAGAGTGCGGGTGTATATGCCTTTTGACGAAGCGCAAATCTTCTTTAATCGCAATGGCTTTGCCGATGAAATTGAGGTGATTGTTGAGCAGCCTGATGCCGTCGATGAGTTGACCCAACCATTGTTGTCAGCTGCGGGCAATTCCGCCATGGTCTGGTCATGGAGGGATGCAAACGGCGGATTTTTGCGCGCATTAGAAGTCGAAGACAATGTGATGTTCGTGATTTTATCCATCCTCGTTATGATTGCAGCGCTCAACATCGTGTCCGGATTGATCATGCTGGTCAAAAACAAAGGCCGCGATATTGGAATTCTGCGCACCATGGGATTAAGCGAAGGCACTGTTTTGCGTGTGTTTTTCCTATGTGGTGCGGCGACAGGTCTCGCTGGAACAGCAGCAGGCGTTGTGATTGGTTGCCTGTTTGCAATTTACATTGATCCAATTTTCGCAGTGGTCAACGGCTTTTCTGGTGGTGATATATGGGACGCATCGGTGCGTGGCATCTATTTTTTACCCGCAAAATTGCAGCTAGAAGACGTTCTAAGTGCCATTGCCCTATCATTGGGGCTGAGTTTTGCGGTGACGATATTGCCTGCACGACGCGCAGCCCGCATGAACCCCGTCGAGGCCCTGCGTTATGAGTGACCCGACCCTAACGCTCAATGGAATTGAGAAATCTTACCAGCGCTCCAACGGCCATGTACCGGTATTGCGTGATGTAAACCTATCAATTGATCCAGGTGAAATAGTGGCCTTGGTGGCACCGTCAGGCGCCGGTAAATCCACCTTGCTCCATATTGCGGGCCTGTTGGACACACCTGACGGAGGAGACGTCACGATCGGAGGGCAGTTGGCCACCGGGCTCAGTGATGCAAGGCGCACAGAAATGAGGCGTCAGGATATCGGATTTGTTTATCAGTTCCATCACTTACTGCCGGAATTTAATGCCGCAGAAAACATCATACTCCCGCAACGGGCGAATGGTATACGCCATGATATTGCGCAGTCCAGGGCAATGTCATTGCTGTCCACAGTCGGGCTGACCGACAGAGCGCATCATAGACCCGCAGAGCTGTCGGGCGGCGAGCAGCAACGGGTTGCGTTCTGTCGGGCGCTGGCAAATACGCCACGGTTGTTGCTGGCTGATGAACCAACTGGAAATTTAGATCCGGACACCGCAGCCTCTGTTTTCGATGCTCTTATGGCATTGGCCCGAGACACGGGGCTAGCAGCACTGGTTGCGACGCATAATCTAGATTTGGCATCAAAAATGGATCGGCAGGTCAGGCTGGATGCAGGACAGATCACCGGTCCGGACCAAGACAGGCTGACTTAACGATTGCCATCCTCGAACCGTGCTGCGTCCGCAGCTGCACGCCGTATCGCATTGGATTTATGCACAGTTTCCTGATATTCCGACTCGGGATCACTGTCGTAAACAACGCCCCCTCCAGCCTGCACGTACAGCTTTTTGTTTTTCACGATAGCCGTTCGCAAGGCGATACACATATCCATATCACCGCCTGCACTAAAGTAGCCAACGCCGCCTCCGTAAACTCCACGCTTTTCCGGTTCAAGTTCGTCGATGATTTCCATTGCGCGTACCTTGGGTGCGCCCGACACAGTTCCAGCAGGCAGACCTGCCAGTAATGCAGAAAGAGCGTCATGGTCGTCGGATAATTCGCCAACAACGTTTGAGACGATGTGCATCACGTGGCTATAACGTTCAATAATAAACTCTTCTGTCGGCTTTACAGTGCCAATCTTGCTGACCCGCCCAGTGTCATTGCGGCCCAAATCCAGAAGCATAAGGTGTTCTGCCAGTTCTTTTTGATCAGCCAACAGGTCTTCTTCCAAGGCTTTATCCTCTGCCGGAGTCACTCCACGGCGCCGCGTTCCTGCAATGGGCCTGATGGTAACTTCTCTATCAAAAACCCGTACCAGTATTTCAGGACTCGCCCCAATGACCTGAAACTCACCAAAGTTAAAGTAAAACATGAAAGGGGATGGATTGGTCCTTCTTAACGAACGATAAAGTGCAAAAGGCGGGATGGGGAAGTCTTGCGTCCAACGTTGTGAAGGCACTACCTGAAAAATATCTCCGGCGCGGATGTATTCCTTAGCTGTTTCAACGGCGGCGAGATAGTCGGCATGTTCGAAATTCGATTGAGGCGGGGCTGCCTCAAAAGGTTCGCCCAGATCGCGGCTTGACTGTGGCAGCGCACGTTCAAGATCGCGAACTGCATCCATCACCCTTTCGGCGGCCTGCGCGTAAGCTGCGCGCGCCGACAGACCGGACGACACCCACGCTGGTGCAACCACCGTCACCTCACCTTTTACACCATCCAAAACCGCGATCACCGACGGACGGATCATGACCGCATCGGGCAACTCCATTGTGTCTGGAGGCATATTGGGCAAATCTTCGACCAGCCGTATCATGTCATAGCCAAGATATCCGAACAAGCCTGCGGCTGCTTTCGGAAGATCCTCAGGCAAATCGATGTGGCTTTCCGCAATCACGTCACGAAGAGCACTAAGGGGGTCGCTTTGACAGGTCGTAAAGTCATCCTGATCAAATCGGGCACTGCGATTTATTCGCGCGTTTTTACCATGGCATTCCCAAATCAGATCAGGCTTCATTCCAATGATGGAATACCGACCGCGCACCTCGCCACCCGTCACTGATTCAAGCACAAAGGCGTGTTTGGCAGCGCCGGTTAGCTTGAGCATCAACGATACAGGCGTATCTAGGTCAGCAGCCAGTCGGGTATAGACAATCTGGTTCTTACCGGACGCGTACCCAGTTGAAAACGCGTCGAAAGACGGTGTCATCGTCGACATGGATGCCCCCTATTGGAAGTTGACGTGAACAGCGTCAATCGCGGCTTGGTCAATTTCAATGCCGGCACGCAACTGGATATCGACTGATAATGCGTTGAACAAATCCTCGGCTACAGAAGTCGAGGCCTGACTGGTAAGCTCAGCGACCCGCTGAGCCACGCTTTCATCGGTCAGATCGGCTGTGGCCACTTCATCCATGCGTACAATGACAACCCCGTTTGTACCCGCCATAGCGCGCACGTCGCCAACAGACATTTCAAACAGACCGCTGACCCCATCGCGCGCAAGCTGCGGCAGGAAATCTGTCCTGAGCAGTCCATCGCGGGTCTCCGCGGTCAGTCCTACGCCCTCAAATGCGACACCTTCCTGTAATTGCGCGGCCAAGTCTGTCGCTTGCGATAGCAAAGCGTCTGCGCGCGCGGAGATATTTTGATCCTGAGCAACTGTTTCTACAATATCCTCAAAAGGGATCGGGGCAGGGGGTGTTATACTGTTGAGCTGGAGCGCAAAGACGCCGCCATCGCCCAATTCTAGGATTTCGGGAAAATCAGAGACCTGAGCCCGTTGCGCCTGTGCACGAAAGGCAGGATAGGCGGCAATACCGTCTTGGGATTGTTCGGTCCAGTCGATCTGCCCGGCAACAAGCGCTGTCACACTCGGCAAATCCTCAACCGTGGCCCCGGCAGCAAGTTCATTGATGGCTTCCTCTGCCAGAACAGCAACCTGGCGTCTGGCCTGATCAGAACCCAAATCACGTCTCAAAGCTTCACGCGCGTCTTCAAAACTGGTGGTTTGTGCAGGCAGGATTGCGTTCACACGGAACAGGGCGGGGCCAAAATCAGACGGGGCAGGACCAACGATATCGCCAACAGAAGCTGCAAAAACCAGGTCTCCTGCGTCTTTCAGGGCCTCTTGGGTCACATCGCCAAGGTCTGTGTCCGCCAGATCCAAGCCGCGCGCCGCAACCTCGTCTTCGAAACGGCCACCGGAAGCGATACGATCCAAAGCCGCCGTAGCGCTAGCGTCATCAGGAAAGACCAACTGCTCCACCAACCGACGCTCTGGAAGGTTGAATTCGTCATAACGCTCTTCGTAGCTGCTGCGCAGATCTTCTTCGGGAACCTCGACGCTCTCTAGCAACATGTCCGGTGTGATCCAAGCAAACGATATATCTCGTGCCTCAGGCGACGTGTATTTATCAATGTTTGCGTCGTAGTACGCGCGCAGCGCGGTCTCGTCGGCAGGCGGCGGGGCGGTGACAAGATCCCCATCATTCAATTGCGCCATGGTTATCGAGCGTTTTTCTAGCTGATACGTCAACAGGGTTTCTGCGTAGGTCGTACGCAGCGATGTCCCCGCAACAATTGACGACTGCAAAAGCGTACGCGCCGTCTCGTCTCGAAGAGTTGCCTCGAACTCGGCCTCGGTGAGGCCAGCGTTTTCCAATATGAACCGATAGGCATCCCGATCAAAGCCATCACTTCCGTTAAAATTCGGTATTTGCCGAAGCTCTTGCGCCAATGTCTCATCGCCGACTGACAACCCGATTTGAGCGGTTTCATGATCAAAGGCGCGCGTTGTGACCAACCTCGACAATGTCTGTTGCGGCACACCAAACATTTGCGCCTGTTCGAAGGACAATGTGGTCCCGAATTGCTGACCGATCGCGCGCATGTCCTGTTGCAGACCATTGTAATAGTCTTGCACCGATATCGGCTTATCGCCAACGGAACCGATCCTGGTAAGACCGCCACCGAAATTCGTCGCACCGAATCCCGCGAGACCGACGAACAGCATGCCCATCAACAGCCAGAGAAAAATTTTCGAGGGCGTGAGTTTGTTGGATTGTTTTTGCGCCATGGTGTGCCTGGAGCCTCTCTGATTTTTGGGCCGCGTGCGACGTTCTAGCGGGCGCTGCTGCGAGGGGCAAGAGCCAGAGAGGCTAACCGGTCAAACAGTGTATGGATCCCTGCTGCATCAATGTTGGCAAAGGCCAGCCGCAGGTGGGTCGCTCCGTCGGGATGCTCCTTTGGCATAAACATGGTGCCGGGAAGCGCAAGCACATGCGCTTGGCTCACCATGGATTGCGCAAGCCGGTCTGCCGCCATATCAAATGGATGTTCAAGATAGGCAAAATATGCCCCTAAACCTTTCAAACGCCATCCATTATTCTGTAGCTGATCGAAATTTTCACGGATGGTTTCAGCCAATTTCAGAATGGACTGGCGCTCCGTTTCAACCCAGGAATCAAGATTTTGCAAGCCCCACAGCGCAGCCCGCTGACCCAAGCCGCTTGGACATATGGTGACAGTATCGATAAACTTTTCAACTTCGGGCATTAAATCCGATGCACCGATTATCGCGCCAACTCTATGTCCCGTTAGGCGGTAAGCCTTGGAAAAACTGTACAACTGGATCAGCGTGCGATCCCAATCAGGTTGTTGCAAAAGAAAATGCGGGGGGCCCGAACGACTGCGAAAATCTTTGTAGGTCTCATCCAAGATAAGCTTTAGGCCGTTGTTCTGTGCGAGATCAAACAGCGACTGCAACAATGCTACAGGATATTCTACGCCGGCAGGATTGTTGGGCGATACAGCAATGATCGCACGCGTGCGAGGCGTGACCAGCCGCGCTGCCTGGGCTGGATCTGGTAAAAGATCAGGACCTGTAGGCAAGGGTATGGCCACGATTCCAACCATATCCAACCACATTTTATGATTGAAATACCAAGGGGTTGGAATCAACACTTCATCCCCAGAATCACACAACGCGGACATAGTGGCAGCAAAAGCCTGATTGCACCCCGACGTGATGGCAACCTCGTCGGCCGTCACAGATCCAGCATAGCATTTGGCCCAATGATCTGCCAAAGCCTCGCGCAATGACTCCAGTCCCAGATCAGCCGAATAAAGATGGGTCGCAGGATCCATGAGCGCTTGGGCCATAGCAGTTCGCATACCTTCCGGGGGCGGCGCCGTTGGAGCCGCCTGGCTTACATTGATAAGCGGCTTGTCTGCCGGAAAGTGACGCCCGGAAATCCAGCGATGCGCCTGAGGCACCGGCGAGGCGAACGTTCGTTCTGTGAGGGGCATGAGTGTCTCGTTGCTGCGGCTACAACAATACCGTAGGAGGCCTGCGGCGTGCATGCAAGTCTACCCAGACCTTTGTTGAAACCAGAATTTCGTCGGTCCAATCTTTGCGCAGCAAAGCCCGCTGCACGTCAATGATTATGTATCACGAAAATGATCCAAAGCTCTTGCAACCCTGTAATAATCCGAATTGCAACGAATAGTGAGGCATTGCTTTGGTGTGCTGGTATTTTTAAAAAACGTCTGTGTGTTACGGGGCCACGGCGATATAGATCGATCCGCGAAGAGTCAAAAGCGGTGTAAACGCCATTCAGAAATGTTATCCTGATTGCAGCGTTAGCAAGGCTTTGTAGTCCCTAGACCCCAAATATCGAAGGGCTGAAAAGCCTTGCGGGGGTTAGTGGAAGAGCTGGCGTTTCTCTTTCTTGGTGAGGAAGTCGGTAAGGCCTTCTTCCTTTACAGTTTTCTCGAATTGTTGCCAAGCAAGCACGTCTGAGCACGGATCATCAAACACTGTTGAGGTGCCGAACTCTTTAACGACCTCCAGGATCCAGCTGGGATCAATATCTGTTTAGTAAATCTCGACCGTCAGAAAATGCGCTTCGATTTCCATATCGCGCTCAGCTCTGAGAAGACCTCTTCAACGTCATCATTCGATTTCATAGGCCGAACTTGGGGTTAGTCCGCCGCCTGCGCAATCTTCTTCCTGTTGGGCCTACCGGACGGCGTGCCTTGCGGCTGTCCATTCGGTTTATAGCCCATCTTCTCGGAGGTTGTCCGCACTTTCGGCTTTGGAGGGGTCGCGCGCTGCATCTCTTTGATGTGTTCGAGGACCGCGTTCAGGTTCTTGTTGCAGGTGATGCCGCGTGCGTGACGCGCTGATCCATGTCGAATATTTTATAGGGCAGGGAGCGGCCTTTGGATCGCACTTCGAACCGTCCATCCACAAAGGCATGGGTGTCCACGTATTTGCCGACCAGACCGCGCGTGATGTCGGTGTCTTCGAGCATGATCCGCTTGCGGTCATAGTAAAAGTCAGCTGCTTGCCGATATAGCGGTTCTCGCGCCAGCGGGGCTATGGCAAACTTGGCGTTGTGACACTCCTTGAAGTACTGCAAATAGGCGTTTCCAGCCTCCATGTCAGAGATGCCCGCGATCCTCAGTTCCTTCGCCGGCCGGTCTTGTAACGTGCGATTGGCGCGTTCAACGCGACCCTCGGCCTGGCTTGTGTTGGCGCAGAGGATCTCGACGTTCAACTCGCTCAGTGCCCGACCAAACTGCGTGATCCGTGCGCCGCCTTTGGGGTCTTCCTTGGCCACACCGAAGATGGTGTACTTGTCGGAATAGAAGGCGGCGGGGCGACCATGGTTGAGGAGGTAACCCTCCAAGGCCTAGAAATAGCTAAAGGGACTCTCGGACTTCACAAACCGCAGTTCCATCAACGTGCTGGTTGCGTCATCAATGAACACAAGCAGGGTGCATGGCGGCGCGCGGTCCTCAAACCGCCGATGATCCGTGCCGTCGATCTGAATCAACTCTCCGAAGCATTCACGGAGCGACCGCAGTTGATGAAACGGGCGCCGCTGCTTGTCGGACAGCTTAACGTCATCTTCAATCATCCAATGCACAATTTCTCACGAGAGACTTTAAGAACGTGATGTTCGGCCAACATCTCCGCAATCAATGTCCGGGCAAAATCACGATATTCTTCCTTGATCAGGGTCAGAGCATAATCGCGCTTGGCTGCGTGAAACTGATAGTTCCGCGCACGTCTACGCGACTTGTGCCGGATCGCTAAAGCGCCATCCTGACGATACTGCTTCAACAGCCTGAAAATCTGCCGACACGTCAGGTCCAACATGTCCGTAACGTTGTCGACGCTGAGCCGACCATCATCGACCCGCGCAAGTACCTCCACACGGTTCAGCTCGTGCTCGTTCATCGTCACCCATCCCATGTCCACGCATCCTCACATCGTTTTGTGAGGAGAGTGACACTTCTTATTCGCTCACGGGTGACATTATCGCCAAGCGATGACACACAAATATCGCGTAATCATGATTATGTTAAATAATTGATTTACTCAAGTCGCAGCGATAATGAAACACCCAGAAAATTAACATAATTTCATCTGTTAACTTCTGGATATTCGTCGATTTTGTGGTGATACCTTTAGCGGTAACGCCTTAAGCAAAAAAACCAAAGGAAATTAAACACAATGTCATTTGGCAAGATTACAAACGCGCAGCGCGGTAATTTGCTTGCAATGACGAACGCAGACACGATTGAAGAAACATGGGCGTTGCTGATTTCCTCAATGATGGAATTTGGCTTTGATCGACTTTTTTACGGATTCACACGATCACGCACGTCTACAAGCCTAGGCGACCCGGGGGATTTTCTTATCCTGAGCAATCATGAACGGTCCTATAACGAAACATTTATCAGCGATGGTCACTATCAACATGCGCCGATGGTCAATTGGGCCCTTGAAAATCAAGGCGCTTGCAGCTGGTCCAGAATCACCGACAAGATGATCAATGGCACCCTAACGCCGGACGAAGCGCGTGTGATTGAATTGAACACGTCCCGCGACATTTTAGCGGGCTATTCGATCAGCTTTAAATCGGTGTCAAGCAAAGCGAAGGGCGCCATCGGGCTGACAGCCGAAGTCGGATTATCACAGCAAGAGGTGGATGCAATTTGGGCGGTGCACGGCGACACCATTATCTTACTGAACAATGTCGCGCATCTCAAAATTCTCACTCTGCCCTTTAATCCAAGCAACCAAACCCTGACGGCTCGTCAACGCGAAGCGCTGGAATGGGTCGGAGATGGCAAAACCAGTCAGGATATTGCGATGTTGATGGGGCTTTCACAAACAACAGTTGAGAAACATCTACGCCTCGCGCGCAAAGCCTTGAATGTCGACACGACAGCCCAAGCCGTCATGAAAGCGATTTTTCAAAATCAGATGTATTTGATTGATGATTGAAATTGATCTGACGTAAACAGTCCAACAACTTCTTATCTCAATGTTTGTAAGCAAAAATAGTTTGATTAGTGAAAAAATTGTAATGAAAATATACGCATAATTTGTTGAAATAAATAAAAAATACCGCCTTCAGGCTCATAGATGGTGTGCGCTGGATAAAAATCATACAGGTTTGAAAAGGGACCGACGTTCCAAGCAAACTTTGTGAACAAATTTTTTTGTGTCATTTGGAAAGAGGCGCGTCCACGCCTTGATCCCCGTAGACTGGACAGACAAAAATTAAAGCTATCTTTAGCGACAGAGACAGCGGAGGATACATGAAACTCACCGAAAAAAATGGCACAACAGCCATCAATCAAAATGAAATTTTTAATGCGGCGATGGCGTCAATCAAGCGCGAAAGCCTACGCAAGGCAGCAGGTGGACACGCGTTGATGGCAACAGCTGCCGCCTATGGGTCGGCAAGCAAAAAAAATAGCCTTTTTGGAAAAACGGCGCGTTTTGCCCAATACTTTATGATCGGATTTATCTTTATCACGCCCAATATTATGTTCATCCGGCACATGCTGTGATCTGCTTTAGATCACAGTATGACCGCAGTGCAGTGTGCTGTGTTCATGCGCTTTTGAGTGTGAGCACACTATCAGACGTGTTCGGGCGAAACTATTCCCGTTAAGTGCGCTAGGTTTTTAATCGCGATTTTGACGTGTGCCATTGGGCGAGCTTTAACCAGCTTTTTGTTCATGTAAGCCTCAAACGTAAGCTTTTGAACGTCTTTATCATGGCATAGAGAAACAAACCGCTCTCTGCGCATATCAGAGCGATAATAGGCGTTTTGCATGCTGGCCAATACGCGGAAAACGTTTTTATGCTCTTTCATAAACAACCTGCGGGCCCGTTTGAGGTCTGCAGTTTTTGCAGTTTTCAAAAATGCCGCACCGGCCAGAGCGGCAACGCGTCCGCCAACCATTGCATAATAAATCCCTTCGCCCGAACTGGGAGCAACGACGCCCGCGGCATCACCAGCCAGAACAACGTCACGGCCGTTGTCCCATCTTTTTAGGGGCTCTAGGGGTATTGGGGCCCCCTCTTTGCGTATCGTATTGCAATGTTCAAAACCGGCTGTCTGACGTAATGCGCTAGTGGCTTCTTTGAGATTGAACCCGTCCAGCCCCGTCCCCATGCCGACACTAACTGACGCGCCATGCGGAAAAACCCATCCATAAAAATCAGGCGATATACTACCATCATAAACCACATCACATCGATCTGGGTCATAATTCCCGCCTGACGGCGCTTCGATAATTTCATGATAAGCAATAACATAAGGGATGTCGTCCCCACCCGGTACCTCTGCTCGGGCAACAGCCGAGCGTGCACCATCAGCTCCTATGACCAAGCGGGTTGGAAGTGTTTGTTCCTCTCCACTATTGCGATCCCGATAGATCACGGATGGTCCATTCTCGGTGCGCTCGATTCTGACGAACGTCCCAGTGAGACGGGTCGCGCCCGCTGATTGCGCGCGGGCGCGCAAAAATTCGTCAAAATGTTCGCGGTCGACCATACCAACAAAGCCGTCTTCAATTGGGATGTCCACATGTCGGTTGGTTGGTGAAATCATCCGCGCCGTTCGGATGCGAGCAACCAGTTGTGCGTCGGGGATGTCAAAATCATGTATTAACCGCGGGGGAATCGCGCCGCCGCACGGCTTTATGCGACCTGCCCTATCTAAAAGAGCGACCTTGTGTCCAGACTTGGCTAGATCTTCGGCAGCTGTTGCACCAGAGGGTCCACCGCCAACTACGACTGCATCAAACACGACTATTCTCCCGCAAATACAGGTTTAGAAACATTACGAGCCCCAAGGATCCGAGCCGCCATGGCGGCCGCAATAACAAACAAAAGCGCCTCGAATTGGAACACCAGTCCATAAGCCAGCGCGTCCTGACCGGTGATACCGCGCAGCACATCAACGGCTGCCGCCCCTGTCAATCCGCCAAAGCCAGCTGCCACCGCTTGTGCAGCCCCCCATAACCCCATGCGTGTTCCTTCACGGGCCGTCTTGCCCTGCCCGGCCAAGGCCATCATTGACCCAATCGCAGCCACAGCAAACATTCCATTGAAAAAGCCCAACAAAACCACGGCTGGTGTCAAAAATTGGTTTGACCCCAACGTCCCAAGTGCTGCAATGGCCGCCAGTGCAAAGGCTGATCCTGCACACCCTGCGATCACCCATCCACGCAGGCTTCCCCATTTCAGCCCGGTTGCCGCAATTCCAACCAACAACATACCAAAAAAGACACCACCGTTTTGCATGCCTGACAGTGACGTCGACTGGCCAGGTGAGAATCCGAACACGAGACCAGAGTAAGGCTCGAGTATCAATTCTTGCATGAAATAGGCGGTCATGGACAAGAAGACGAATATCGTGAAATGCCTTGCTTCATCCTCTGCCCAAATTTCCTGAAGGGCCATAAAGAATGGTACAGGGC
>JAYQEA010000005.1:24918-64351 GCA_038138625.1 Roseivivax sp.
GGGCGCGCCTCGGCACGCGGCATAAATCCATCCCGGTTCAGACGTGCTTCGATTCCCGCAACAGCCAGGCAGGTAAGCCCAAAGGCCCCTAGAACGACACAGGCTGTGATCTGCAAAAGCAGCAAATGTGTGTAGGGGTCAAGAACTGCGCCAACGACGCCGGCTGTTACCGCTATACCGGCAATCATCATCAACCACGTAATGGTCGCAGCAGCCGCACGCCGCCGTGGTGCTGTTGCTGTTGCCAAAAGCGCCAAAACAGATGTACCAGACGCCCCCACACCCAAGCCGATCAGTGCATAAGCAACGACAGAGGTCACCAAACCCAACCAGAACTGGATCGCGAAAAGCGCAATACCCAAGGACGCCCCGAACCCGCCCAAAGCCAGGATGGCCATGCCACCAATGATCCACACCCAACGTTTGCGCCCCTGATCCGAACGAAACCCCCATTGCGGTCGTGTTATTTGGATCCCGTAGTGTAGTGCGACCAAGAGACCCGGAAGAACTGCGGGCAGCGCCAGTTCTACAACCATCAAGCGGTTTAAAGTGGATGTGGTAAGCACTACGATGGCGCCAAGACACATCTGGACCAAACCCAGACGCACTATTCCAAACCAGCTCAGCCCATTACTCTTCATGATATTCCTCGGACGGCAAAAGCACTTATCATCATTCCTACAACATAAAGTGTGACCCCTACCCCATTGTACCAAGGCGCCTTTTTTGCTGGATCTCGAAAGAGGACGCGCATCGCAAAGACCTGCGCGACGATCAAAAATACAATGGCAAACGCATGTTCAGACCGTTGCCATGTGATCAAAAGACCCACAACAACCAATTGTGCTGCCAACATCACAAAACAGGCCACAAACGCCGCCATCCGCGGACCCAAAACAACTGGAAGAGATCGCACACCAGTCTGAAGATCACCCTTTACTGCCTTGAAATCATTCAAGGTCATTATGCCATGTGCACCGATTGCATAGACAAATGCCAAGATAATCGTTGGCCAGGCAGGAGCCGCCGCACTCAACACCGCAGCCCCTGTAAACCATGGTAATCCTTCATAACACAGGCCAACCAAACCGGGTCCCCAAACCCCTGATTTCTTAAGCCGGACGGGTTCGGCAGAATAGGCCCATGCGGCGATCACACCAACAATCGTCGCCACAAACCCCCAGACCCCCAACAATGCGCCAAGGCACACCGCAAGGACGGACATTGCAATTGCAACCCAAAGCCCCCATTTGCCGGGCACACGCCCGGATGGAATTGGACGATCGGGTTCGTTGATTGCATCCACATGGCGGTCACACCAGTCATTGGCCGCTTGGCTCATACCGCAAACAACTGGCCCGCATAGTACCAGGCCCAGCAAAACCAATTCTATTTGACCGATCAGGGAGACGCCGACAGAAATGGCACCGCAGAGATACGCCCACATTGGCGGGAACCATGTGACAGGCTTGATCAAGCGCAGCAGAGCGCTTGGTTCCGGAAATCGCCGATATCTGATTTCACCGCTGACTGTCATGCGTCAATCATTATAGACACTCGAGCGCATTGCAAGCGTCAACTGAAGCGGACAGTCAGTTTTCGGTTGTATCCTCGATAATGCCAAATTTGTGCAGCTTCACATACAGACTTTGTCGGGACAAACCCAATATTTCCGCAGCAGCCGCGCGATTGTTTTTGGTCATATCGATCGCTGCTTCTATGCACATCTTTTCCACAACACCGGAAGCAGCTGCTACGATTTCCTTCAAGGATGCCTGGCCCACAAGCTTTACCGCATTGTCATGAGACCCATCAGCGGCACGGCCTGAATTGGGTGTCCGGAAGACTTCGGCACGAGTGACGTCCCTGAGGGTAAACGCGACAACCGGCTGTGCGCCCTGCCGCAAGATCGTCGCGGCAACCTCTACCGATGTTGCGCCACCAAGTGTATTTTTAATCCGCGTGGAATGGAATGGAACACTTCCGGATTCCAGCGCCGCATCCAGCATCGTGTTCAGGTCAATCTGACCACGCCCAAGATAATCCGCTAAGCTTTTTCCTTTGACATCTGCATGATGGTCGTAGTCAACCATCTCAACAAAAGCTTCATTCGCAGTCTCTATGACACCTTTGGTATCGGTGATGACCACGCCGTCCGAACCAAAACGGAACAGGGCGGTCAAAAGCGTGTTCAATCGATCAGTCTGCGGGTTATCCGCCGCTTCAAAATCTAGACGGCAAATGATCATTTGCTCCCCGCCTACCCTAAAAGCGCTTGGTGTTATCGCGATATTATTGCCTGTTCGACGCGCTTGGAGTGTAATTGCGTTGTCATTTTCCGATTGCGAAAGACTAACGAGGTTTGGACCGAAATGCTCGTGTCGCAAAGCACCGAATTCACGCGCCAGAACAGCCCCCTGAAGCTCATCACGAGGCGCGCCCAAAAGGGTTGCAGCCCTCGCATTCAGATCAAGAATTCGGCCGTCGGACATCCCGATAACAACAATCGCATCTCGCGTCGTTGCCAAAAGCATACGATACCGCGCATCGAATTCCCGGCGTTCCGCATGTCCGCGCTCTAACGCGATCTGTGCCTGCATCAACTGTTGCTGCGCCTTGGCAACATGACGTAAATCCCGCCCCAGCATCAAGATTGCGTCTTCTCCGACGACGCGGTGGGTGGAATACTGAACAGGATAGTCAAGTGCAGCAGGATCTGTGTGGTTCAGTTCCAAAGAACGCGGCATTTCCGCAGAGGATTGCGCCGTCAGAACAACGCGACTGAATTTCATGATGCTTTCGTCGGTCAGGATATCCGGCATGGACTTTCCAACCCACTTGTCGATCACACCGATTGGTGCACTCAGCGAATTCGCGAGTGCCGCAATAATATTGCCGTCATGACTGACCACCAGGGCTATATCAGCAACCGCACTGAGCACATCCGCCAGATTTTCTGGCTCGCCCATATGGGAGGCAGCTATTCTCCAAGCGTTTAGGCCTTGCATAGTCATTACTCGGCAGCCATTTTCAAACGTGGAACGACTGGCCTTCGAAGCCCCGAGAGTGCATTTTCAACATCGGATGTGTAGATCGGCACGTCCGTCGTCTCCTTCAAAACCTTAAGATAGTTCGGGTTTAAAATAACCGCGCCACCCACGACAACCCTTGGATGCGGATGCGACGCCTGTTCCACTGCGGAAACAATTTCTTTCAAAACGTCAAGGCATTTTAAACTGCCAAGGGACATTAAAACGGCTTGGCATCCGCTTTGTTTCAAATAACGGTCAACCTCGAATGCATCTGCGTTCAATATCAGCCGAACCGAGTGCCCCTGCCGACGTAAAAGACTGGCCAGAACCGTTGCGCCCAGAATGTGTTGTTCGCCCTGCGGCGTTATTACCAAAAGGCTCAATGACCGACTGTTATGTGGTGTGCGCGGATGCCATTCGGCGGAAAGGGCTTCTGTCAGTCCCATCAGACGCAAAGATCCCATGGTTACAGAGGCAAAGCTCAGATCGTCACTGAGCCATCCTTCACCAAGAGACCGTGCGACCTCGGTGACGCAGACATCCAATGCTTGATCTACCGTGATACCGTGGGCCAGCAGACCATCTCTCAGCGTTACGATCTCGCATGATTCTGCAGATTGGCACTGCTTGAGCAGCCATTCCGTAGCATTCGCCAGCGGTTGCGAGGACTGAAGAACAACAGTTTCTCGAAGCTCTCCAAGCACCCGACATGCGAGATGATCAACGACAACGGGATCTAACGCGTTATCGTTTATGGTTTTTTCCGATTTAAAATCAGAAGACACCACGCTCTCCCCGTTTGCCTGCCAACATAGCCGCTACACCAAGCGTAGCGTTGACGCTGTGCAATACGCACCGCCGTAATTCTATTATGCGCTTGAAGTTAGCCTAATGTCAAAGAAATCAGACACAACAGCAGAATGTTTTTCATATACGATAGATAACACGATTATACTGTAAAAAAAATCTTACATTTTTTGCACTTTACTTCAGATGCTTGCAGGTTCTTACCCAAAGATGACGCTTAGTCTTATAAGATGTGTAAGTTACAGTTGACACATCGCAATTTTCCTCGATATTCTCAACCAAACCCCTCAGCGTGGAGCAGCAGATGGCGGAGGCGACCGGGACACACGTCCGACAGACACCCCTGTACACAGACGAACAGTTTTCGCGCCGCAACGAGACTGTATGGACAGCGGTGCAAGGCATATTGGCGCCGCTTCAATTTCTGGCTTTCCTCGTGTCTTTGGTTTTGGTTGTCCGCTACATGACGACTGGCGTCGGGTATGAGGTTGCAACAGCCTCAATTCTGATCAAGACCGGTCTGCTATACACGATCATGCTGACAGGCGCGATTTGGGAAAAAATCGTTTTTGGACAGTATCTTTTTGCTCCGGCTTTCTTTTGGGAAGACCTCGTCAGCTTTGCTGTAATCGGATTGCACACGGCCTATGTCTTGATGCTTTGGCAGGGCACATTCACCAGCGATACGCTCATTTGGACGGCGCTGGCGGCCTATGCAGTCTACGTTATCAACGCAGGGCAGTTTCTGTGGAAACTGCGCCTTGCACGTCGTGATGCGGAGCATCGGATATGACGCAGACAAATTTAACAGCCGGATCTTGTGCCGATACTCCGGTACTGCGTCAACGCGGACAGCACGAGGTGTTTTGCGGGTTGACCTCGATTATCTGGTTGCATCGCAAAATGCCTGATGCCTTCTTTTTGGTCATTGGATCCCGCACATGTGCACATCTTTTGCAAAGTGCTGCTGGTGTGATGATCTTTGCAGAGCCGCGTTTTGGCACGGCAATACTTGAAGAGACCGATCTTGCGGGTATGGCCGACGCGCAGGTCGAAATTGACAAACAAGTAGAGCGGTTGCTGGCGCGCAGGTCAGATATAAAACGTTTATTTCTTGTCGCCTCTTGTCCGTCCGAAGTTATAAAGCTTGATTTGGACACGGCCGCCGAACGCCTGAGCCGAATACATGCGCCAAAAGTCCGCGTGCATGCCTTTTCCGGATCCGGAATTGAAACGACGTTTACACAAGGCGAGGACAGTTGCCTTGCGGCGATGGCGGCAGACCTGCCCGCTGGTTCGGACCACAAGCTGCTGGTTGTTGGTGCGCTGCCCGATGTAGTCCAAGACCAGATGCTGGACCTGCTGCAACGGATCGGGGTCCCGAATGTGATGGTCCTGCCACACGCTGATTCAAACAATCCGCCAACGATTGGAAAAAATACCAAGGTTGCATTGGTCCAGCCCTTTTTGGGTGAAACAGCCACTGCACTCGAGCGGGCGGGTGCCGACCGTATACTTGCGCCTTTTCCCTTTGGTGAACAGGGGACCACCGCGTGGTTAACTGCTGTGGCCGAAGCCTTTGGCATTTCTGCCCGGCATGTTCTGAGTGTCACCGAATCCGCACGCAACAGGGCGCGCCATGCGGTCGCCAAAGAAGCCGAAGCCCTCACAGGGCGAACCGTTTTCTTTTTTCCAGACAGCCAGCTGGAAATCCCCTTGGCGCGGTTTCTGACAACAGAATGTGGGATGACCGCTCTGGAAATCGGATCACCATACCTCGATCGCCGCCTCATGGCGCCCGATCTGGCTGAAATCCCTCAGGGGCCGGTTATCTCCGAAGGACAGGATGTCGAAAAACAACTTGATCGTGCGCGCGCGGCCAAAGCGGATTTGACTGTCTGCGGGTTGGGTCTTGCCAACCCGCTGGAGGCAGAGGGCATGACAACCAAATGGGCAATCGAGCTGGTCTTTTCTCCGGTGCATTTCTACGAACAGGCCGGTGATCTGGCGGGTTTGTTTGCGCGCCCGTTAAGACGGCGCGCCTTGCTAGAGGTCGACGCATGAAACTGTCAGTTTGGACCTACGAAGGCCCCCCCCATGTGGGGGCCATGCGCGTCGCAACAGCGATGAAGGGTCTGCATTTTGTGCTACACGCGCCACAGGGCGACACATATGCCGATCTTTTGTTCACAATGATCGAAAGGCGTAACCACCGGCCACCAGTGACCTACACGACATTTCAAGCGCGCGATCTCGGATCTGATACAGCGCGGCTTTTTCGTGAAAGCTGCCGGTCTGCATATGACCGGTTCAAGCCCGAGGCCTTATTGATCGGAGCGTCCTGTACAGCGGAACTCATTCAGGATGATCCCGGTGGGCTGGGTGCTGCCATGGGGCTACCAATTCCTGTCATTCCCGTTGAATTGCCATCTTACCAGCGCAAAGAAAACTTTGGCGCTGACGAGACATTCTTTCAAATCACCCGGGCCTTGGCCAAGCCCCTGCCCCGCACAAAGGCTTTAAGTGCCAATTTGATCGGTCCCACAGCGCTTGGCTTCCGGCATCGCGATGACATCACCGAAGTGGCGGCCTTGCTGGAAGAGATGGGGATCACGGTCAATGTCGTGGCGCCTTATGACGCCACACCGAGCGATATCGCGCGTTTGGGGGCCGCACATTTCAATGTGCTGATGTATCCCGAAACAGGCGAGACAGCCTGTCGTTGGCTTGAACGCACATTTGATCAGCCCTTTACCAAAGTGGTGCCGATCGGTGTGGGGGCGACGCGGGATTTTGTCAAAGAGGTGGCCGACATCTGCGGAATAACGGCCAGACTTGATACCTCCAGACTGCGATTGCCGTGGTACAGTGCCAGTGTCGACAGCACCTATCTGACCGGTAAACGTGTTTTTGTTTTTGGGGATGGATCGCATGTCATTACCGCTGCGCGCATCGCAAAATCCGAAATGGGTTTCGAGGTCGCAGGGATTGGGTGTTACAATCGTGAAATGGCGCGCCCGGTCCGGGCCATGGCAAAAGAACTTGGACTAGAGGCGCTGATCACCGACGATTATCTGGATGTTGAAGCGGCTATCTCAGAGGCCGCTCCGGAACTGATTCTCGGCACACAAATGGAACGTCACATCGGCAAACGCCTCGGTATCCCCTGCGCCGTCATTTCCAGCCCTGTCCACGTTCAGGATTTCCCGGCGCGCTATGCGCCACAAATGGGCATCGAAGGGGCAAATGTCATTTTCGACACTTGGGTTCATCCGTTGGTCATGGGACTGGAAGAACATCTCTTGGCGATGTTCCGCGAAGATCCCGAATTTCACGATGCAGCGGGTCCCAGTCATCACGGCCATTCGGCCCCCCTGCCCCCAGTCGAAGAAGCTCCAAAACCCCAAGTCGCCAGCGGCGATGTCATCTGGCTGGAAAGTGCACAAAAAGAGCTTCGCAAAATTCCAATTTTTGTGCGTGGCAAAGCCCGTCGAAATACCGAAGCGTTCGCTGCGTCACAGGGGGCACACGAGATCTCGGTAGAGCTGCTTTACGAAGCAAAGGCCTACTATGCGCGATGACATGATGATATCATCCGCTTACCGGGTTGTTATCATGACCTTGGATGCGCATGCGGCGGGTCCTTGTCAGCGCGCACTCTTGCGGCTGCGGCGGGATTTTCCCGATGTTACTTTAGAAGTATATGCCGCAGCGGAATGGACCGAAAACCCTGCCGCATTTCGTCAAGCCGAAGCAGCGGTCGCGCGCGCCGATATCGTTATATCGACGCTGCTATTTCTGGATGAACATGTCTCTGCGATTTTACCGGCGTTAAAAGCACGGCGGGATGACTGCGACGCGATGGTGTGCATGATAGCCGATGCACAAATTGTCAGATTAACCCGTATGGGTGGTCTGGACATGTCAAAGCCTTCGGGTGCCTTTAAGAAATTTTTAGGTCGGTTAAGAGGTTCGTCAAAGCCATCTTCGGAAGATGGCGCGCGCAAGATGCGACTGCTGCGGCGTCTGCCCCGTATTCTCAAGTATCTGCCAGGAACCGCACAGGATTTGCGCGCGTGGTTTCTGTGCATGCAGTACTGGTTGGGCAGTTCTGATGACAATATGGAAGCGATGGTGCGCTTTTTGTTGGGGCGGTATTCAGAGCGTTCCGAATGGTCGGGTGCAGAAGCTGCGGCCCCACGCGAATATCCCGAAGTGGGCCTCTACCATCCGGATCTGAAAGATCGGATCACAACCAATGTGTCAGACCTGCCAAAATCACGCGGCGCCAAAGGCACTGTCGGAATTTTAATGATGCGGTCCTATGTGCTAAGCAGTGATTGTGCACATTATGACGCCGTGATCCGCGCGTTAGAATCTCGGGGTGTGGATGTTATTCCGGCCTTTGCCGGTGGGTTGGACGGACGCCCCGCGCTTGAGGCATTTTTCAAAAATGGCAAAAACCGGCAGGTGGATGCCATCCTGTCCCTGACGGGCTTTTCGCTCGTGGGCGGTCCAGCTTATAACGACAGTGCCGAAGCCGTCAGGGTTCTAGCGGACTTTGATGTGCCCTATATCTCTGCCCACCCGCTTGAATTTCAGACTTTGGGTCAATGGGCAGGTTCAAAGCAGGGACTTGGTCCAATTGAGACCACTATGCTGGTGGCCCTTCCCGAACTGGATGGTGCCAGCCAGCCTAGCGTGTTTGCCGGTCGCCATGATGATCAGATCTGTCAGGGCTGCGCGCGCCATTGCGTCGGAGAGGGGTCTCGCGCGATGGCCCCATGTCCGGAACGGGTTGAGATCCTTGCTGACCGGTTGACAAAGCAGGTGGCTTTACGTCGCTCAAAGGTTTTCGACCGCCGTGTTGGGATTGTTCTGTTCGGGTTTCCACCGAATGCCGGTGCCGCGGGTACTGCCGCTTATTTGGATGTCTTTGCGTCCCTTCTGAATACCTTGCGCGAGATGGAAAAGGACGGCTACGATGTGACGCCCCCCAAAGATATCGCCGCCCTGCGGGAGGCCGTTCTAGGCGGTAGCGCCAAGACATATGGTCAAGAGGCGAATGTCGCACATCATGTATCGGCCGAAGATATCGTGTCTCAAACACCATGGTTGCCCGAGATCGAAGCGTCATGGGGCCCCGCACCTGGTCGGGTGCAATCCGACGGACGCGGCGTCTACATCCTTGGGGCGCATTTTGGAAAGGTTTTCGTCGGCCTACAGCCCGGTTTTGGCTACGAAGGCGATCCAATGCGGCTTTTGTTTGAACATGATCAGGCGCCAACCCATGCCTTTGCACAGTTCTACCTGTGGCTGCGGCATACGTTCAAAGCCGATGTTTTGCTGCATTTCGGCATGCACGGAGCGCTGGAATTCATGCCGGGCAGACAGGTTGGAATGGGGCCCGGTGACTGGTCTGACCGCTTGATTGCGGATATGCCAAACGTCTACCTCTATGCCGCCAACAATCCTTCCGAGGCATCGCTGGCAAAGCGGCGTTCGGGCGCAGTGACTGTCAGTCACCTCACGCCACCACTTGCACAATCAGGGCTTTATAAGGGCCTGCAAGAACTGAAAGAAAGCCTGACGCGCTGGCGTCAATTGGAACCGGACGACCCCGAGCGCGCAACAATGCTGGACCTGATCAAGGAACAGGCCGAGGCCGTTAACATGCTTGGCGCGCCAGAGGATTTGTGGCGACAGCTGCATGAGACAGAAGCAGCATTGATCCCTGATGGGTTGCACATTGTTGGCGCCGATATCAGCGACAAAGCCAAAGACGCATATGTGTCATTGCATGACCGGGATGCGATGCGCGATCAGGTCTTGCAGGGGCTTGCACAGGTCGATGAAGCAAAAGCACTCATGCGTGCTCTCGGTGGTCGCTTCATCGCACCCGTTCCGGGCGGTGATCTGATCCGCAGCCCCGAGATTTTGCCAACCGGCCGGAATATCCATGCCTTCGACCCCTTTCGCATGCCAACTGCGCATGCCTGTCGCGAAGGGGCCCGACAGGCTCAATTACTTTTGGACACCCATCCAAAGTTACCTCGATCCATCGCATTGGTGCTTTGGGGATCTGACAATATCAAATCCGATGGCGGACCGATTGGACAGGCCCTGGCCTTGATGGGCGCACGTCCAAGATTTGATTCGTTTGGCCGTCTTTGTGGAGCAGAGTTGATCCCGCTTGCCGAGCTTGGCCGGCCGCGGATTGACGTGGTCATGACGCTATCTGGTATTTTTCGCGATCTCTTGCCGCTTCAGATCAAGATGCTTGCCGAAGCAGCCTTGCTTGCTGCCGAAGCCGATGAACCGCTGGACCAGAACTTTATTCGCGCACATGCGCTGGCCAATGCGCGCAAGTTGGGTGTGTCACTGCAAGAGGCCGCCTTGCGTGTCTTTTCCAACGCTCAAGGCGCCTACGGCTCGAACGTTAATCAACTGGTCGAACTCTCTGCCTTTTCGGACGAAGACGAACTGGCAGATGCCTACCAAACCCGCAAGGGCTTTTGCTATGGTGTAGATGGTAAGGCGAAACCAGGCGCCTCCCTGTTGGCGCAAGCGCTTTCAGAGGTCGAGATTGCCTATCAAAACCTCGAGTCCATCGAATTGGGCGTGACCACGGTGGACCACTACTTTGACACCCTTGGCGGTGTTGCCCGTGCTGTCCGGCGCGCGCGCGGAGTTGAGGCCGAAGTCTACATTGGCGATCAAACACGGGGCGGCGCAAAAGTGCGCAGGCTGTCTGATCAGGTCGCCCTCGAAGCACGAAGCCGCGCATTAAACCCAAAGTTCTACGAAGGCCTGTTGCAACACGGCGCCGAGGGTGTGCGCCAGATCGAAGCGCATGTGACAAACACCATGGGGTGGTCGGCAACAACCGGAAAAGTTGAACCTTGGGTGTATCAACGTTTGTCCGAAACATTTGTTTTGGATGATGTCATGCGTCAACGCTTGGCAGATCTAAATCCTGTGGCTTCATCGCGGATGGCCAACCGTCTGCTTGAGGCGTCAGATCGCGCATATTGGGCGCCTGATGCCGACACACTCGCAGCCTTACAAGACGCAGCAGACTCGCTCGAAGACCAGATGGAAGGAGTTTCTGCAGAATGAACACTCATCAAGCTTTACACCCGGAGGTGACGACATGAGCCCACTCGACAAGGGAATTCCCCTGCTCAAGGGACAGGACGGTGAGGGTTCGGTCCAAGTGCATCAGGATCCATCCTCGCAGATTCAAGGCGCCAAGGTGTTTTCCGTCTACGGCAAAGGCGGAATTGGAAAATCTACCACATCGTCCAACCTGTCAGCTGCGTTTGCAAAACTTGGCAAAAGGGTTTTGCAGATTGGCTGTGATCCAAAGCATGACAGCACATTCACGCTGACAGGCACATTGGTTCCAACAGTCATCGACATCCTAAAAGAGGTCGATTTTCACCCAGAAGAACTACGCGCAGAAGATTTCGTCTTTGAAGGATGGGGTGGCGTAAAATGCGTGGAGGCCGGTGGCCCCCCCGCTGGAACAGGATGCGGCGGATATGTAGTTGGACAAACCGTCAAATTGCTAAAACAGCATCACATGTTGGAAGACACAGATGTTGTGATTTTTGACGTTCTGGGCGATGTCGTTTGCGGAGGTTTTGCCGCCCCCTTACAGCACGCGGACCGCGCGCTTATCGTGACTGCAAATGATTTTGACAGCATCTACGCGATGAACCGGATTATCGCGGCTGTTCAGGCCAAATCTGCAAATTACAAGGTGCGTCTGGCCGGATGCATTGCAAACCGGTCGCGCGAGACAAACGAAGTCGACCGCTTCTGCGATCGGGTCGGGTTTTCAAGGATCGGGCACATGCCGGATGTAGATGCGCTGCGGCGGTCACGTCTGAAAAAGATGACCCTGTTTGAAATGCCTGACGAGGAAGATGTTTTGGTCTGCCGCGCTGAATATTTGCGGCTTGCACAGACGCTTTGGAATGGAACAGAGCCACAAACGCCTGCGCCACTTCCTGATCGCGAAATTTTCGAGCTTTTGGGATTCGATTGATGGACTACCAGCGCACTCTCAGCCGTGTTGAAACCTATTTTGACGAAAGCGCAACCGAAGTTTGGGCCCGCCTGACATCGGATGCGCCTGTGTCCAAGATACGCCAGACCGTGCGCGCTGGCCGCGAAAATATGCGACTGCATCTGCTGTCCCATGTTCAAAAAGACGTCAAAGGCCTGCGCATACTTGATGCGGGATGTGGCACGGGGCAGCTGGCAATAGACCTCGCCCAAAAAGGAGCCGATGTAACAGCAATCGATATTTCTCCGGCATTGGTGGACATCGCACAATCGCGAACGCCAGCAAATCTGGCTGGAAAAATCGACTTTCAAAGCGGTGACCTGCGCAATGTTCAGGGAACCTTCGACACGATTATCGCAATGGACAGTCTGATCTATTACCAGCAATCAGATCTTCTTGATGTGCTTGATCGTTTGGGATCAATTTCTGATCAGGTGCTGTTCACTGTGGCCCCGCGCACACCGCTGCTGTGGCTGATGTGGCAAACTGGCAAGATGTTTCCGCGCGAGGATCGGTCGCCGGTGATGACGCCCCATGCCCCGGACCGCCTGATCCGATCATGGAACGGCGCTGGAAAAATATCCGATTTGGGACGGATTTCGCAAATGTTCTACATCTCGCATGCGATGGAAATCAAAAAATGAGTTCCGTTCGTCGCATATCGGCACGACTTTTGCCGTTTGCGGATGCCGCAAGCGATCAGCTGCCTTTAGGCAAGCTGATACGCCTGTCGTTGTTTCAGGTCTCGGTTGGCATGGCGACAGTCATGTTATTGGGCACATTGAACCGGGTTATGATTGTCGAACTAAGCGTGCCAGCTCTGGTTGTTGCCGCCATGATCGCTTTGCCGGTCCTGAGCGCTCCCTTCCGCACGTTGCTGGGGTTTCGCTCTGACACCTATCGCAGTGCACTTGGATGGCGTCGTGTGCCCTATCTATGGTTTGGGTAGCTTTGGCAAATGGGTGGTTTGGCGATTATGCCCTTTGCCCTTTTGGTGTTGTCGGGCGACACAGTTCACGACATTCCTTTTGCGGGCGAAGTTTTGGCTGGGCTGGCGTTTTTGATGACCGGTCTTGGTATCCATATGACACAAACAGCCGGTCTCGCACTGGCGTGTGATTTGGCCACCGAGCAGACCCGACCAAAGGTGGTTGCGCTTTTATATGTCATGCTGCTTTTGGGCATGGGGGGATCGGCCCTTATAATCGGCGCGTTACTTGCAGATTTTTCAAGCCTCAGGCTGATCCGCGTGGTTCAGGGCGCAGCTCTCGCCGGGCTTGTGCTCAATCTGATCGCTTTATGGAAGCAAGAAAGCGTGCGCCCCATGACACAGGCTGCCAGAGCAGCCCCAAGACCCAGATTTCGCGATGCTTGGTCTGACTTTTCCCGAGGCGGCGATGCGGGCCGGCTTTTGATTGTCGTCTTTTTAGGTACGATGGCTTTCAACATGCAGGATGTTCTTCTTGAACCTTATGGGGGGGAAATCCTAGGTCTTTCGGTGTCATCCACAACACTTTTAACTGCCATGTGGGCCGCTGGCGCGTTGATTGGCTACGCGCTTTCAGCACGTGTTCTGGATAAAGGTTTTGAAGTTGTCAGATTGGGTGCCTGGGGTCTTGTTGCGGGATTGATCGCATTTTCGCTAGTGATTTTTGCGGCGCCCATGCAGTCAACAGCGCTGTTTTTTGCCGGTACTGGGTTAATCGGCTTTGGTGGCGGCCTATTCGCTGTCAGCACGCTTTTGCACGCGATGACACTCCCGATAGAGACCACCGTCGGACGTGGTTTGGCCTTGGGTGCATGGGGCGCCGCGCAAGCCACCGCAGCCGGTGTGGCAATCGCCTTGGGCGGAGGTCTGCGAGATCTGGTATCACACTGGGCGATGTCCGGTGCTTTGGGGCCGGCGCTTGTCTCACCATCGACCGGTTATTCCTTTGTTTACCATGCAGAGATCGGCCTGATCTTTGCAACACTCGCGGTGCTGGGTCCCTTGGCCACGCGACGCACCAATACACGTACGGCAGTTCCCCACGGATTGCCGGATTTCCCAACATGATCCAGACAATGAAAAGGACATCAGCATGACCGGGACATTTTTTGGCGAAGTCGATTTGGCCAGTGTTGCCATATGGCTTTTCTGGGGGTTTTTTGCCCTTCTTATCTTCTACATTCAGCGTGAGAATATGCGCGAGGGCTATCCTCTGGTTGACGATGACGGCAACGAGTCTGCCAATCAGGGCCCGTATCCTGTGCCCGATGATAAAACCTTTAAATTGCCGCATGGTCGTGGTGAGGTCACGCTGCCCTCTGGCCAGCGTCCGGACCGTGATGACCTGGCCTTGAAGCGGACGAATGCGTCCAATGGGTTTCCGTTCGAGCCAACCGGCAATCCAATGGTGGATGGGGTCGGGCCTGCATCATGGGCCAACCGCAGGGATCTGCCCGAGCTTGACGGACGGGGTCACAACAAATTGGTACCGCTTCGTAATCTGGACAGCTTTTCGGTGTCAGCTGGACGCGATCCGCGCGGATTGCCGGTCATGGCTGGCGACAACGTGGTCGTCGGATGCGTGGTCGACATGTGGATAGACGAGCCGGAACAAATGGTGCGCTATGTCGAATACGAATTGGACGCAGCTTTTGGAAGTGGCAAGCGTTTGGTGCCGCTAACCATGGCCCGGATTAAATCTGACCGCCTCAAGATCCGTTCGATCTTTTCCGAGCATTTCGCGGACGTGCCCACCACCAAGGATGCCGATGTCGTGACCATGTTGGAAGAAGACAAGATCAGCTCTTACTATGCGGGTGGTCTTCTTTACGCGTCAGCCGAACGGCTCGAGCCACAGCTCTGACCCGATCTCAGGAGACCATCATGCACGACGATTTTGATCACGAAGAAATGCCCGGTCTGCCGAAACGTCCTCCAAAAGGAGAAGACATTCTTTGGCAGGGACGCCCGGATGCCTGGGCTTTGGCAAAATCCGCGTTGGCTCTGCCGTGGGTCGCGGGGTACTTCGGGGTATTATCAGCGTGGCGCTTTATAAGTGTTGTGGATCTAATGCCGTTCTACCAGGCGCTTGCCGCGACGGTTCCGGTGGTGGTGCTTGGTATCATATCTTGCGCGCTGTTGTGGTTGGTGGCCTTTATCCAGGCGCGGGCCACCATCTACACCCTGACAAGCAAGCGTGTGGTTATGAGGGTTGGCGCCGCTTTGACGCTGACCCTGAACCTGCCATACTCCAAGATCGCCTCTGCGGATTTGGATCTTCGCAAAGACGGAAGCGGCAGTATTGCGCTATCGCTTCTCGGGGATACGCGGCTTGGATACCTTGTTCTTTGGCCACACGTACGGCCCTGGCAGTTCCGTACCGCACCATCGCTGCGCTGCATCCCAGATGCCCAGACAGTCGCACAGATTTTGAGCGACGCGGCTGAGACCGAGGTAAATGCTCCGCAGGTAAGCCCAACAATCCAAGCCATGCCAGCGGAGTAACCGACACAATGACCAGCCAGACCCGTATCCCGGAATTGATCCCGCGCCCCGTGTTAAGGGCAATGGTGGGACTATGTATGGCGACGCTTGCCTTGGTAACCTGGGCTGTCCTGACCGACCGTCCGATGTCAGCGATACCGGATCCAAGCACCATCACTTCCGAACGCGCCATGATCCTAGTGTCGAATGGAACCAGCGGAGCGGTCACAGTCTTGGCCCCTTCTGGCACGGTGATTGCTCGGCTGGACAGCGAAGAAGGCGGCTTTGTCGCCGGGGTTGCCCGCGTTATCGAACGCGAACGCGTGATGCGGGGCGCAGGCAACGCGGCGCCGGTTTTGGTCAGGCGCACCGCAAACGGGCGGCTCAGCATTCACGATCCGGTCACTGGATGGCGCGCAGATCTTATGGGCTTTGGTGCCGATAATGCGCGCGCATTCGCCAAACTTCTCGACACACGCTGAAAAGGAAGACGTTGATGGGACTTTTTACCAAAAAGATCGAGAACGCACCTTGCACGGTCGAGGTAAGCCACTGCTTTGAAAGCCTTCACGCTCATGTACGCTTCGACAATGGCGCGGTTATTCATCCGGGTGATGAGGTCAAGGTTATGGGTCCTGAAATCATGGCCCCCTTTGGCGAAATTGTCCGCGAAAAGCGTCAGGCCAAGATCATTCGTGCAAGCAAAATTGAACGATTATGGACCCGCTGGACAGGTGACTTCGAAGTTATGGAATTATGCGAGTTTTCATTTTCTGATGAGGTGATGGCATGAATATGCACGCAGCCCATACCGCAGATGCTGTCACGGCCGAAGAAAGCCTTGCCATCCAAGAAGCACAATCAGCATTTGACAGCACCAGTGCGACCGACGTGGCAATGCAGAACACCCTGTTGACGCCAAGGTTCTACACCACGGATTTCGATGAACTGGATGCCATTGACGTCAGCCCCGTGCGCGAGGATTGGGATCACTTGATTGCGCAAATGGTGTCAGATCCGAACAAGGGGCATTTCCGAAAGACCGAAAATTGGGATCATGTCGATTGGGACAATATGGAGCCCAAGCTGCGTCGCGACTTTATAGATTTCCTGATATCCTCCTGCACAGCAGAGTTTTCGGGCTGCGTTTTATACAAAGAGATGAAGCGGCGCGGGTCGAATAAAGACATCACGCAGCTGTTCCAGTTGATGGCGCGGGACGAGGCGCGCCACGCCGGATTTATCAATGATGCGCTGCGCGAGGCTGGTGTGGCCGTGAACCTTGGGTTTTTGACCCAGAAAAAGAAATACACCTACTTTCGACCAAAATTCATCTATTACGCGACTTACCTTAGCGAAAAAATTGGCTATGCCAGATACATTACCATCTTTCGCCACTTGGAAGAGCATCCCGAATACCGGTTCCATCCGATCTTCAAGTGGTTTCAGGAGTGGTGCAACGATGAATTCAGCCATGGCGAGGCCTTTGCGCTTTTGATGAAGACCGACCCGAAACTGACCAGTGGTCTGAATGTTTTGTGGATCAAGTTCTTTCTCACAGCCGTTTACGCGACGATGTATATCCGCGATCATCAAAGACCGGAATTCCACAAAGCGCTGGGTGTTGATCCCGATTGGTACGCACATGAGGTCTTTACAAAGACATCCAAGATCACTCAGCAGATCTTTCCCATCACTTTGGATATCGACAACCCCAGATGGCAGCGTGGACTTGAAAAACTCAACCGCGCCAATGTCGCCATTGCCAAAGCCGGTCAGACAAAAGGACCAATGGCATTTGTAAAAGGGGCCGTAGCGCGGCTGCAGGCCGCCGCGGCGTGTGTCTCTTTACTGACCATACGGTCAAAATCTAATGTATTGCCTGACTCAACCAGACTGGAGCCCAGCTACTGATGTTTGACTCGGGTTGGTTTGCGGCTTTGACAGCCTTGTTTGCATGGTGGTTTTCCACCGGGGCAATCTTATGGATTGTGCGTCAGGCAGACCGCAAAGATATGGGAAAACACGTCACAATCTGGTTTTTTCCTGTGGCCATCCTTGGGGCCATCGGCGCAGAAATCAGCTATGATATGCCCACCGTTGCGGGGGCATATCTGGGATTTATATCGGTCTTGATGCTTTGGGGCTGGATTGAACTGGCCTTTTTGACCGGGCAAATTACAGGCCCCAACCTCTATCCCTGCCCCGATGACGTGCCACAGACCGAGCGGTTTATCCGTGCATGGGGCACCATCGCCTATCATGAAATCTGTCTGGTAGCTGTTCTGATCATATTGATTACGACCAGCGCAGGTGCTGCGAACACGATGGCAATGTCGACATTTGCGGTGCTGTTTTTCGCGCGTATCTCGGCCAAACTGAACCTTTATCTCGGTGTGCCGCAAATAAATACCGAGTTCATTCCGCGTGCGCTGTCGCATTTGCCCAGCCATTTTCGCATTCGCAGTCTGAATTGGCTGTTTCCAATATCGGTCACGTCTTTGAGTTTTGCCGTATCGTATTGGATGGTCCTTTTTTGGCAAGCAGCGCCTGCTCACGCTGCGGGCTACGCAATCTTGGCAGCGCTGACCGCGCTCGCTTTATTGGAACATTGGTTAATGGTGCTGGCTTTGCCAGACGCAAAGCTCTGGCGCTGGATGCTGCCAGAGGCACCGTCAACCGTCACACAAAAACAAAGACACCGTCGGGAGGAACAACATGGATTTTGACGCCGTTTTTGAAGATCAGTTGAAGACGCTGAAAGCGGAAGGCAACTACAGGATCTTTGCCGAACTGGATCGTCAGTGCGGGAACTTTCCGCGGGTTCAAAGCAACGACCAAGCCACGCCTGACGAAGTCACAGTTTGGTGTTCGAACGATTACCTCGGTATGGGACAAAATCCAAAGGTGCGCGCGGCAATGATCGATGCCGTTTCAGCACATGGCACCGGCGCTGGTGGCACCCGGAATATTTCGGGCACGAGCGGCGCCCATGTCGCACTAGAGGCAGAGTTGGCAGATCTCCACGGCAAACAGGCTGCGCTTTTGTTTACCTCCGGATATGTTTCGAACTGGGCGGCCTTGTCGACACTTGGCTCGCGGCTGCCAAACTGCGTGATCCTGTCTGACGCCTTAAATCATGCCTCTATGATCGAAGGCATCCGCCATTCGCGTGCCCAAAAGGTAATCTGGAAACATAACGATCCCGAAGATCTGGATCGCAAGCTGTCGGCTCTTCCTGCGAATGCAACGAAAATTGTTGCCTTTGAGTCGGTCTATTCCATGGATGGCGATATTTGTCCTATGAAAGAGATCGTCGAAGTTGCCGAAAAACATGGTGCTATGACTTATCTGGACGAGGTTCACGCCGTCGGTCTGTACGGCCCACGGGGCGGAGGCATAAGCGAACAACTTGGTCTGGCAGATCGTATCACACTTATAGAGGGTACCTTGGGCAAGGCGTACGGCTGTATGGGGGGCTATATCACCGGATCAACCGTATTGTGCGATTTTATTCGCTCTTTTGCATCGGGATTTATTTTCACAACAGCCCTGCCACCGGCTGTCGCGGCGGCTGCGCAGTGCTCGATCGCGCACCTTAAGGTCAGCCAAATTGAGCGGGCGCGCCAACGCCAACAGGTCGCAAGACTGCGTCAGGCCTTGGATGCAAACGGGATCCCACATCTGCAAAATCCCAGCCATATCATCCCCGTTATGATCAACGATCCCGTAAAATGCCGGATGTTATCCGATATTCTAATGCGGGATTGGGGCATTTACGTGCAACCGATCAACTATCCGACTGTACCCAAGGGAACCGAACGCCTGAGGTTCACACCAGGGCCTTTGCATTCAAATGCCGATATTGATCACCTCGTATCAGGATTGACCGTTTTGTGGAAACAATGCGCGATCTCTCGTGCCACAGCATAAAGGTCATTTGTGACTGGGTTTTTCTGAAAAGCGCGCTACTTGGTCACAGGCACGGACGGAATAAGAGGAGATCCAACATGAGACGTCTTGGTATTGCATTGCTTGGGATGGGAATGTCTTTGACGACGCCGGCGCTCGCCGGGGGCGACGCGGCCGCGGGAGAGCGTGGTTTCAAAAAATGTAAATCATGCCACATGATCGTTAGCGACGCAGGCGATACAATCGTCAAAGGTGGCAAAACCGGACCTAACCTTTATGGTGTGGCTGGCCGACAAGCAGGCAGTGTAGACGGCTTTCGGTATGGCAAGTCACTGGTTGCGGCGGGCGAGGCCGGTTTGGTTTGGGACGAAGAGCAATTTGTCGTGTACGTGCAGGATCCGCGTGCCTATTTACGCGATTACCTCTCCGACTCAAAGGCGAAGTCCAAGATGAGCTTCAAGCTGCGCAAGGCAGACGATGCGGCAGACATATGGGCCTATCTGACATCTGTGTCGGCAGGCTCGTAATCTACCTATAGGATCCATTTTTTTATGACCCTGGCCACTGTGCCGGGGTCTTCTTCATGTGCCAGATGCCCGAGCCCAGCTAAATCCACGACTTTGGCGTCCGGCATACGGGCCACCGCTGCATGTGACACGCTTGCGGGTACTGCCTTGTCGTTTTCAGCCGCAATAAACAAAACCGGGTCCCGAAAGCTGGAAAGAGTTGCGACCAGGTCGTCCAAAGACCAGTGCGCCATCATATTTAAGGCCCCAGCAACATGATCGCGGTCCGAAATAAGCCGCGCATAGCATCGCATCATCATTGGTGGTGGCGCAGATCCTGTCCCTGATATCAAACGCCGCGCGCGCGCCTTTGGGTTGGGCCCTGCACTGAAAAGTCTGGCGGTAAATGGAATGGCTGCCAAAGTGCGTGCCATAATCGGGAACAGCCATCCCGCAACCCCGTCAAATTGGGCCAATGCAGCATTCAACCCGACGACCTTTACAGGTTTGTCCATCCGGTTTGCTAAGTCTAACGCAATCACCCCCCCTGCTGAATGCCCGATTATCAAATTCGGAGTCCATCCTTCTTGTGAGATCAATCTCTCAAGGTCGTGGCTTATATTCTCACGTCCGTTGCGTAGCGGGCTGCGGGATTGGGTAAATCCGTGTCCCGGAAGATCCACAGCAATGCAACGCATTTCAGTGTGTAGGTGATCAATCAAACCAGCCCAACTGTGCGTTGAAGACCCTGATCCATGTAACAAAAGCACATCCGGCCCCTGCCCGATAATCTGGACATGCCATCTGTGTGGTACGCAAGAAATACGTTTTGAGGCATTGGCATTCGGCCAGGTCGGTAAGTCACGTATCCAGTCCATTACCCGCGCACAACCTGCTCCAATCCGGCCGAGATGCGCGATGCACCGGCGTGCGGCAATGTTAAAAGCCGTCCTCCCATCGTGCGGGCCAATTCGGACAAAGCCGGCTGTGCCCGAATACCGGTATCCAAAATGACAGACTCGATCTTTGACCGGCACAGCCAGCGCGCCGCGTCCAAGGCGTCCGCTGTGGCTTGTGCACGTCCTGCTGTCCCGTCAAGCGCGATGTTGGCGCGCCCGTCCGTCAACAGCACCAAGAGCGGTGACAGCCCCTGCCGCTGCGCCTGCAAAATAAGGCTACCCGCCTGATGTAACCCGGCGGCCAATGGTGTCCCGCCGCCCCCCGGTAAAGATGCAAGCCGCTTTTTGGTTTGAACCAACGATCGTGTGGGCGGCAACAACACCTCTGACGATGTCCCGCGAAACGCAACCAGAGCCGCGTGATCACGACTTGCATAGGCCCGCGACAACAGGATTTCGACGGCCCCTTTGGCTTCGCCCAATCGGGCAAGTGCCTGAGATCCAGAGGCATCAACAACAAACACCAAAAGCCTGTCGGAGCATGTTTCAAATCGTTTGAGATGAATGTCCTGTCCGCGCAAAGCCAAACGGTGTCGCGATCCAGACGGTTTCCGGCGCAAACGCTGCCATGGAATCGCGGCGCGTAATGTGGCCATAACGTCAATTCTGCTGCGACCATCGGGACGGCCTTTGCGTGCGGGTAACGGGCGGCCTTTGCGGTTTCCGGATTTACGGGCACCACCTCCTCCGACGCCGGCGCCTCCGGCTGTTGCAGAGAGCTGTAAAATCCCATCAGGCAGCGCCACGCGCACGGCATCGGTCAAAATTTCCTGCGGTATGGCGTCAGACGTTTTGGGATCGTCCGGCTCGGGTGGCGGCTGCTGTGGTGTCTCTTCTGCCCGATCCGCGCTTTCCTGCGCATCAGGAAGCTGTTGTGCCCGCGGCGCAAGAACAACCGCAGCTGCGATTTCCATATCCTGTTGTTCAATCTCATTGCGCCCGCAAAGAACGGCATGCGCCCGAGCAAAGCGACAGGCAAGCAAAGGAGCACGCAGACTATCAATTCCCAGGCGCATAGACAAAAGGTTTATCGGCTCAATCGCAGGCTCTATGCTCACGTCGTCAAGCATCACAGCATGTTTGGAAGACACCGCACTGACGCCATGTTCCATCCCGCGCGCGACATCGATCGGGATGTCATCCAGCCGGATGTGACTGGCCAAGCGATCGCAAAGGGCACTTGGTACAGTTTCATCGGGTTCAACCTGCTCTTCGAGGGCAATCAGGCAGTGCCCGCGCCCTTGGTCCAAAGCCAGTGCCAAACGACCCGCCAGATCCAAGGGACATCTTTCCGCCATTGCAAGGATCAATGTTGACGACTGGTCTAAAATGCCCTGCCGCCTCGGTGGCGTCCCAGCCTGTGCGCCGATCATACTTAGATCAATTCCACCGAATAGGGCCTCGTCGGATATGTTCGGATGCAATCTGGAATGCGCCATCGGAAGACGGGCCAGCAGCTGCATCCAGAGGTCCCTTACCGGACCCGCGCGCGCCGTGACCTTGATGCCGCCCAGTCCAACCGGATCCATGGCCGTCACCTGCACCGCAATACAGGCCTGATCCCAAAGCATCCTCGACCGGTCGATGTCCATCAGCCCAGAATCTCGGTTACAGTGCGTGTTACCCGAACAGACGACCCCGCTTCATCAAGTGGGTCACGCCGAAGTCTGTGAGCCAGCGCCATGGGGGCCACCTGTCGAAGATGGTCCCGTTCCAAAGACCCCTGCCCGCAAAAAGCCGCCAACGCACGCCCTGCCCGTAGCAGTGTCAGCTCACCACGCAGACCATCTGCTCCCAATGCGAGACACACCGCAGCACAGTCCTTTAAAATAGCTTTACGGGTTTTCACCGCGCTCAAATGCGCTCGGGCTGTCAGGATCTGGTCGCATAATGCCGCGTCTGCCTTCCGCCACTTTCCCAGAAAGGCCTTTGGATTTCTTTCGAAGGCGTCCCGGCGCTGGATAACATCTACGCGTTCGTCGATGTCGGTCGGGGTTCTTACCTCGACCGAAATTCCAAATCGATCCAAAAGCTGAGGACGCAATTCGCCCTCTTCGGGGTTTCCCGATCCGACCAGAACGAAACGTGCCGGATGTCGAATGGACAAACCTTCGCGCTCCACCACATTTTCACCAGATTGCGCGACATCCAGCAAAAGATCGACAACATGATCTTCGAGCAGATTGATCTCGTCGATATAAAGATACCCACGATTGGCCTGTGCCAAAAGTCCCGGCTGAAATGCCTTTTCGCCCTGCGTCAGGGCACGTTCGATGTCCAGGGCTCCCGTAACGCGATCTTCGGTGACACCGAGAGGTAAATCCACGACCGGTGTTGGACGTGAGATTACTGTTTTATCAGTTAGCTCTGCCCATGCCGGAACGTCATCGGGGGACTCCGAATTAACTGGACACCCGGAAACGGCCTTTATCGGCGGCAATAACGCGGCCAGCGCCCGCACGGCTGTGGATTTTCCCGTTCCTCTGTCACCAAAGACCAAGACCCCCCCCAAAGACGGGTCGATAGCAGTCAGGATTATTGCAGTTTTCATCTGATCCTGTCCGACAATTGCCGAAAAAGGAAACTGGGGTCGTGTCATCATCTTACAAACTCATTTGAGAACGTCTGCGCGTTCCATGTTCCTTGTGCATCTATGACATGAAAACGAGCATAGAGTTCCTCGGAAAACCAGCCCTCTTTGCGCACCGCGCGAATTGCATCTGCATGTGGTCCGGAATGACGCGCAAAGAGAGCCATCGAATGGGTATCTGGCCAAATTGAAAAAGTGATTTGATGCAAAGCGGGGACTTCTCCCATCCCAATTCTGAACAACACATTCGGGTCAGCACCAATCACCGCATTGATATCGGGCACGCGGTCCCAGAAACGCAAGGCAACTTTGGGCCGCAACGTCGCCCGTGTGAGCGCTGCAACAGGCTGCACAGAAGACTGCGCTGCGATCTCGGCCACCTCAAAAGGTTCAGTTCCGGACCACGCCCCTCGAGTGGATACAGGCGTCATCAAAATCTGGGCTTGTTCTGAACACATGTGCCCGTAGCGTTTGAAAAGAGGGTGATTTTGCAAACGGTCACGGGCCGTGTCTTCGTCAGGCCAGACACACAACACAGTATAGACCGATGGGTTGAAACGCAGGGTGAACGATCCGTCAGGGCCCGAACCACACAGCTTCCAAAACTGCAATTCGGGAATACGCGACAACGGCCGTCGCGCAAAGCCCATCATTCCAAAGGCCCAGACACGCGTGGTCAGCGACGAAAATCTGAATAAGGAAAGGCTGACGGTCTGGATAGGATGTCTCCCGCTGTGAATCCTTGTCATTTATGTCAACCAAGCGTGACATTTTTCAAAATGAAAGGAAAGTCTGAAAGTATTGTTTGTCAGGTTTGGTTTACACGTGTATCGTTTCATTTAATGACACGCCATGACACTTTCCTCACCCAAGACACAAAAAGTGATCCACGCCCCAGAGCCATCGTTATTGGTGCTGGTCTGGGTGGCCTTGCTGCTGCGATGCGTTTAGGCGCAAAGGGCTACGCCGTAACTGTGATCGACCGGCTGAACCGGCCCGGCGGGCGCGGCTCAGCGCTTTGGCAAAATGGTCACCGTTTTGATCTTGGCCCGACAATCGTAACGGTGCCGCAAATTTTCAAAGAGCTTTGGGCAGCCTGCGGCGAGGATTTTGAATCCTGTGTCGATCTGCGGCCTTTGGATCCCTTCTATGAAATTCGCTGGCCGGACGGGTCACGATTCTCCGCAAGCGGGGATAGCGACAAGATGCGCGCCGAAATTGAACGTCTCTCACCAAGCGACCTCGTCGGGTATGACAAGTTCCTCAAAGACAGTCTGGATAGATACGAATTCGGGTTTGAGGATCTTGGACGGCGCTCCATGCACAAGCTTTGGGACCTGATCAAGGTTTTGCCCAAATTTGCGATGCTCCGTGCAGACAGATCGGTCTATGCACATGCAGCACGGCGTTTCAAAGATCCCAGGCTGCGCATGGCGTTTTCCTTCCATCCGCTCTTTATCGGTGGGGACCCCTTTCGCGTCACATCGATGTATATTCTGGTCAGCCACCTAGAGGCAGCATTCGGCGTCCATTATGCCATGGGCGGCGTCGGCGCAATCGCCAGCGATATGCAGCGTATCATTCAGTCTCAGGGCGGTCAGGTACAGCTGAATACGGATGTGGACAGGATTTTGGTCGAAGATGGGCGCGCCGCCGGCGTCGCATTGGGCAGCGGGCAGGAAATCAAATCTGACATTGTCGTGTCGAATGCAGATGCGGGACACACCTACTCGCGCCTTCTACGCAAGAAAACGACCCGGCGCTGGACCCAAAAGCGTCTGCAACGCACACGCTGGTCCATGAGCCTGATGGTGTGGCATTTCGGGACTTTGGGAACTCGCGATCTGTGGCCTGACGTCGGACATCATACAATTTTAAATGGCCCGCGCTACGGAGGACTGGTGCGCGATATTTTCCGCAAGGGCCATCTTGCTGATGATATGAGCCTTTATCTCCATCGCCCAACAGTCACCGACCCAAGTGCGGCTCCATCAGGAGGCGACACGTTTTATGCGTTGTCCCCAGTCCCGCATCTAGGTCACAAAGAGCCTGTGGACTGGACGAAAACAGCCGAGGATTATCGTAAAAAAATGCAAAAAGTACTGGAGGAACAAGCGCTTCCCGGGCTTTCTGCACACATCACGGCAAGTGAGGTTTTCAGCCCCAACACGTTTCGTGACCGATATCGGTCTCCATATGGAACCGGATTTTCAATCGAGCCGCGTATTCTGCAAAGCGCATGGTTCAGACCACATAATGTCTCCGAGGAACTTCCAGGGCTTTATCTCGTCGGAGCCGGAACGCATCCCGGTGCTGGCTTGCCGGGTGTGATTTCCTCGGCAGAAGTTCTTGGAAAACTCGTACCGGATGCAGTCCCCGTCGGAGCATCACGATGATTGACCCCAAAGACCTCGCTCATTGCCAGCAGGCCATCCGTCATGGGTCTTTGTCTTTTCATGCCGCGTCGCGTTTGTTGCCAAATAAAGTCAGAGATCCTGCTTTGGCTTTATATGCCTTTTGCCGTTTGGCCGATGACGAGGTGGATCTTAAATCCGATAAAACCGCATCCGTTATTGACCTGGAAAAAAGATTGTCCTTGGCCTACGCAGGTCGCCCCCGGAATGCCGCAGCAGATCGCGCCTTTACCGCGATTATTGAGGAATTCGACATGCCTCGAACGCTGCCAGAGGCGCTTCTTGAAGGGCTGGCTTGGGATGCAATGGAACGACGGTATCAAAGCCTGTCGGACCTGCGCGCCTATGCGGCCCGTGTCGCCAGTACGGTTGGCGCAATGATGGCCGTTTTGATGGGTATACGCGAACGGGATGCTTTGGCGCGGGCATGTGATCTGGGTGTGGCGATGCAATTGACTAATATCGCGCGGGATGTCGGAGAAGACGCCCGCGAAGATCGGCTGTATTTACCACTCGAATGGTTTGAAAAGGCCGGCCTTGCACCAGCGGAGTTCCTGAGGTCACCGACGCCATCCAAGGAGGTTCGTGCAATGACGCGTCGCTTGCTGGCAGAAGCCCGGCCGCTCTATGATAGGTCCGAAGCTGGCATAGCAGAGCTTCCATTCGCCTGCCGGCCTGGTATTTTTGCAGCCCGGCATATCTATGCCGGTATAGGCGCCAGGGTTCGGGCCCAAGGTTTTGATAGCATAACGACACGCGCGCGTACCAGCAGGTCTCAAAAATTGGGTTGGTTGGTCTTGTCTGCGTGTCAGGCAGGCGTTAGTGCTGTCGCGCCCCGCTCGGCGAGGCTCCATGCGGGCCCTCTGCCCGAGGTGGCATTTTTAGTTGACGCGGCAGCGCGCAGCGAAGCAAGTCGCGATCACTGGAGCGCCCCAGTTATTGATGCCCTGACAGCCCTCAAGGCACGCGATGACGCATTGATGAGATCACGACAACGCGCTAGATAGCAGTCATGTTTACGGTGTATTTTCTGATCTTTCTGGCTGCGTGCTTTGCCGCCGGTGCGACCGGCGGCCTATTTCCCCCGGGGGTGTGGTATAACCATCTAAAAAAACCGAATTGGACACCGCCAAATTGGCTTTTCCCAGTGGCCTGGACAACCTTATATCTGTGTATGTCGGCAGCCGCGGCACGCGTTGCGGATATCGACGGATCCGGGCTGGCGATGGCGCTATGGGCGCTGCAGATTGCGCTCAACACGCTGTGGACCCCTGTATTTTTCGGACTTAAACGGATCAAGGCAGGCATGGCCGTTCTAATGATGCTCTGGGCGTCTGTTGCGGCCTGTATGGTCGCGCTTTGGCAGGTCGATGCATGGGCAGGGCTATTGTTTGTACCCTATCTGATGTGGGTGAGCGTCGCGGCTGCTCTGAATGCTGCCGTTTGGCGTTTAAACCCTGACAATACAGGCTGAGATCGAATCTGTACCAATACAGGCACAGCCGACACAGGATTATCTGTCAAATCGCCATCCTCGTCTGCGCGGCACGCGAACCGCCAACATCGGTTTCAGAAACGGCGATCTAAAGCGCTTTAAATCCAGCGCCTCATGTACGCCTATGGTCTGCTCCCCGTTCAAGGTCGTCTGGACCATGGAACGTGAATAAAATGGAGCGTCCAGCATGTTCATGACTTGGCGCGGCAGAACACCCGGATCCGCACGTGTTTCACGCCTGACGGTCCAAAGCGACCGCCGGAACGGGGTCTGAGGCGGTAGATCGACAACCTTTGCCTCTCCATTTTCTGAGAAGGACAATCCGCAGGCCACACGCGATCCATCCAACCGGTTTGCATCATAGGCACAAAGAGCCCCACCACGGACAGGATACCGCCCCCATGTCCAGAAAGAGAAATCATCCTCTAACGCACGGGTTCCAAAATTAGCGTCAAAATATCCATGTCCGTCCCAGGTCCAGCCAGGTTTTTCCAAAGCGACCGAAATGGTTGCCACCGGAGCAAAAGGCCGCCAGACATGCGCACCGTCTTGCGTCAGCGGCAGCTCTACCTTCGTCATTGCCGAAGGTTTTAGGCGAATTGTGCCCCGGACCGGCGCCACCATTGGCAGCGCGCCCATTTCCTTTATATCAATCACAAGCTCTGATCCCGTCCATCGCAGAGACGACGGTCCGACCTGAAATGTATTTTGATCTTGGCGCAACGCATCCTTGCCGCGATCTGTCATCGTGAAACGGCCACCGGGTCCGTAGGTGGCCACATTGATGCACACATGGTTGTCCGGGTCTTTACGTCCCGACCATTTGTACCAGGGCGAGAAAACAGAACCGATAAACGCAATTATCGATATCGCGCGCTTGCCATCATTGCTGATACCGTCGATGTACCACCATGCGTATCCATTGGGCGGGACGGCGAGGTTAAAGTTTGGTCTTGCAAGATCGCCTCGGCCGCGTGCCTGCCTGAGAGTGCCGCCATCGGAACCCCCGCGCCCGGGTGTGCTCCGCCGCCGCACAAATATAGACCCGCTATCTTTGATCGTGCCGTCGGCCGAGACAGGCTTGCCGTCATGGTATTCGGGCTCTGCCCGTAAAGCGACCCGAGGCTCGCGGGAAAAAGTGCGTTGAACTGGTGAGGGACCGTTAAGCAGGCGTCGTCTTCCAGCATCGCCGGCTGAGGTGTTAGGTGCAGCCCCATGCGGCCAAGCATTGGAAATGTCCTTTGGTGGCATGTGAGCCTCTCGTTTGATATGGTTTGACCCGTATCGAGTGCGGGTGCATTCAGGATAATTTCAAAGCGCTCCATCCCTTTGGGAGGACCCGTGCAACGATCTTGCGCACAAACATACAAGCTGGGATCGCGTGGCATCAGACCTTTTTCAAGATCGCGAAATTCGGAATAGGGATCATCTGCAAAAAAAACATTGTGGTGGCTCAGTGGTACGCCCTTGGCTTGGGCAGCAAAGGACCAGACCCGCGCCGATAAGCTGCGTCCTGCGCGCGCAACGCCGGGTACTGCCTGCAAGACGTCCGGGCCAAGCGCACCCGTCGCAAGAGCCAAGGGATCTCCGTTGAATAGAACCGCAGAGGTGGCGATAGTCTCGCCGCTGGCGGACACAACACCGGTTACATGTCCATTTTCGACGTCAATTCTCTCAATGTCAGTATTTGTTCTGATTTCCCCACCCAAAGCAAGAAACTGATCGGCAATCGCACCTGCAAGGGCCGCAATGCCCCCATCTACCAACCAAACGCCACGGGCTTCGGCTTGCCAGATCAAAGAGAGAAGCGCTGGCGCCTGAAGAGGGGATCCGCCAACATAGGTCGCATATCGACCAAACAGCTGCGCCAGTCGTGGATCACTGAAACGGCGGGCCAAATCACGCGCCATAGCCCGCCCAGGTGCCATATGTGCCAGCAGCCCAGGTTTTCCTGCCACAACCCCTATCAATGTCCGCAACGAGGGGCGCGCTGTCCGCATCATCGGTGCATCAAAAGCATCAAACAGAGCCCGCGTTGCCATTTCGAACTGCCAATATTCATCAGCTGCTGTTTTACCGGCAAACGCCTCTATGTTGGATACGCTGGCATGGGCATCCGCCATTAGATCCAATTGCGCGCCGTCTGACCAGAAATGCCGCGCAAGGATATCTTGTTTGGAAAGGCCCACAAAATCATCAAGGTGCAGGCCCGCGTCTGCGAATAACCCGTCAAAAACAGAGCGTAAGGTCAAAACGGTAGGACCGGCCGCAATAGGCCCTGCCGGACTTGGAATATTACGTGCTTTTCCGCCTAACCAGTTATGTCGTTCGGTAATGATTACGCGATGTCCCGCGGCCACAAGCAGAAATCCGGCTGCAAGTCCACCGACGCCAGCGCCAATCACGACGATGGGCCTCTTTTCAGAAACCATAAAAGGCAGGCTCATGCGGCTCGACATACCGCAATTGTTGACTCAACGTCCGAACATGTCCAGTATAATTTACACTATAGGTGAAAAGTTAACCTGACACGTCTCGAGAGAGGGCAAGATGTCTCAAAAAACACGGATCAATAGCGCACTTTCAGCCTGCATCGCACGGGCACAGGGGCATGGACGCAAAGACGTTCCAGCACAGCTGGCGTTGGCGTTGTCCTATGCAACCACACCGGGTGGCGCGCGCATCCGCCCCACAATTTTGATGTCGGTAGCGCTCGCCTGTGGCGATGATCAACCACATATGACTGATGCTGCCGCCACCGCGCTAGAGTTGATTCATTGTGCATCGCTCGTCCATGATGACTTGCCCTGTTTTGATGATGCGGACACGCGTCGTGGTAAGCCCTCTGTACACAAGGCGTTTTCAGAGCCTTTGGCCGTATTGACCGGAGACAGCCTGATCATGCTGGCATTTGACGAGTTGGCACGCGCCGCACATGCGGCCCCGGATCGCGGGCTGGCCCTGATCCGCACGCTGTCAGACAGATCCGGAATGCCCGGGGGGATCTGCGCCGGACAAGGATGGGAAAGCGAACCTGTGATCGACTTACACGCCTATCACTGTTCCAAAACTGCAGGATTATTCGTTGCAGCTACTCAGATGGGGGCGATTGCCGCAGGAAATGATCCCGAGCCATGGGCCGAACTTGGATTGAGAATCGGAGAGGCCTTTCAGGTTGCAGATGATCTGCGCGATGCACTTTGTGATGAAACCGCATTGGGCAAGCCCGTGGGACAGGACGACCGTCACGGGCGTCCAAACGCTGTCTCGGAACTTGGTGCGCGCGGTGCGATGAGCCGCCTGAATGATATTTTGGGGGGGGCCATCGCCTCTATCCCGTCTTGTCCCGGAGAGGCGAAATTAGCGCATCTTGTCAGGGCACAAGCTGATGCAATTGTTCCAAGGACCGTTGCGACCGCCCTCAAATGACCGACCTGAGCGCAAAGCCCGAGACGGAAAGCTTTAACTGGTCGTCCTTGATAAGCCGCCCCTCTTTTCAAAGATGGGCAATGAAGTTCCCGTTGACACGTCCCTTTGTGCGCCGCGAAGGGTCTGAGATTTTCAAACTTATTCAGGGATTTGTGGAAAGTCAGGTGCTATATGCCCTGATCGAACTGGAGGTACTGGAACGTTTAGCGGCGGGACCTCAGTCGGTCAGATCTCTTGCACAGTTGCACGCGCTCAGTGAAGACCGCATGCTGGCCTTGCTTCAGGCAGGGGCAGCCTTGCGGTTGCTGCACCGCCAGCGTGACAACAGATTTACACTCGCCTCACGGGGACATGCATTATTGGGCGTTGCGGGCCTGCAAGACATGATCCGTCATCACCGCGTGCTATACGAGGACCTCAAAGATCCTGTTGCGATGCTACGCTCGCCACAGGGCGGGGCTTTGGCAGAGTTCTGGCCCTATGTCTTTGGGTCCACGATTTCGCAAAAGGACGCACAGAGGTATTCGCATTTGATGTCAGACAGCCAGCACTTGGTTGCCGAGGATACCCTAAGCCTCGTTTCTTTTGCAAAAGCCAATCACATAATGGATATTGGCGGCGGTACGGGGACATTTTTATGTGCATTGGGTACGGCGTATCGCGATCCACGTCTGACGCTCTTTGATCTTCCGCAAACCGCATCAGATGCACAGCGATATATTGCTGAACAAGGGCTGAGCCATCGTATTTCTGTAAGTCCCGGGTCGTTTCGAACAGATCCACTACCACACGGAGCAGACCTGGTTACATTGGTCCGCGTTTGTTATGACCATGACGATAATACTGTTTTGGCTTTGCTCCGCGCAATTCACAGCGCCCTGCCCGTTGGCGGAAAGTTGGTCATTTCGGAACCTATGTCCGGTGGCATGGCTCCTGATCCCATAACGGATGTTTATTTTTCAATATACACCCGGGCAATGGGAACAGGACGCACACGCAGCGCTGAAGAATTTTCGAATTTGCTAAAAAAGAGCGGTTTTTCGAAACCAACGGGGCCAAAGACGCGCCGAAGTTACATCACATCTACTCTAGAGGCTGTCAAATTAATCTGACAGATACGAACTTGTCACTTTTTATTGACAATCAAAACTGTCAATCTAGACTTACTCTAACAACAAAAAGCAGTCGTGGCGATTCTGAGAAATGCCGGACAGGACCAAGGAGGACATCGTAAATGGAAACGCATGCGGTCGTTCACGCTGGTCCGGAAAAGATATAGATTTGCAGCTTGCGGCTTACCGAAAAAGCGCCAGACGACATTATCGTTGAAACACGATACTCGGGCATCTCAACAGGAACGGAAAAACTGTTTTGGACCGGCGATATGCCGCCGTTTCCTGGTATGGGCTATCCCTTGGTGCCGGGTTACGAAGCGGTTGGTGAGGTCGTTGAGGCCCCGTCTGGTCAGGGTCTTTCAGTGGGTGATCACGTGTTTGTGCCGGGTGCAACCTGTTATCAGGATGCGCGCGGGCTTTTCGGGGCAGCCTCCAAACGCATTTTCACATCTGCGGATCGACTGACAAAAATTGACCCCGCCATTGGGGCGCAGGGCGTTTTGTTAGCGCTTGCCGCAACCGCTCATCACGCCATTACAGCGCCGAACGCCACTCTGCCAGATTTGATCATCGGTCATGGAATTTTGGGGCGTTTGCTTGCACGACTGACGATTGCTCTTGGTGCGCCAGCACCCATCACTCACGAAATCAATCCTGAGCGTGCGCAAGGCGCGCAAGGCTATCAGGTTGTCCACCCAGAGCAGGATTCGCGGCGAGATTATCGTGCGATTTACGATGCGTCGGGCCATGGCGCCGGCCTTGATGGTTTGATTGGCCGGTTGATCCGTGGTGGTGAGGTTGTATTGGCTGGTTTCTATGCAGCGCCCCTGCAGTTTTCGTTTGCGCCAGCCTTTATGCGTGAAGCCCGTCTTAGGATCGCTGCAGAATGGTCCCCGGAAGACATGGTCGCAGTACGCCGCCTGTTAGAGGCTGGGGTGCTGTCATTTGATGGGTTGCTGACGCATCAGGAAAGCGCCTCGGACGCGCCGCGGGCCTATACAACGGCATTCGGTGACAATCAGTGTCTAAAGATGATTTTAGATTGGAGAACAGTGTCATGAAGGACATTCCTAACCTAAAAAGTTACGATGAACGTCTCCGTGATGAAGCCGAAACCGATTTGGCCGATGTTGTTCCTGCGGAATCGTTGAAGAAGACACAGATAATCGCCATTTACGGTAAGGGTGGCATTGGCAAAAGCTTTACGCTTGCAAACCTCAGTCATATGATGGCCGAGCAAGGCAAGCGCGTTCTGCTGATAGGGTGCGATCCAAAATCAGACACAACGTCGCTTTTATTTGGCGGTAAGGCCTGCCCCACGATAATCGAAACCTCTACCCGCAAGAAGCTGGCTGGTGAAGAGGTCAAAATCGGCGATGTCTGTTTCAAGCGTGGCGGCGTGTACGCCATGGAACTGGGTGGGCCCGAAGTTGGTCGCGGCTGTGGCGGACGTGGCATCATTCATGGCTTTGAACTGCTGGAAAAGCTTGGGTTTCACGACTGGGATTTTGACTACGTTCTTCTGGATTTTCTGGGTGACGTGGTGTGTGGCGGCTTTGGTCTGCCCATCGCACGGGATATGGCGCAAAAGGTTATTCTTGTCGCCTCGAACGACCTGCAATCTCTGTATGTGGCAAACAATGTGTGTTCGGCTGTGGAATATTTCCGCAAGCTCGGTGGGAATGTCGGGGTGGCCGGTCTGGTCATCAATAAAGACGATGGCACAGGCGAGGCGGCCGCGTTTTCAGACGCGGTGGGAATTCCAATCCTGGCGGCGATCCCTCAAGACGAAGACCTTCGCAGAAAATCGGCAAATTATCAGATTGTCGGCACCGATGCCTGCGAATGGGGACCGTTGTTTTCGGAATTAGGTGTCAATGTTGCCGAAGCTCCGCCCGTTCGACCAACGCCTTTGGATCAGGATGGGCTGCTTGGGTTATTTGACGGTAAAGAAACCGGCGCAGGCATTGAACTTGTGCCTGCAACCGACGAGGACATGCGCGGCTCCAAATCTTCGGTAAGGCCATCGTTGGAGGTTATCTATGACGATGCCTGAAGATATGTCATCGGCGATTGATGAGCCCATCTCTGTCGCTCCTGTTGAAGGCGGTTGCTCCTCCACTGCCGAACTCAAAAAAGCTGCCAAGGCAGCCGGGGCGTCAGAGATTCTGGATAAATATGCGGCGGATTATCCGATGGGGCCTCATGACAAGCCCCAAAGCATGTGTCCTGCATTCGGCTCGCTTCGTGTGGGTTTGCGGATGAAACGTGTTGCGACGGTTCTGTCCGGCTCGGCGTGCTGTGTCTACGGGCTCAGTTTCGTGTCACATTTTTATGGTGCCAGACGGTCGGTTGGATATGTGCCGTTTGATTCCGAAACTTTGGTGACCGGAAAACTGTTCGAAGATATCCGCGAGTCGGTGTTTGACCTGGCAGATCCGGACAAATTGGACGCCATCGTTGTCACGAATCTATGTGTTCCAACCGCAAGCGGTGTTCCGTTGCGATTGTTACCAGACGAAATCAACGGCGTTCGTATTATCGGGATAGATGTGCCAGGCTTCGGCGTGCCCACACATGCCGAAGCAAAGGATGTCCTGACAGGCGCCATGCTGGCCTACGCGCGAAAAGAGGCCGAAGCCGGGCCTGTTCAGCGTCCCGAAGGTCGCAAAGACGATCGCCCTGCCCTCGCACTTATGGGCGAGATGTTCCCAGCTGACCCGATGGTGATTGGTCAAATGATCGCGCCATTGGGACTTGCCACAGGTCCTGTCGTTCCGGTTCGTGAATGGCGCGAATTATATGCGGCTCTCGATTGCCCTGCCGCCGCTGCAATCCACCCATTTTACACAGCCACAACCCGCGAGTTCGAGGCCGCTGGTCGCTCGGTGATAGGATCGGCTCCCGTCGGAGTTGACGGCACAGCCGCTTGGCTAGCAGCCGTTGGAGATGCATATGGCGTCGCCGCCGACCAGATCGCTGCAGCGCAAAACGCTTGGATACCCGCGATTTCAGGCGCATTGGCGAATGCGCCAATATCGGCGACGATTACATTGTCAGGCTATGAGGGAAGCGAACTTTTGGTCGCACGCCTTTTGATCGAAAGCGGCGCCAAGGTTCCTTATGTGGGCACTGCATGTCCCAAAACGTCCGCAAACCAGGACGACGCCGCATGGCTGGCTGACAAAGGTGTCAAAGTCAAATTTCGTGCATCATTAGAAGACGATTGCGCCGCGATGGAGGCCATCAAGCCGGATTTGGCCGTTGGAACAACGCCCGTCGTGCAAAAGGCCAAAACTCTTGGAATTCCGTCATTATATTTCACCAATCTGATTTCGGCCCGGCCCTTGATGGGTCCAGCAGGGGCTGGATCGCTTGCGCAGGTCATAAATGCCGCATGCGCCAACAAAGACCGTATGACCCGTATGCAGGACTTTTTCGAAGATGTGGGTCAGGGTGATACAGCCGGAATTTGGCAAGATACGCCAAATGTGCGTCCGGACTTTAGGGCCTTGCATCAAAAGAAACTTGAGAAAAAAGCGCGTGCCGCAAAAGCGCAGGAAATGATCTGATGGTGTTGATACTGGATCATGATCGGGCCGGTGGCTATTGGGGCGCAGTTTATGCATTCTGCGCAGTCAAGGGCTTGCAGGTTGTGATTGATGGTCCGGTTGGCTGTGAGAACCTGCCGGTGACGTCGGTTCTTCATTACTCGGATGCCCTGCCCCCGCATGAACTGCCGATTGTCGTGACGGGCCTGGGCGAGGAAGAACTTGGCCGCGACGGCACAGAAGGCGCTATGAAGCGCGCGTGGAATACACTTGATCCTGCATTGCCAGCTGTCGTGGTGACGGGATCTATCGCAGAAATGATTGGCGGTGGCGTCACACCTCAGGGCACAAACCTGCAAAGGTTCCTGCCGCGTACAATCGACGAGGATCAGTGGCAGGCTGCTGATCGGGCGATGACGTGGATTTTTACCGAATTCGGTATGACCAAGGGCCGGATGCCAAAAGAAAAGAAACGCGCGTCTGATGCAAAGCCGCGTGTCAACATTCTAGGCCCAATGTATGGGACCTTCAATATGCCCTCCGATCTGGCCGAGATCAGGCGTCTGATCGAAGGGATCGGAGCCGAGGTTAACATGGTTATGCCGCTTGGGGCGCATGTCGCTGAAATGCGCGACCTTGTGAATGCAGATGTCAATATCTGTATGTATCGCGAATTTGGACGGGGTCTTGCCGAAACTCTCGGAAAACCCTATTTGCAAGCTCCGATCGGACTGGACAGCACAACAAAGTTCCTGCGCGAACTTGGTGGTCTTCTGGGCCTTGATCCCGAGCCATTTATCACTCGGGAAAAGCACTCCACCATCAAGCCGATTTGGGATTTATGGCGGTCGGTGACACAGGATTTCTTTGCTACAGCCAGTTTCGGCATTGTCGCCAGCGAAACATACACGCGCGGCATACGTTTGTTTCTGGAAGAGGACATGGGCCTGCCCTGTGCCTTTGCCGTATCGCGGGTCGCGGGTGCCAAGACGGACAATGCCAGTATTCGCGCAGATATCCACACGAAAAAGCCACTGGTTTTAATGGGATCGATAAACGAAAAGATCTACCTTGCCGAAACCCGCGGTGGATTTGGTCCCAAGCCTACGTTTATCCCTGCATCTTTTCCCGGTGCGGCCATCAGGCGGGCCACCGGCACACCATTCATGGGATATGCGGGAGCAACCTATCTTATACAAGAGGTTTGTAACGGACTGTTTGATGCCTTGTTTGAAATCCTGCCACTGGCGTCAGACATGGATCAAGCAGATGCAACCCCGACCCCACTGAGGCGAGATCTGGCATGGGAGCCCGAAGCCGCCGCAGCCCTTGAACGTATTTTGTTAAGCCATCCAGTTCTGACGCGTATTTCTGCCGCAAAATCCCTGCGCGATGCAGCAGAAGCCGCAGCGCTTGCCAGCGGAGCACAGCAGGTGACTGCGCGCGATGTCGAAGCTTTGGCGCCCCTATCCAATGAAGAAGGAGATCCGCAATGAGCACTTCCCCGGACGTAAGGCATAAACGCCGTCGGTCAGGCGAATTTGTCTTCTATTTTACGATCATCTTCATAGCGGCCTTGCCGTATGCAGCAATCGAGTGGGTCTGTGACGTGTTCCGTCGCGGCACCCTGAATCTACGCGGTCCTTTGGCCCGTGCCTGGCTTGAAGCCGACAGAATAACGCCCGTCATTTTTTCAAATTGACGGACGATCCGAGATCCGCTCGTCGTGAGAGACGGGCGGGGCCCCGCCGCAGGGTTTGCGGCGTCAGCGTAAACTTCCGGAGGAATCTTTATGGCTGATAACAGTGACCTGTCTTTCACAGGTCTAACCGACGAACAGGCGCAAGAACTGCACTCCGTCTATATGAGCGGGCTCGTGCTGTTCTCGGCCGTCGCCGTGGTGGCTCATCTGGCGGTGTTCATCTGGCGTCCGTGGTTCTGAGTGAGGGATTGATCCATGTCCAAGTTCTATAAGATCTGGCTGGTGTTTGATCCGCGTCGTGTGTTTGTAGCACAGGGCGCCTTTCTGTTCCTTTTGGCGGCGATGATTCACCTCGTCCTGCTGAGCACTGGTGCAGAAGGCTACAACTGGTTTGAAATTGCCGCGGACAACCGCGCAAGCGGCCAGTAACCACCTGTTCATTTATAAAAACGTCGCGGGCGGGCTCCCGCCCGCGACACTCAATAACCAAACGACGGCCCGCGATGGCCGCCATCACCGGAGTTATATCCCATGGCGATGCTCAGTTTTGAGAAAAAATACCGCGTTCGGGGAGGGACCTTGATCGGCGGCGACCTGTTTGATTTCTGGGTCGGCCCCTTCTACGTCGGTTTTTTTGGTGTCACGACCGTTTTCTTCGCAGTCTTAGGCACAATTTTAATCTTTTGGGGGGCCTCACAACAAGGTACCTTCAATCCCTGGCTTATCAATATCGCACCACCAGATCTCAGCTACGGTCTTGGTTTGGCGCCCCTGCTAGAGGGAGGACTTTGGCAAATCATAACGATGTGCGCGACCTGCGCCTTCGTCAGTTGGGCACTGCGAGAAGTTGAAATCTGCCGGAAACTAGGCATGGGATATCACGTTCCCTTTGCGTTCAGTTTTGCGATCCTTGCCTATGTGACGCTTGTTATATTCAGGCCTGTGCTTATGGGGGCTTGGGGGCATGGATTTCCGTATGGGATCTTCAGTCATCTCGATTGGGTCTCCAATACAGGATATGCCTACCTCCACTTCCACTACAATCCAGCGCATATGCTAGCTGTAACGCTCTTTTTCACTACCACTCTGGCCTTGGCCTTACACGGAGCACTAATCCTGTCGGCCGCAAATCCCGAAGACGGGGAATTGGCGAAAACACCGGATCACGAAGATTCGTTCTTTCGGGACTTCATCGGGTATTCGATCGGAACGCTTGGTATTCACCGACTGGGTTTTCTACTGGCCATAAATGCGGTCTTTTTCTCGGCGGTTTGTATCATCATCTCCGGACCGGTTTGGACCAAAGGGTGGCCAGAATGGTGGAACTGGTGGTTAGAATTGCCAATTTGGCCCACGCAAATAGGGATGTGATCGATGCCTGAGTATCAGAACATTTTCACACAAGTGCAGGTTCAAGGTCCCGCTGAATGGGGCATGGACGACAGTGGCAAGATGATGGCCGAGCGCGGTGGAACACCGTTCTTTTCGACCCTTGTCGGCTACGTCGGTAACGCACAAATCGGACCAATATATTTGGGCTGGACGGGCATGATCTCGCTTGCAGCCGGGGCTTTGTGGTTCTTTATCGTCGGTATGAACATGCTGGCTCAGGTCGACTGGTCTCTGCCAGAGATGATCCGGCAGCTGTTCTGGCTGGCGCTGGAGCCACCAAGCCCTGAATACGGGCTGTCCATGCCGCCCCTGAATGACGGTGGCTGGTATATCATATCCAGCTTCTTTCTGCTCGTCAGCGTGTGTACATGGTGGCTTAGGTCGTACCTCTTGGCGCAAGAGCAAAAAATGGGCAAGCATGTTGCATGGGCCTTTGCGTCTGCTGTTTGGTTGTTCCTTGTTTTGGGGTTGTTCCGTCCTTTGTTGATGGGATCATGGTCAGAGGCCGTGCCTTATGGGATCTTCCCGCACCTTGATTGGACGACCGCATTCTCAATCCGGTACGGCAATCTGTATTATAACCCGTTCCACTGCCTCTCGATTGTCTTCCTGTATGGATCTGTCCTGCTTTTTGCGATGCATGGCGCGACCATCCTGGCCGTTACAAGATTTGGCGGGGATCGCGAGTTAGAGCAAATCTACGATCGTGGAACAGCAACCGAACGGGCGGCACTCTTCTGGCGTTGGACCATGGGCTTTAACGCCACCATGGAAGGCATACACAGATGGGCGTGGTGGTTTGCAGTCTTGACCCCGATCACGGGTGGCATCGGGATCCTTTTGACCGGAACAGTTGTCGATAACTGGTTCATCTGGGCGCAGGAACACAACTTTGCACCACTCTACAACGGCGATTATGGCTACGAAGCGTATGGCACGTACGAAGCCTTTATTAACAAGGAGTCCAACTGATGCTTCCTTGG
>JAYQEA010000006.1:0-14604 GCA_038138625.1 Roseivivax sp.
TCATCGGCAGTCTGATGTTTGTGGAAAGCCTGAACGCCATCCGGAAAACAAATTCTGGGGGCGTGCCAAAACGTAAGAAACACAACTGGGTACATGGCCTGCCTTTCAAAATGCGATTTCGGGTTTCTGGCTTGTATATCTCAGTCATTCCACCAATTCTGGTTGGTGTTTTCGTGGGAATCCTTGCGGCAATCATGGGTGTCGGCGGTGGGTTTATCATGGTGCCTGCGATGATTTACCTCTTGGGTATGCCCACCAAGGTGGTTGTTGGAACATCCCTGTTTCAGATCATTTTTGTCACGGCATTCACCACCCTTTTGCACGCTACAACCAACTTTACCGTTGATATTGTGTTGGCGGTCTTGTTGATCCTTGGCGGCGTTATCGGGGCGCAGATCGGGGCTGTCATTGGTCTGCGATTGAAGGCGGAGCAATTACGGATCTTATTGGCAATCATGGTTATCGCTGTGTGCGCCAAACTTGCGTTTGACCTGATCGTCCAACCGGCCGAGCTTTTTTCAATAGCGGCAGGGGGTCACTGATGCTGCGTTTGACTGTGCTGTTTCTGGTCTTGGCAGTTCCGGCGTGGGCCGAAGATATTGTATTGGGGCTCAGCCGGGATAGCGTTCAGATTACAACGAATTTTTCAGGCTCCGAAATTCTGATTTTCGGGGCGATCCGCCGTGAAACGCCAGTGCCTGATGGCACTATGGGGTTGATTGTGACCGTCGAAGGTCCCTCGGAACCCGTGACGGTTTATCAAAAGGACCGCATCGCTGGTATCTGGGTAAACGCACGCGATGTTGAAATCGAAGCCGCACCCGTTTTTTACGCTGTGGCATCGTCTGCTCCACTGGAAGATATTCTCGATGAGGGCGCCGACAGACGCCATCATGTTTCCATTAATCGCGCCATACGATCAGTTTGGGCCCGCGTGACACATGGTGACGTTCATGAATTTGTAGATGCTGTGATCCGTATTCGACAGAATTCCGGGCTCTATACCCTGGATGAGGGGGCGGTGAAAATTGACGGCGATACATTATTCTCTGCGCAGGTAGACTTGCCTGCCAACCTGATTGAAGGGCTCTACAAGACGCGGATTTTTCTGACCCGTGACGGGGATGTTATCTCATCATATCAGACAGATATTCCGGTGCGCAAAGTTGGGTTAGAACGTTTTCTGTATAACCTTTCGCGTCAAAAACCTTTGGTCTATGGCTTGATGTCCTTGGCCATTGCGACCTTTGCCGGATGGGCTGCTGCGACCGCCTTTCGGGCAATCCGCGGGTCATGAGATCCGGTTTTTGGGTTTGATCTTCTGCAGAAGGTGGCGGCGCATACCTACAGGTATAACACATCGCTCGCCTTATCCGCTTTCGTGAAAAAACGCATAGATCCGTTTGGCCAAAGCATCACTCACTCCATCGACTGCGGTTAGGTCAGACAGATTTGCACGCCCTACTGCTTTGGCCGATCCAAAATGGGCCAATAAGGCGCGTTTGCGGGCAGCGCCGACACCCGGCACTTCATCTAAAGGCGTGGCACCGACGGCCTTGGACCGTTTGGCACGATGTGTACCAACCGCAAACCGATGCGCCTCGTCACGTAGACGTTGAATAAAATAGAGCACAGGATCATTGTGCCGCAAAGCAAAGGGGCGCTGCCCGGTCCGGTGGAATTCTTCCTTGCCAGCATCGCGGTCCAGCCCTTTGGCAACACCAATCATCGGAATGTCATCGACCCCATATTCCATCATGATCTCTGCCACCGCACTCACCTGGCCTGCGCCTCCATCAATCAGCAAAAGATCCGGCCACAGTCCTTTGGCACGTTCCGGATCCTCTTTCTGTAGCCGCTTAAATCGTCTGGTCAGGACTTCTTTCATCATGCCAAAGTCGTCACCCGGGGTCAGATCCTCACCACGGATATTGAATTTACGGTATTGTGCCTTTTCAAAACCGTCAGGCCCGGCAACGATCATACCCCCCACGGCATTGGTGCCTTGAATATGGCTATTGTCATAGACTTCTATCCGACGCGGCGGCGAATCGAGGTCAAAGGCGTCAGCCAATCCCCTCAACAATTTGGACTGTGTTGCGCTTTCCGCCAGACGTCGGGCCAGGCTTTCGCGGGCATTTCGCGCAGCACCTTCGATCAGTTCTGCCTTTTCGCCCCTTTGCGGAATGGCAATGTCAACCTTGAGCCCCAGCTTGCCGGACAACGCCTCTTCCATCAGGTCTTGGTTCTCAATCGGATGCGACAATAAAAGCAGACGGGGTGGTTCTTTGTTGTCGTAGAACTGACCAAGAAATGCCTCTAAGACTTCCGCTGCCTCAACGTCTGCCCCGATGCGCGGGTAGAAATCACGATTACCCCAATTTTGATTGGCGCGAATAAAAAAGACCTGAACACAGGCTTGCCCACCTTCGAGGTGCAAAGCAATCACATCTGCTTCGGCCACTGTGCGTGGATTAATGCCTTGGGTAGACTGAACTGAAGTCATGGCCCGAATACGATCACGCAGCGCCGCAGCGCGTTCGAATTCCATCGCGTCTGCCGCCTCTGCCATTTGCTTGGCAAGCTGTGCCTGTACCTGCGTCGATCGCCCCGTCAAAAACCGTTCGGCGTCCTTTACCGTCTCGGCGTACTCATTTTCTGAGATCTTATCAACGCAGGGAGCGCTGCATCGTTTGATCTGATATTGCAAACAGGGACGTGTGCGCGTTTCAAACATTGAATCCGAGCAATTGCGCAGCAAAAACGCTTTTTGCAGTTGGTTCAATGTGCGGTTCACGGCACCAGCACTGGCAAATGGGCCGTAATATTTACCCTTATCCTTTTTTGCACCACGATGCTTACGGATCATCGGAAACATATGGTCCGCGGTCACAAGGATGTTGGGAAAACTTTTGTCATCCCTCAGAAGCACATTATAGCGCGGTTTCAGCTGTTTGATCAGGTTCTGTTCAAGTAACAGCGCTTCGGTTTCAGTCCGAGTGGTCAAAAACATCATTGATGCTGTGTCCCGGATCATGCGTGCAATCCGACTGGAATGTCCCGATGGTCGCGCATAGTTTGATACGCGCGCCTTAAGGTTGCGCGCTTTACCAACGTAGAGAACGCGGCTTTCTGCATCCAACATCCGGTAGACCCCAGGACTCCCATCAAGTGTTTTAAGGTACGCCTGAATGCATAAGTGCCCCGTCAGCGGACCCTTATCTTCCAAAGTGCTTTGACCATCTTGAGACATAGAGTGTGTCGCATCTTTCTGTTTGGGTGATTCTAGACGTTGGGCTGCACTGATGCCACTTCAGGATCAAGGGATAAAGCATCCCCCGTTTATGTGGATAAGTCTGCGGACAACTGATCAGAAATTCATTTTTTTCCTTGTATAATGGGGTCTTCGTTAACTTGCCTATTTTTTAGGCAATAATATAACTATCTGTTTTCAATTATTATTTTTTATCACAACACTCAATAAATTGAAAACATTGACGGTTTTAGGCTCTTTTCGTAATAAGTGTTAAAAAAGTGCACAACTCGCTGGAATCAGGTCACTCCACACCCAGAACATCAGGCGTTTTCCAACTAAGGTGTTGACCTCCGTCAATACATAACAACTGGCCTGTGACTGCTGGAGAATCAATAAAATATCCAAGCGCCCCGGTGATGTCTGCAGTATTTGCCCCCCGTTCAAGCGTTGTCGCCGCACGTTGTTTCGCAAAGTGTTCAGCGCTTTGGCGTTCGCCTTGTAACGTTGGGCCGGGGCCAATTGCGTTCACCCTGATGGCTGGCGCCAAGGCTTGGGCTGTGGTTTGTGTCATGGCCCACAGTCCCATTTTGGCAATTGTGTAGGTCATGAATTCAGGCGTCAGCTTGCGTACCCTTTGATCAATCATGTTCACAATCAAGCCCGTCGCAAGCGGCTCACCAGCAGCATCGACATGCGCAGATAAATCCTGCGCCGCAAATTCCTGTGTCAGCACAAACGGTGCGCGCAAATTGGATTCCAGATGTCGATCCCAGCTGGTGCGGGTCGCGCTGCCCACAGTATCATATTCAAAAATCGAGGCATTATTCACCAAAACGGTCATCGGCCCGCCCAACGCATCAACCGCACGCGGGATGAGGTCTTGAACCTGCGCTTCATTCAGAAAATCAGCACAGATTGACACCGATTGACGGCCTTTATCTCGGATCAGATCGCCGACCTTCTCTGCCTCGGTTTGCGAGCCGGAATAATGTAGCGCAACATCATACCCGCGATCGGCTAAAAACAATGCCATCGCTTTGCCTAAGCGTTTGGCTGCGCCAGTTACAAGTGCTGCAGGCATCTGTTTCTCCTTAGCTGAATATCAGGGCGATGTAGCCCAAATATAGCGCGGACAAGATAACACCCCAGAAACGCGTTAAATCACGCGAGAAAAACAAAAATGGGATCAACAGCAGGGATGCGCCAGCCATGACCCAGAGATCCCTGTTTAAAAAAGACGGATCAACGTCGATTGGAACAATCAGGGTGGTGATCCCGATAATGGCTAACAGATTAAAAAGATTGGACCCAACCACGTTGCCTAAAGCCACGTCTGCCTGTCCCCTGCGAGCAGCCATGACAGTGGTTGCAAGTTCTGGTAACGACGTTCCCAGCGCCACAAGTGTCAGTCCGATAGCAGCCTCAGATACACCAAACACATGCGCGATCTGCTCTGCACTGTTCACCATGAGGTCTGCCCCAAACGGCAAGCCAACGATACCCAGGCCCAAAAACAAAATAATTTTCCAAGAGGGCATTCTAGCATCTGCGCCTTCCGGCTCTTCTTCGTCCAAGACACCATTGGTGTCTTGACGTCGCTTGAGCCCTTCGGCAACGGCCAGACCCAGAATGCAGAACAACAAAGCCAGTAAAAGCAGCCCGGCGAGCCAATCAAAAACACCACGATAGGCTAAGGCAATAAATATCGCTGTGGCGCCGATCATTTGCAGATAGCTGGACCTGATTTCACAGCCGCTGGTGCGGATCACCGATATCAACGCCGGCACTCCAAGCACGAGTAAGATGTTTGCCGTGTTTGATCCAACCACATTTCCCAGCGCTATCCCTGGATCATTATCCAACGCTGCGTTGACCGAGATCAAAAGCTCGGGTGCGGATGTGCCAAAGGCGACAACCGTCAGGCTGACGATAAATGCCGGAATACCTGCGCGCAAGGACAGGTTAACCGCACCTTTGACCAATGCATCCCCTGCCAAAAGCAGGATGACCAAACCAAGCCCACCTGAAAGCCAGATCATTTTATCCCTTTCGGCCGTGGTAACCACAAGCACAGGGGCCCTTGCCAATGCGGTGACGTCCACATTTCGGGCATTTAGCCGTTACCTTGCCAATCTTGGGCAGGCGCAGACGGCCAAACATCGAAAGGATTGCAATCCCGACCAGGAAAAGAGCGACAATTTTGATGATCATGTCAAAGCCCAAAGCGCGCAAAGGCGGCGCGTTCTTCTATTTGGTGAACCAAAGCGTCCGTAACATTTAATCCAAAGCGCTGCGCAAGACTGCGACGTTGTCCGTATTGCTTGAAGCGGACTTTAGAGCCGAATTTTTCGCGTAATACCGGCTCCATATGACCAACGAAATCAGCCAACCCGACATCACACGCATTTTGTCCAACCCAGACCTCACCCGAGAACAGCGCCGGATCATCCGTCAACTTGGGGCCACGCCGCAATTTTACGTGTGATATGAAACTTTGATGGATTTGATCCAAAAGACCTTTCAGCCGCGTCACATCCTCGGGCTTTTCAGGGCGAAACGGGTCCATCATTGATTTGGATGTTCCAGCCGTATGAACACGTCGTTCGATACCTTGGCGCGACAAAAAGATATGTGCCCCAAATCCCGCTGATATCACACCGATGGATCCCACGATTGAACTATCATCGACGTAGATTACGTCAGCCGCAGCAGCGAGCCAATATCCACCCGAGGCCGCGACATCTTCGACAAAAGCATACACCGGGATCTCGTGTTCTTCGGCCAATCGCCGTATGCGCGCACCAATCAACGAAGATTGAACAGGTGACCCGCCGGGCGAATTAATGATGAGCGCCACGGCGGCAGGCTTTCCCTTGGAAAAAGCGCGCTCAAGCAACGGGGCGATACCGGCGTCTGACAGCCCGCTCCTTCCCGAAGCTCCAATAGCACCAGATAAACGGACAACCGCTATGAGAGGGCGGGTTTTACGACGAAGCGGGGGGATCCATGACAACATGTGTTGGATGTAGAATGCCACTCCTTTCGAAACAACTGTTCTCGCACATAAGACTGCGAATTTTCCTGTTTCAGCATGAAAAATAGAGAAAAAAGATATTTGGACCGTATCCATCAATCGAAACAGCCGCAATTTTTGAATGAATGTGAAAAATGTGAGGCTCAGTAAAATGTTTGCGGGTCAATATCGACGGCCAAGCGCAGCTGACCTTTGATCTGAACTTGTGCGATCCAGCGGGCTATGGCTGCCTGTAACGGAGCAGTGCGTGTTGATTTTACCAACAATCGAACACGGTGCCGTCCACGCACCCGCGCAACAGGTGCCGGCGCGGGACCAAAAACCTGAGCGCCGATCTTGCGCAAATCGGCATCATTTCGTGCCAGAAGATTTCCGGCATCAAAGGCTTGTGCTGCATCTGTAGAACTGAGAATGAGGCCTGCAAATCGTCCAAATGGAGGTACGCCTGCGGCCTCTCGTTCTGCGGCTTCTGCGGTCCAGAAACCTTCGTCATCACCCGATAGGATTGCCCGAATAACCGGGTGTTCGGGCTGGTAGGTTTGTAACAATGCTTCTCCGGGTGTGTCGACGCGGCCAGCGCGACCTGCCACTTGTCGCATGAGCTGAAAGGTGCGTTCTGCCGCGCGCAAATCTGATCCTTGCAGACCAAGATCTGCATCAATGACCCCCACAAGGGTCAGGTTTGGAAAGTTATGCCCTTTGGCCACCAGCTGGGTACCAATGATTATATCTGCACCACCGGATGCGATATTCTCTATTGCAGCTTTCAGCGCCCGTGCAGATCCAAACAAATCTGACGATAACGTGGCGATACGCGCATCGGGAAACAGTGTTGCTGCTTCTTCACCCATGCGTTCGACACCGGGGCCCAAGGCTGCCATACGGCCTTCGACCTGACAGTTGGGACACGCCTTTGGCAAAGGTATCGTGTCTCCACACTGATGGCACATCAACCGTTTTAGAAACCTGTGTTCGACCATACGCGCGTCGCATTGCGGGCAGCCGATCTGATGCCCACAGGCCCGGCACAGCGTTATAGGCGCATAGCCGCGGCGGTTCAGAAACAACAGTGCCTGTTCCCCGATGTCGATCCGCTTTTCGATCGCCGCTTGCAAATGCGCCGAAATCCAGCGCCCTGCTGGTAATGCCTCTGGCCGCATGTCGATTGTGCGCATCTTGGGGAGGACTGCAGCACCAAAGCGCGATGACAGATCAAGCCGGGTATATTTTCCAGCGCGCGCGTTTGTCCAACTTTCCAGACTGGGCGTTGCAGACGCCAACACAACCTGTGCCCGACACATCGATGCCCTCAGAACGGCCATGTCACGGGCGTTATACAACACGCCATCCTCTTGCTTGTAAGATGTGTCATGTTCTTCATCCACGACAATCAGGCCAAGATCCCGAAATGGCAAAAACAATGCAGATCGCGCACCGATCACAAGCTGCACGCCATTTTCCCCGGTCATCCGCCAGAGTCTGCGCCGCTCTGTCATGGTCACTCCGGAATGCCATTCACCCGGACGCGCACCAAAACGATCCTCAACACGAGATAAAAACTCTGAGGTCAAAGCAATTTCTGGAAGAAGAACAAGCGCCTGCCGGCCCTTTGCCAAGCATTCGGCAACGGCTTCCAGATAAACCTCGGTCTTTCCAGATCCTGTGACACCCTTCAGCAACGTCGTGCCATAGTCACCTTTGGCAATTGCGTGCCGCAAAACCTGTGCTGCGCGCGCCTGATCATCTGTCAATTCACGGGGGTTGTCTTCGGGGTCCAGCCGGGGAAAGGCTGTGTCCCGAGGCGTGTCCTCTTCATGTACGGCCCCTTGGGTGACAAGACCCTTGATGACACTTGGAGATACACCGGCGGCCTGGGCCAATTCGCTCAATGTGAGTGCAAGACCGCCCATGTCATCCAGCACACCGATAACGCGACGACGGGCATCCGTCATCCGGTTGGGCATCGCCTGACCCCGACGATAGACCCGTCGCATAGAATGCGGATCCCCCAAGCCGGGAACACGTGTCGCAAGTCGCAGCATCGCCGGCAAGGGCGTCAGGGTGTAGTCGGCCGCTTTAACTAAAAAGGCCCGCATTGGCTCTAACAAAGGGGGGGCGTCCAGAACACGGTTGATCGAGCGCACTTTGGCAGGGTCCCAGTCACCGCGTCCCGCACCCCAGACAACACCGATCACCGAACGTGGACCAAACGGCACCTCGACAAAGTCACCCTGCGCGCAGCCGCCCTCCGGCGCACGGTAGTCCAACACCCGATTCAAAGGTTGGGTGGTCAGCACGCCCACGAGGTCATCCGGGTCAAAACGCATTGTTTTCCTCTTTTGCAGGGTTCCCGCCCCGCCCAGAATTCGATAAGTGAGCGGTATCGGAATACATGCGCTGCAAAGGAGCCTCCGCCATGAAATTCTTCGTCGACACTGCCGACACTGCTGCCATCGCCGAATTGAATGATCTGGGTATGGTAGACGGGGTCACAACCAATCCCTCGCTGATCAAAAAATCCGGTAGGGACATTTTGGAGGTCACACGCGAGATCTGCAACATGGTCGATGGCCCTGTCAGCGCCGAAGTTGTGGCTGTCGATGCAGACGCGATGATTGCCGAAGGCCGCACCCTTGCAAAAATTGCCGAAAATATCGCCGTCAAGGTGCCTTTGACGTGGGACGGGCTCAAGGCTTGTAAGGTTTTGACGAGCGAAGGGAACATGGTCAACGTTACATTGTGCTTTAGCGCAAACCAAGCACTTCTGGCCGCCAAGGCAGGTGCCACATTCATCAGCCCATTTATCGGGCGTTTGGATGACCTGAACCTCGACGGTTTGGATCTTATCGCAGATATCCGTGACATATATGACAACTATGGTTTTGAGACCCAAATCCTTGCGGCTTCCATTCGGACAGCCAACCATATGAGCGAATGCGCAAAAATCGGCGCCGATGTCGCAACAGCCCCTCCCGGTGTCATCAAAGCCATGGCAAACCACATGCTAACTGACAAAGGCCTCGCGCAATTTCTTAAAGATGCGGCCGAGGCCGAGATCAAGATCGTCTAAAAACCAGCTGCGGGGCCAACACCCCCGCAACGCCCTTGCCCAAGCACGATACATCCAAACAACTAATCTTGGCTCAATGGTTGACAGACACCCATGACCGCGGCGATTCTAAGGCCAGTCTGCGGACCCGTCGGTGCGCAGGCCACAGGCGCACCGAGGATATCAATGAGCACACCCAAATTGGATGAAACGCTGCGCGACGCCATAATGGCCCGGCCAGACGCGTTGTTAGACGACACCGAACTGATGAAGGTGCTGATCGCCACAAACGACCGCGCCATGGGCTCAAATATAGTCGATCTGCGCGGAATCGCGATGGAGCGTATGGAACGCAGATTGACGCGGCTGGAAGACACGCATCGCAGCGTTATCGCTGCGGCCTATGAAAACCTTGCCTCAACCAATCAAGTGCATCGGGCAATCCTGCGTATGCTGGATCCGCTGGAGTTCGAGGACTTTTTGCTGGATCTAGGGGGTGATGTGGCCAAGGTGTTGCGGGTGGATGTTATTCGCCTGACCCTTGAAAGCGCCCAAAAAGACGGGGAAAAGAATTTTAGTCAGCTGGCGCATGTGCTGAAAATTGCCAAACCAGGGTTTGTAGACAGCTATTTGACCGAAGGTCGCGCCACTCAGGTCCGGCAGGTCACCTTACGTCAACTGCGTATTGGCGATTCAATCATGTACGAAGACAAGGCTGCATGGATACGGTCGGAAGCCTGTCTGAAACTGGATTTTGGACCAGGAAACCTGCCGGGATTGCTGGTCATGGGCTCCGAGGATCCGCATCAATTTACCCCCGATCAAGGCACTGATCTTTTGGCTTTCTTTGCCGGAAACTTTGAACGCGCCATGCGGCGCTGGTTGGCGTGACACTTCAGATCTCAGACGCGTCGCGGGACGCTTTGATGCGTTGGTTGCAACATCTCACCAGCGTGAAAGGCGGGGCGGATGCAACGCGGGACGCCTATGCGCGGGACGTCACCGAATTCATCTCTTTTATGACTCTGCACAAGGCAGCCCCTCAGGGATTGGTGGCGCTTGCCAGAATAGACACGCGTGACATGAGGGCCTGGCTGTCCCACTTGCGGGCAACCCAAATTATGCCGCGATCTGTTGCGCGCAAACTGTCAGCAGTCAAAAGCTTCTATCGTTGGCTGGCGCAGCGTGAAGACTTTGAACCCACGGCGGTGTTATCTGCACGCAGCCCGCGTTTTCAAAAGAAACTGCCGCGCCCCCTTAGCGAAACGTCCGCGAGGGATGTGCTGGATCTGGTGGGGCAACAGGGTCAAGAAGCATGGATCGCCGCGCGGGATATTGCGGTTGTGACATTGCTGTATGGATGCGGCCTGCGCATTTCCGAGGCCCTGTCGATCACATGGGACGATCTGCCCTTGGCCGACACGCTGCGCATTACAGGCAAGGGGCGAAAAGACCGCATCGTGCCAGTGCTACCAGCAGCTCAGGCGGCCGTTGCTACGTATGTCCGTCTCTGCCCGGTCCCTCCAATGGCGGGCGGAGCCCTGTTTCGGGGCCAGCGTGGCGGCCCCTTGAACAAACGTATCGTGCAAAAGCTTATGGAGCAGGTACGCACGCAACTTGGTCTGCCGGCAACGGCCACGCCGCATTCCTTGCGACACAGCTTTGCCACCCATCTGCTGGCAGCGGGCGGCGATTTGCGCACAATCCAGGAGCTTTTGGGACATGCGTCTTTATCGACGACCCAGACCTACACCGGAATTGATCAAGCACAATTGATGGCCGTCTATAACGCCACTCATCCAAAAGCCTGACGCATACCATTACACCTGATGTCCTTAGCTTAACGCGGCCACCAGACGCGGCTTTACCTTATGTATTGATCCATGCCTCTGACAAACCCCAAACACGGTTAAAGGTGGGTGCCTTGCCTGCATCCATTCAAAATGCGCCAGTCAGCGACGTATAGCGCGCCCTGTGGAGTGACCTCATCGCAACTGCAAACCCAAAGATGGGCCGGATTGATCAGCTTGTGGTGCGCGCTCTTGAACTCTCGGAATTGGAGAGCACACCCGGTCTTTAAGTATCGATACGCGACATATGCAAATTGCGCTTGCGTCATTGCGGACAAAGCCTACCCTCGGATTTAACACTTGCAAGGATATCCGACATGAAACTTACAGACAGCTCTGCGTCACCATTTGTGCGCAAAACCAAGGTCGTCCTCCATGAGACAGGCCTCACCGACAGCGTAGCCCTCGTATCTGTCCAGACCACGCCATTGAAAACAGCAACTGAGGTGGCCGTGGCAAATCCATTGGGCAAGATACCAGCGCTCATGCGTGATGACGCCCCGGCGCTCTACGACAGCAGGGTGATTTGCCGCTATCTTGACCACCACGCTCAAGCCGGGCTGTATCCCGAAGCGCGCCTGTGGGACGTGCTCACGCTTGAGGCAACCGGCGACGGGATTATGGACGCTGCTGTGTCTGCGACATATGAGACGCGGCTGCGAGATCCTGAAGCGGTTTCTCAAGATTGGATTGACGCGCAATATACCAAGATCAACAATACCATTGACGCGCTTGAATCTCGCTGGATGAGCCATCTGCATGGCCCATTGGACATGGGTCAGATTTCAGTGGCCTGTGCGCTAGGCTATGTGGATTTCCGCCACGCCGGATTGGACTGGCGCACGGGCCGGGCGTCTTTGGCTGCTTGGTACGGCACGTTTTCTGAACGCCCCTCAATGCTCGCCACGGTTCCAGAGGGCTGATCTATGCTACCTGACCTTCCTTTTGACCCAGCCTGCGTCCTGATCGGAGGGACCTGGCAGAGAGCAGCCAAAACGATCCCCGTCATGGATCCATCCACAGGACAGGTGCTAACCGAAATTGCCCGTGGGAGCGCCCGAGACATTGATGACGCCGTAGCAGCTGCAGCGCACGCGCGTGATGGTGACTGGGGCCATATGCCGGCCTTTGAACGTGGGCGCATTCTGAACCGGCTCGGTGTATTGGTTACGCACCATATTGACGCGCTTGCCCGAACCGAGGCACTGGACGTGGGAAAACCGCTTTCGCAGGCCCGCGCGGATGCTATTGCGCTGGCGCGCTACTGCGAATTCTACGGCGGTTCCGCAGACAAGCTTATGGGGCAGACAATTCCCTATCTGGATGGCTATACTGTCTACGCACTGCGCGAGCCTCATGGTGTGACAGGTCATATTGTTCCATGGAACTATCCCATGCAGATCATTGGTCGATCCGTAGGTGCCGCATTGGCCGCCGGAAATGCCTGTGTGTTAAAACCCGCAGAAGATGCCTGCCTGACTGCACTTTGGTTTGCGCATTTGGCCCAAGAGGCGGGATTGCCAGCTGGCGCTTTGAACGTCGTGCCCGGATACGGGACCGAAGCGGGCGCCGCGCTCTCGGCGCATCCCGGCATTCAACACATAAGCTTTACCGGATCTGTGGCCACCGGGCGTGCGGTACAAATCGCTGCGGGTCAGAATGTGGTTCCGGTGACGTTAGAACTGGGCGGGAAGTCCCCCCAGATCGTATTTGATGATGCAGACCTCGACGCTGCCTTACCATTTCTTGTTGCGGCCGGATTGCAAAACGCGGGCCAAACCTGTTCGGCTGCATCGCGGATCTTGGTCCAACGTGGCGTGTATGACCAGGTGGCACAGGCGATGGCCGCCGCCTACCGCGCGCGACGGGTTGGTCCCGCAGTCGATGATCCCGACATTGGTCCGCTCATATCTGCCGTTCAAAAACAGCGCGTTCTTCAGCATTTGACACAGGCCAAAGACCTGACACTGCTTGCAGAAGGGTCCCTATCGGATGATCTGCCAACCGGCGGGCATTATGTAGCCCCCCGGCTGTATCAGGACGTTCCACCAAATCACCCGTTAGCCCAAGATGAAATCTTTGGTCCGGTACAGGTTCTTATCCCATTCGATAATGAAGCGCATGCCTGCCAAATCGCCAACAGTACCGCCTATGGGCTTGTGGCAGGGGTCTGGACCCAAGATGGCGGGCGGCAAATGCGGCTGGCTCGGGATCTGCGCGCGGGTCAGGTGTTCATTAATAATTACGGTGCGGGGGGCGGAGTTGAACTTCCGTTTGGAGGCTCCGGCCTATCAGGTCATGGTCGGGAAAAAGGGTTTGAGGCGCTGATGGGTTTTACCACGCTAAAGACGATTGCGGCGCGACATGGGTAACAAAGGAAAAAACATGCGACTGAACGGTAAAACAGCAATCGTAACGGGTGGAGCATCCGGTTTTGGGGCCGGTATTGTACGTAAATTCGCCCAAGAAGGCGCGCGTGTGGCCGTGGTCGATATCAACGAAGAGGCCGCCGTGCAAATCGCCTCAGACGTGGACGGGATCGCTCTCATGGCTGATGTGGGCGACGCTGCGTCCGTCGCTGAGATGGCGCGGGCTGCAACGTCTGCGTTTGAGACGATCGATATCGTTGTCAACAATGCAGGCGTCACACATTTACCGACGCCTCTTGAAGACGTTACCGAGGACGATTTCGACCGCGTCTTTCGGATCAACTGCAAATCAGTCTATCTGATGGCACAGGCGTTTGTTCCAGCCATGAAAGCACGCCGCGCGGGCGCAATTTTGAATGTAGCCTCGACCGCCGGAGTATCCCCAAGGCCCCGTTTGAACTGGTATAATGCGTCCAAGGGTTGGATGAACACAGCCACCAAAACAATGGCTGTCGAGCTTGCGCCCGATGGGATCCGTGTCAACGCGCTGAACCCGGTCGCAGGAGAGACTCCGTTGCTTGCCAGTTTCATGGGCGAAGACACGCCAGAGATGCGTGCAAAATTCCTCGCAACAATCCCGCTTGGTCGATTTTCTCAACCCGAAGATATGGGCAATGCAGCATGTTTTTTATGTAGTGACGAGGCCAGCATGATCACGGGAGTTTGTATGGAAATCGATGGTGGACGGTGCATTTAATGCAGGCCGGCCCACGCAATCTGATCACCGATGTCGCTGGTTTACGGGTTGGCAATGCGGATGACAGCCGATTGAAAAGCGGGGTCAGCGTTGTCACCGCAGAGGCTCCCTTTACCGCAAGCTACGCCATTATGGGGGGCGCGCCCGGAACGCGGGACACCGACCTTTTGGCGCCGGACAAAACTGTACCCGGTGTCGACGCGTTAATCCTGTCAGGAGGCAGCGCCTTTGGGCTATCGGCCGCAGATGGTGTGATGGCGGGACTCTTGGCGCAAGGAAGGGGATTTGA
>JAYQEA010000006.1:14704-40104 GCA_038138625.1 Roseivivax sp.
ATGGGTCACGTTCTGACCCCATCCGATCAGCATTTTTGGGCGGCGCCTTTCGAAGTTGATGGCGAATTTGGTGGACTTGGGACGGATACAGCGCGGGGCTTGCAAGCGCCCCTGCCCAGTCGCAAGGGACTTAATCTGGCGGATCGGGGGAATACGACCATAGCCGTAGTAGCGACAGATGCGATTTTGGACAAAGCAGGCTGTCAACGGATTGCCACTGCCGCGCATGACGGGATGGCACGCGCGATTGTACCGTCTCATACGCCCCACGATGGTGATCTGGTTTTTGCCGCCGCAACCGGCACGCGTTCTGCCAGTGATATCGCGATGATTGGCCATGCGGCGGCCAACTGTCTGGCACGCTCGATTGCGCGCGCTGTCTGGGAGGCCAGCCCAGCCAACGGCGACCTGATGCCCTGCGCCAAGGACGTTTTGCGATTGGATCCATAACAAGATGTGCACAATCATGGATGATCTATGCCGGACATCGCTTCGCCTATCGTAGAATGGGAGGTGCGTTTGGATCGCTTCCAGGGGGTTTGGGCTGCGAAGGCGCATCTGGCTTTGGCAGATCAAATCGCAGGCCAACCCGCGCCAGCGCCGCTGCTGCCTCATCACTGTCAGCCACAAAAAGAACGTCCAACGCGCCCGCCTCTATCCCAGAAAATATCAGGGCTTCATTGATAGCCTGCGCCAAGGCCCCCTCAGCCCCTGAAAGACATCCAGTGATTCCCAATACATGACTGCGCCGTCCATCATCATAAGTCACCCCGGCCAGATACGCCTTGCGGGCCAGACCGGCCGCCGCCGCCAACCGCTGGTCAAGGGCAGTTATCAACGCCTCGGGTAATCCGCCGGGAGGATGAAACTCTGCCGGGCGCGCTTCGGTTTCTTCTGGAGCGTTCTCAAGCGTGATGGCCAGCCATTCCACAGCCTCGCTTGGCATCACAAAACCCTGATCTTGGCCAAGGTTCACCCCCAAGCCAATGTCCTGACCCGCCATCATGTTGACCAAAACACGGCCCGACAGTCCGACATAGGGCACAATGTTTTCAGCGAATTCGGCCAGCCGGTCCTCGCGGTCAAAAACAAGCGCGACCCGAGCTCCGCCCACTTCAAAGATCTCGGGATCCAGAATGTCGTCTGTTGGCTCCGCACATAACATTAAAACCAAATCAGAGCCAGCTAGCTGGGCATAGCAGTCCATCCGTAAACGCTCGTCATCAGGTGCGGCAGCCATGGCAGCATGAGCTTTGTCCAATTGGGTTTCGGGCATGGGGTGTCTCCTTGCTGCGGTCTTGCGCCACGCGGGCCGAATTGTACAGGGCAAGACCACCCGTCAACCATGAGAGAGGATCAATTCAATAAATTATAACGGACACGCCGTTTGCATGAATTAGACAGGATTGATATGCGACATGGCAAAACGTGAGCTGCCCAAACACGTCTACCAACAGAAAAATGGCCTCTATTTTCAACGTCGGTCATGGCCAACGCGCAAGTTTCAAACAGAGTTTGGGACGCCGGAATTTTGGCAAGAATATGCGAATATTCTCTCAGGTGATGCCAAACCAACGACCCCGCGCGTATCAATGCGCTCTTTCTCGGCTCTCATTGCAAATTACCATCGGTCACCAAAGTACAAAAAACTCAAACCCAGAACTGCGATGGACTACGACAAATATCTCAATTTCTTCAAAACAATCATGGGGGACGCCAATCCGTCCAAAATACAACGCAAGGACGTGATCGCCTAAGGGATAGCCACGCGGATAAAGTCAACTTTACCAACTACATGAGAGGTATCAGCAGTTTGCCATGAATTGAGCGCGAATAATCAATTTTAGTTCGGAGTCTGGAAATGGTCATCAAACGAGTTCTGCAGGGAAGCCAAAAAATGATCTAGCTGTATTCACTCTTGTTTTTTCACCCTTTGTCCAGATTCGAACTTCTCCCAAACATGCATGCGGCCTTTTTGTCGGGCATCGGCAAGCCATAGCTTTTTGCGGATGCCGGCGACTTCGAACTGACTGTATTTTCCACCTGAAAATTTCGGCCAGTCCAGCGCATGACCGTCCTGAACCATTTGCTGGGATAAGTCACGCCCGTCGGGCAGGGTGCATCTGGCAACTGTCCGGCCATAATCGTCTTCTTCCATTACTTCGGCGCGGATACGGTGGCCTTTACACAAACGTACAAGCGCCCATTTGGCGGTTTTGCCGTATGGATGATTAAGTTCAGGCGCGTCTATGCCAAAGAGGCGCACTTGGGTTTTTTGAATCGTAATTGTATCACCGTCCGTCACATAGGCCGGTCCCTCCAGTATACGCTTGCGCTTGACAGCATGCGCGGTAGCCGTATCGAAGGGTTTGGCACCACTCGGTCTGGACGCCCTTTGTGAATTTGGTTGCTTGGGCGGAGTGGCTCTGTGGTTGCGGGTCCTAGACGGCCGCGCATCGTTCGGGGGTTTCAGACGCGTTTCGTATTCAGTTTGGTCGAATAGCTTGGAAATAAGCTTGGAAATAATTTTAAACATCCCAAGATTGTAGGCCGCACGTCTTCCGAACCGCAACACAAAACCAACAAAGTGTCTCATCTTGCGGAGACGTCATAGGTGATCAGCCTGTAAGGCGGTCAAACTGTTCGAAAAAGAGTGAGATATCATTCGACATTGAGTTATGATTTCTATATTTCTAGAAATATGAAACATACTACTGACTCCGATGATATCGCTGTAGAAGTTGCGGCCTCGTGCTTTGCGGCGCTTGGTTCAGAGCAACGTCTTGGTGTTTTGTCTACCTTGGTGCGCGCGGGTCCGGACGGACTGAATATCGGCGAATTGGGAAAGCGGAGCGGGGTCACGGGATCGACCCTGACCCATCACCTGAAAATTCTCGCACAAGCAGGGCTAATTAGGCAACAACGGCACGGACGTAGCATAATTTGTGCAGGTGTCGCCTTTGATGAGGTCGCAGCACTGTCGGCCTACCTTTTGAAAAATTGCTGCGCCGATTGTTGTTCGACAAGGGCAGATTCCCATGGCTGAGGCACCAGATGCAATTTTGCGGACCAATCGCCAGATAGATCGGGCCTTTGCCGCCAGCGCACTGATTGTCATGATTATCGGTGTGTTAGATCTGACAGGTATTAGTGAAACGCCACAGCTGTTTGACACGTTGATTTTTGCGGCGCGCGCGATGCTGAACACCCTGCCCTTCATCCTGTTTGCAGTCTTTGCAATCGCATATCTGAAGGCCTCAGGCGCCGAAACGCTCTTAGCAAAGGCCTTTGAGGGTTCTCAGCTGCGTATGATTTTCATGGCTGCACTTTTAGGCGGATTGTCACCTTTTTGCAGTTGCGAGGTCATTCCCTTTATTGCGGCTTTGCTTGCTGTGGGCGTCCCCCTATCGGCGGTCATGGCGTTTTGGCTAGCGTCGCCTTTGATGGATCCTGCAATGTTTGCAATAACATCCAGCGCGCTGGGTTTCGAATTTGCTTTAGCGAAAACCGTTGCAACATTCGGGCTTGGTCTGTTGGGTGGCTTTGGAACCATGGCCTTTGCAAACAGCGCTGTATTCAAAAACCCACTTCGTGAAAAACCGTCTGTCGGCGGTTGCTGTGGCATCAAAAAACCATTTCAGGGCAGACCAGCCTGGCGGTTCTGGGAGTCGCAAGATCGCACGCTGGCCTTCCGCGATACCGCTGTCGAGAATAGCGTATTTCTTTTCAAGTGGCTGTTGTTGGCCTATCTCCTCGAAGCCGTAATGATCCGTAACATCCCAGCCTCACTGATTGCGCCTATTTTGGGTGGTGAGGGTATTGCGCCCATTTTGCTGGCCGCGACCTTGGGCGCACCAGCCTATCTTAATGGATATGCAGCCGTGTCCTTGATCTCTGGCTTGATGGAACAGGGAATGTCTGCCGGCGCTGCAATGAGTTTTATCATTGCAGGCGGGGTCAGCTCTATTCCGGCAGGCGTGGCGGTTTGGGCTTTGGTAAAACCACGGGTCTTTGCTGCATATATTGGCTATGCAGTTCTGGGTGCAATTCTTGCCGGTATGCTTTGGCAGATGGTTGTCGCTGCCTTTTGATGTGTGTCCCCTCGCAAAAACATGTCGACCATGGCTTTCAAGGCTGGCCAGGCACGGCTTGACAGCTGATCAAAAGGAGACACATTGCCCCCGGGGGACTAAAAAGAGGCCAATCACCAATGTATCGCGTTTGGAATTTTCTGACCAATTATTCACTGTTGCTGATATTTGGTGCCGTTATTGCGCTTGTTTGGGCAAATCTGGATGCTCACAGCTATCATGAATTTGTTGAGTTCAAGATCTGGGATCATGCTCCGATAGGGCATTATCACGACGGGCATCGCACATTAACGCTGCATTATCTGGTCAATGACATCCTAATGGCCCTCTTCTTTGCAATCGCCGCGAAAGAAGTCTGGGAAGCTTGTATTCTCAAAAACGGCTCCTTACGCGGGAAAAAGGCGGCCACACCTCTGTTTGCGACTGCCGGGGGCATGTTTGGCCCAATCGCGGTCTATCTCGGCCTGGCTGCTCTTTTGGGGTCTGAAACATATTCCGCGGTGGCAAACGGGTGGGCGATCCCGACAGCCACGGATATCGCATTTAGCTACCTGATTGGTCGTATCGTCTTTGGTGCGGGGCATCCTGCCGTGCGCTTTTTGTTGTTGTTGGCGATAGCCGACGATGCGGTGGGCCTAATTATTCTGGCTGTGTTTTATCCCTCTGGGGAATTAGCGCCTATGTGGCTGTTGCTGAGCCTCGCCGCAGCCGTGTTGGTCTATCTTTGTTTCAATTGGTTGCCACGCCGAATTGATCGGGGCAATCAAGCGCGATCAGCCTCGACTTGGATTCGTAAAACCCTGAGCTTTTGGCCCTATGCTGTCGCCGCCTGTGTCAGCTGGTATGGGTTCATGATGTCTGGCCTCCACCCTGCGCTTGGTTTGTTGCCCATCGTTCCCACGATCCCGCACGCGGATCGTGCTTTTGGAATATTTTCCGAAGCCGAGCAATACTTGACGGATATGCTGAACACGATCGAACATGCACTTAAGCATCCTGTCGAAATTATATTGTTCTTTTTTGGCTTGCTGAATGCAGGGGTCGAATTTTCGTCTATAGGAGATGCCACATGGCTCGTTCTAGCGGGACTTCTAATCGGGAAACCAGTCGGTGTTTTGATATTCGGATGGATTGCGGCGCGCCCCTTGGGACTAGGCTTGCCGCAAGGCATGAGAATCGTTGACCTTGTCGTGATTGGTTTTGTTGCAGCGATCGGCTTCACCGTATCGCTGTTTGTTGCGTCGGTCGCATTTGATGCAGGACCTGTTCAAGACGCTGCAAAAATGGGGGCATTGTTCAGTTTTGCAGCGGCCGGGGTGGCAATCCTTGCCGGGCGCATCGCACGGGTCGAAAAACAAACGATGTAGACACTTACCGAATCTTTGCGAGTGCATGCAATGCTCTGCTCATGATCGAGTTCGAGCGCGTCAGCAAATCATTTTGGACAGGAACACGGCGCAAGATTATAGCGCAGGATGTGTCGTTTCGCGTGAACCTCGGAACGTCGTTAGGTATCCTTGCGCGCAATGGAACCGGCAAAACCACACTGATCCGCATGATGGCGGGACTGGAAAAGCCCGATAGCGGTATTATCCGTCGCACCAGCCACGTGTCTTTTCCCCTTGGATATATAAGTGGAATTCTAAAACGCGTTTCAGCCCGGGAGAACGCCCGTTTCATCGCCAGACTATACAGTCTGGACCCCGACTATGTTGAAAGTTTTTGCCGGTGGTTGTGTGGTATTGGCGAGTATTTTGATCAGCCTGTTGCAATTTATTCCGACGGAATGCGGGCGCAATTCAGTTTTGCTTTGATGCTGGCACTGGATTTTGACATTTATCTCATCGACGAAGGGATGCCAAATTCAACCGATGTGGCTTTTAATGCCCGCGCCGCCGATCTGTTGCAAGACCGCTTGCGGACCACAACCATCGTCATCGTCTCGCATCAGCCGAAAGTACTTGAAAGATTCACGCGAAAAGCTGCCGTGCTGATCAGTGGTCAATTGCACATGTTTGAAAGCCTTGAAGAAGCCCAGCGCTTTTATGTCCACTCAACCAACATACAAGACGATCAAAATATTGCATAAAAATCAGGAAGATAAAATGTTGACGGGCCTGCAACTACGCGCTGCACGTCGAATGGCTCAAAAGCATGGGCTCACTACCGTCAGCGATATTGACGCCGTAAAGCAGCTGCGTGCGCTCGGCGTCGATCCCTTTGCCCGCACAGCTCAACTGGAACTGGTCGCAAACAAAAATGATGTTTCCAACGATAAACTGCCGGTAGCTAAGGCCAATGTTGATGACGGGAAAACCCTTAGCCCGGTCGAGGAACGGTCCCGCGAGATCATCAAAATTCAGAGGAATATGGCGAGGCAGAGACGCAAGCGATTGCGTGGTTTGTTGGTACGTCTTTTCGTTTTCGTAGCACTCCCGGGAATTTTGGCCGGTATTTATTATACCAAGATTGCGACACCACTTTTTGCGACCACGGCTGAGTTTTTTATAATCAAAAATGACGGCGGCACATCGGCGGGATTATTGAGCGGTACGCAGTTTGCAACCAACCAAGATGCGATTGCAGTTCAAAATTTTCTATTGTCAAAAGAAGCGATGCTCCGCTTGGATGACGACGTCGGCTTTCGCAACCATTTCAGTGAGCCAGATCTGGATTTTCTGACGCGATTGGATCCTGACAGCTCTATTGAGACAGCACACCGTCTCTATTTAAAAATGGTCCGTATAGGTTTTGACCCATCAGAAGGCGTTCTGAATATGGAAATACGCGCGGCAGACGCGGAAACCGCGACCCGTTACGCTCAGGCTTTGATTGATTACGCCGAAGCCCGCGTAGACCAGCTGTCAAAGCGTAAACGCGACGCAGCCCTTAGGGACGCTCAGCAAGAACTTGCCACTGCTACAGATGCACGGCGCAGCGCACAGCTACACCTGATCGCCCTGCAACAGAACAATGCGCTCATCGATCCCAAGGGTCGTATCGCATCGCTACGCGGGCAAATAAATTCTGTTGAGGTACAGCTGCAGGACAAACGATTGCGACTGGCGAGCCAACAGTCGAATTTTAGGGCTCCCAATGCGCGAATTGAGTCCACCTTGCGCGAAATTGAACAGTTGGAGTTTTTGCTGGAAAATCTCACAGCCGAGATGACAGCTGCGACCCGTAACGGTCAATCTCTGGCAGCCATCGCGACAGAGATGGAAATTGCCCAGTTTGATCTTTCGACCCGCGATATGATGTTACAGGCCGCGATGGATCGTCTGAGCAGTGCAAGACGGGATGCCGCCGCACACGCGCGCTATCTTTCTGTCTCTGTTTCGCCAATTGATGCACAAGACCCCGCGTATCCGCGTATTTACCACGATACAGCGTTGGCGTTTCTAATTGCCGCCGGAGTGTATCTGATGATGTCGTTGACGGTCTCAATCTTGAGAGAACAACTGTAGATAACAGGTCTAACCGATTTGCGAGGTTTAAATCCGAAGAAGCGGTTGGATCAATTTTGGCAGGAAGGAATTGAAGCGTAAGGGTGCGTTTGTGACGGCCAAACATATACAATCTTCAGACACATCAGCAATCGGGGTGTGCTGCAAGTCCTCGGTGGCGACTTCCATATCACCACACGCAAACCTGCCGTCTTCGTCTTCGAAGGCGCCCTGCAATACCAATGTAAGTTCGATTCCGTTATGACCGTGGTCAGGCACCGCCATTCCCGCAGGGATATACAACAACCGAGCGGTTGCATCTGGTGAGGTTGACAGGATTGACTGCTTGACACCCATACCGATGGAACGCCAGCGAACGTCCTCGAGACGGCCACCAATATAGCTCTCTAATGGCATCGGAACTTTGGGATCTGTCCGGTGCGGCTGCGCCTGCACAGGTTCTGGTTCGGTTTGTTGGATTGCTGCCAAAGCATCACTCAGGCACTCTTCGCTCAAAGGTTCGACCGTGTCGACGTTTTCCATCAAGATGCCACCAACAGCATCATATGCTTCTACAGCAGCACGACACTCGTCACACATGGAAACATGGGCCGCAATTATCAGGTTCATTGCCTCGGGCAAAGTTCCGGCAGAGTAGGCCATCAAAAGGGCCTCAGTGGGATGGTGTTGGATGGTCATATGGCAATCTTATTCACGTAAGGCCCTTCCGCAGGCGTTCCAATGCAAGGCGAATTCGGGATTTTATTGTACCGAGTGGAAGTCCGGTTTCAGCTGCAATCTCACTGTGTGAGAGATCCCCGAAGTAGGCTTTTTCCACCATGGTGCGTTGTTCTTTTGGCAAACTGGCCAACGCCTGGCCAAGCTGCTCTGTCTCTTGTTGAAGACCGATTACTTCAGTCTGCTCCGGCTCTGGCTGTGGACCCCAGCCCAGTTCCTCTGGTTCAGCACGACGCTGACGCCGGGCGATGTCTATATTGCGATTTCGTGCGATGGTAAAAACCCAAGTCGACACACTGGCCCGCGTCGGATCGAAAAGATGGGCTTTGCGCCAAACCGTCGTCATCACATCCTGTACGCAATCCTCTGCAAGGGCTGCGTCAGCACCTGATTTCATTAAAAACGACTTCACCCTAGGTCCGAAATACTGAAACACCTCCACAAACGCTTTTTGGTCCCGATCATCTCTGATCCGGACCATACACTCAGCCCAGTAAGCGACTGGATGTGTGTCTCGGGATATTGACACCTCAGGCTGCTCCGCAATTTTGACACTATCACTTGACTGCCTGCGAACGGCGGGAGCAACCGCAATCGGCATTTCTGCAAGGTCTATGTCAAAATTACGCAACATATGTCACTTACGTCCCACATATGAGGTTGGATCACATTGGGATTAATTTTTTAAGGAAATGTCGGTTAAGGGTTTTCCTGCTAACGGAAGCGAGCTACCCGAAACCGACCATGATCGAGGAGAAGAGCTCATGTCAACAATCACATTTGTTCGGCACGGGCAGGCAAATACGAGCGCCAGAGACGAAGAAAGTTATGATCAATTAAGCGCGTTGGGCCAAAAGCAGGCAGCCTGGCTGGGTGCATACTTTAAAGAAGCCGCAGAGCCATTTGTACAGGTGTTCAGCGGCACTTTGCAGCGGCAGGTCGATACGGCCGTCAATGTCCACACGCTCGTCCCTAGACGTGATCCGCGACTGAACGAAATGCGGTATTTCGACCTCGCAATGTCTGCAAAGCGTGAACACGGCATATCTTGGCCGGAGACGCGCGAAGACTTTCAAACCCATCTGCCAAAACTTTTGACCCTGTGGCAGACAGATGCACTGTCGGATGCACCCGAGACATTCGCAGAATTTGAAACACGCGTACATGACATGCTTAACCAGATTGCATCCACCAAAGGGCCCTCTTTGGTCGTTACATCTGGCGGGGTAATCGCCATGGTAATGCGCCTGACATTGGGATTGGATATCAACGCTATGGCGCGCTGCTGTTTGGCAATCCACAACACCTCGGTGCACAGGTATACGGCGTTGGCAACCGGACTGGGGTTGACACAGTTCAATGCTGTACCGCATCTCGAACACCCCGATCGCCGTCACGCTTTAACACATCTATAGGACGGGCACAGATGCACATTTGGATACGCGCTGAAACGCGGCCGGACGAGGCACGCCTTCCCCTGACACCACAGGCCGTTGGTGTTTTGTGCGCCAAGGGTCACCGCATCACTGTTGAAGCCAGTACGCAGGCTGCCATTTCGCTTAATGACTACATTGATCAAGGAGCACACCCGGCCAAACAAGGAAGTTGGCCGACGGCCCCCGAGGACGTGTATGTCCTTGGCTTAAAGGAATTGCCCGATACGGGTTTGCCGCTGCGTCACCGCCATATAATGTTTGGCCATGCATTTAAACAACAACCCCAATCACAGACATTCTTAAACAGATTCAGGGCTGGTGGTGGAACGTTACTGGACCTCGAATATCTGACTGATGAAGCAGGCAATCGGCGGGTAGCCTTTGGTCAGTGGGCAGGCTTTGCTGGTGCTGTTGTAACCGTTCGTGCTTGGGCTGCCAGCCAAAACGGAAAACCGTGTCCCGCCGCAGAGATGCAACACACATCAACAGCCATGCTTCGCCAAGCACGCATTGAACTTGGCGGAGAACACCCACGTATCTTGATCATCGGGGCAAAGGGTCGGGTAGGATCCGGCGCAATACGTGCCGCAAGGGAACTGGACCTGCCAATTACCCAGTGGGACCTCGCTGAAACGGCGCATGGCGGCCCCTATCCAGAAATCCGCAGCCACGACATAGTCTTAAACTGTATTCTCGCAGGCCCCAACTCACCTGTTTTTTTGTCAGCCCCGGAGTTAAGCTTGCCACGGCGACTTTCCACCATCGGTGATATTGCCTGCGATCCCGGCAGTCCGTTTTCGCCACTTCCGATTTATGACGCGTCCACGACATGGGAAAAGCCGACAACTCTTGTCCATGCGTCCCCTCCGCTCGAAATTATGGCCATAGATAATCTGCCATCACTTTTACCACGCGAGGCATCCCAAGATTTTTCCGCCCAGTTACTACCGCTTTTGCTTGAAATAACAGATGATCCAAACGGCACTTGGGCCAGGGCAAAAGACCATTTTCGCAAAGCCTGCGATACCTAAGACCAACGTGACAGCGCCGCTTCATCCGATTGTTTTGCATCAACCCAATCAGCGCGCCCTGCACTATGTTCTTTTTTCCAAAACGGGGCGCGTGATTTAAGGTAATCCATCAGAAAATCAGCTGCAGCAAACGCCGCGGCGCGATGAGGCGCAGCTGTAGCAACCATCATGATTTTTTCTCCGGGGGTCAACTTTCCAAAACGATGGATGACCAGAACATCTCCCAAAGACCATTTATCTTTTGCTTCTTGGGCGATCTTGGTCAACGCCTTTTCTGTCATTCCGGGATAATGTTCGATCTCCATCATTGACAGTGTGTTGTCCGTATCCCGCACCACGCCCGCGAAACAGACCAATGCACCTATATCGCAGCGCCCAGAGGCGAATCGATCAACCTCTGCCGCGTAGTCAAAAGGTTCGGCCTGAACGACAACGCGCATATCCTATCCCCCTGTCATCGGTGGAAAGAATGCAACCTCGCGGACGCCGTCCAAGGATGCGTCAAAATCAACAAGTTCCTGATCCACAGCAACCCGTAGCGCTGAAAGATCTGAAAATGCCAATTCATACCGTTCTTCGCGCGCGCGCAACTCATCGATCAGATCAGCCACCGTGTCCGCCTGCGTCTGGATCCGCTCTTTCGGAAGGCCAATACGTTCACGGACCCATGCAAAATACAAAACGTCCATATTTATCCCTCCAGATGTGACCGCGCCTTGCGAAAATAGTCCCATCCCGTCACGGCTGTCAGCAGGGCCGCCACCCACAACAAGCCAACACCAAATCTCGCACTCCAGTGAAAACCCAATACTTTCCACCACAATCCCTGAGTGTCCTCAATGTCCCCGGCCCTAATACTGGCGATTGTATCGCGGTCCATGCCATATGTAGACAAAACCAGATAGTGTTCAAAAAGTCCCTGAGCAAATAACACCGCGATGGCAGTCATTTGCACCGCGGTCTTCCACTTTGCCAATCGGGTCACCTTGAGCGTTCCAGCAACGTCACCAAGAAACTCCCGCAAGCCGGAAACAAACATCTCTCGAAACAAGATCACGATGACAGGCAGCAGGATCAAAGGGGCCAAGGATGACACATGCATCAAGGCTGCCAGAGCAATCACCACCATCGCTTTGTCCGCAATCGGGTCAAGCATCGTGCCCATTTTTGACGTTTGGTTCCATGCCCGCGCCAGCGCCCCGTCCAGCCAATCTGTCAGAGCCGCACCTACAAAAAGGACAAGAGCCAGCCAATCCGCAGTACCACGCGGCAACACAATAAAAACCAATGCCACGCCGGGGGCAGCAAATAGTCGAAACATGGTGAGCAAATTTGGCAAAGTCATGCTTCCTGTTACCTTGGATTGAGCAGTAGGGAAAGCCATCTGCTTACCCACAAAGCTTGGCAATGCGCGCAATCAGATTATCGCGAGCGGCTGGTAGATCACGCCCAGATGCCAAAGCATAGCTAGCGTTACGCAAGAAATGGCCGGTCGTGCCCAAGGCAAGTGCTATTTCGGTGTTCGGGGCGTCACCATGTCCGCGCAAACATGCGGGTAAAGGCAAGAGCCGACCCGCCCAATCACCAGCACCTTCGGCGGTCACGGCGCGACCAGACCGGGGCGAGACATATTCCAAGCCATCCGTTCTTCCGGTGACGGCGCATGAGGTTAAATCAAGTGCAAATCCTATCTCGGAGAGAAGCGACATCTCCCAACGCAGATATGCCAGCGGCAAAAGATCCACCTGTGGCAACAGATCCAGCAAGCGTTCGGTCTCGAGATATAGGTTTGGATATGGTTCTCGCTCAGGCAACATATATCGCACCATGCCGGTCACGGCATTGAGACCCGCCAGCGACAATCGGTCCTGCATCGCTTGCGCCGCACGTGCACGCTCGGGCTCGATCGTAAAACTGCCCAAGTGGTCTTCTAAACGGGCCCGCCATGTCACAGCCAGTTGCGCACCGGGCTGCAAATGCGGGGCAATCTTGCGACTGATCCCGCCGCGTACCACACCTGCGTGTCGTCCGCGCATTGGCGTAAAGACCTCAACAATGGCCGAGGTCTCCCCATGCTGGCGTTGTGCCAGAACAATACCGGTATCCTGCCATTCCATAACGCATTTTTTGACGCGTCATTCTGCGTCGTTCAACCCCGATTCCAACCAGTGATCCATAATGCAGCCCAAAGGGACTACAGGCGTTAAGAATAACAGGCTGTTTTTCCCAAAAGCACTGTCAAACTTCAAAACCTTCCGACTCAAGCAGATGTCGTCCTGTTCGACTTTCTATTTCGACCACCCAGACATCACTGTCACGGGCGCGCTCTCTCGCAATGACGGCATCTACGTCAGGCTCGGGCCCTTCGAACGTGACCTGCCAAGAAAGCGACCCTGTTACCAGATCGTAGCGTCGTTGAAAGACCCGCGCCTTGCCATCCAACGTTGAAAGTTTAACCAGGATTGCACCCGCTGTGTCGTCCCCACGCGCCAAGACATAGACGGGGATCATTTCAAGCTGAAGACGTCGTAGATAGGCAGCAACCCAGATCCCCGACGCCAACCGTGGTTCAGGCATTGCCATCTTTAAAATCAAGACCCATTTGGGAGTACCGTTCCGCTTCTTCTTGCCATTTCTCGCGGACCTTGACCTGCAAAAAAAGATGAATTCGGCGGCCAAGAAATTCTTCTAGTTCGACCCGCGCGGTTTGGCCAACAGCTTTGATGGTCTCGCCCTTATTTCCCAGAACAATCCCTTTGTGTCCATCACGGCTGACATAGACCACTTGATCCACCCGCGCGCTGCCATCCTCACGTTCCTGCCAGCTTTCTGTTTCCACTGTCAGTTGGTAGGGGAGTTCCTGATGTAATCTCAAGGTCAACTTTTCCCTGGTTATCTCTGATGCAATCATGCGCATGGGCAAATCTGCAATCTGATCTTCGGGGTACAGCCACGGTCCCTCGGGCAACTCGGTTGAAAGCCATTGGCGCAGATCATCAACGCCATAACCCTTTTCGGCGGAAATCATAAAGGTGTTGGAAAATGCATATCGAGCGTTCAGATCCTCGGACAACGCCAATAGAACCTCGGCCTTGACCCGATCAATTTTGTTGATCGCCAAAGCTACGGTGCGTCCCTGGGCAATTTCGGTCAAGCCTTCAAGAATACGTTCCACGCCTTCTGTCACGCCACGGTGTGCCTCGATCAAAAGAACGATAATGTCTGCATCAGCTGCACCGCCCCATGCAGCAGCCACCATTGCGCGATCCAGCCGACGTCTTGGACGAAACAAACCTGGCGTATCGACAAAAACAAGCTGGGCATTCCCGTGCATAGCAACACCCCGAATTCGCGTGCGGGTTGTCTGCACTTTGTGAGTGACAATCGACACCTTGGCGCCAACCATGCGGTTGGTCAGGGTTGATTTGCCTGCGTTTGGCTCTCCGATCAGAGCGATAAATCCGGCACGGGTTGTCATAAGCAATCCTTTGGAGGTGAAGGTGAGCGGTCTACACGGATTATGCGTGACCTGCCAGAGGGGTTTGGCGCCGTCGCGGTCATCGTGGTTTGGTGCCATATACGATTAATTTAGAGACGGTGACCACCACCAATGGGCAACGACCGGCAGTCATGGACCTATTTGTGCGTAACGTCAGATAATAACACGGCTGCTGCGGCGTGCACTGCCTTCCGCTTGTTGCCCGCAGACGCAGTTCCGGTATCGCCTGTGCTCAGCGCGACTTGGATAGTAAACTGCGGTGCATGGTCCGGGCCAGAACGTTCCAACAACTTGTAAGAGGGTAACGCAAGACCCCGTGCCTGTGCCCATTCTTGCAGCGAGGTTTTGGCATCACGGGCATCGTCTTCGACGCGATCAATCCGATCTCCCCAGAGACGCAGTATCATAGTACGTGCTGCCTCAAACCCAGCATCTTTGTAAACCGCGGCGATCACGGCCTCCATCCCGTCCCCCAAAAGAGCCATCTTGCGCCGCCCCCCAGATAACATCTCGGACCTGCCAAGACGAAGGGCAGCGCCAAGGTCGACCTGTCGGGCCACATCAGCGCAGGTTTCCTTGCGGACCAAAGCGTTGAACCGCGGCGCCAGTTGTCCCTCGCTGGCTGATGTATCCGCAAGCGTCAGTGCCTCGGCCATAACCAGACCCAAGACGCGGTCCCCCAAAAATTCCAGCCTTTGATTATCTGATCTCGTAGGTGAGGACATCGAACTGTGCGTCACAGCCTGCGACAGCAGACTCAGGTCCGAAAACCTATGCCCAAGACGGTCTTCCAGATCTGCAAGAGCCTGCGTTCGTTTCACTCGACAGCCTTAAAGAAACGGTCCCCACGCCACGTCCAGAAAAAGAACATCGATCGACCGGCAGAAGAAAACATAATGCGATCCGCGCGACCGACCAAGTTTTCGTAAGGAACAAATCCAACACCACCAACGGTTTGAGGCATACGACTGTCACTACTGTTGTCGCGGTTATCACCCATCATGAAATAATGACCCTGCGGCACCGTATAAACAGGGGTCCTGTCAGATCCCTGCATCCCAATATTTAGGATTGAGTGGCTTTTGCCGCCGGGCAAGTACTCAGTATATCGTGATTTGGTACATAAGGCGCCCTCGCCAACAGGACTGTTTTCACATCTGGGTCGCAGACCTTGTGGTCCCTGTAGCCCTGCAATCTCGTCAAAGGTACCGTTTGGCTGTACGTCAACTGCGGTACCATTGATGTGAACAATTCCGTCTTTGAGCTGAACTGTATCTCCGGGCAGTCCGATCACACGCTTGATAAAATCACGACCGGTCACAGGATGGCGAAATACGGCCACGTCCCCACGATCTGGTTCGCTTCCAAATAAACGGCTGTTCTCGCGGTCAAATATACCACAAACATCATCAGCACCGATATCAATGCCAAGACCTGGCCAGTATATCGACGGACAAGAGGCGTAAGAATACCCATAGGACATTTTGTTCACGAACAAAAAATCACCAATCAACAGCGTATCTTTCATGGACCCAGAGGGGATCCAGAATGGCTGGAACAGCAATGTTCGGAATACGCCTGCAATCAGTAACGCATAAACGATTGTCTTTATGGCCTCCCAGGTGTCATTCTTTTTCTGGCCAGCCATGTTAACGTCCTCGTGTTATAAACAGGTCGGATATGCGATCCGGAGTGGGGAGTGTCAAGACGCCGCCAAGAATGCGAGACCAACGTTTTTGTCAGAATGTATTGCCAAGAGCTGCATTCACAGCCCTTCGACAGCAACGACTGATCCATCATAAATAAGCATATTTGCCCAGCCTCCACGCCCCAAGCGTTCATAAAGGCTCAGAAATACACCGTCCCGTTGAAATTTGCGCAGGCTTCTTCCACAGGGTTCCCGGTGCTCGACACCACATTGCTCAGCCTTGAGGATTTCATAAGCCTTATCAGTTTCAGAAAAAGGTTTGGAGCGTTCTGGTAACAGATAACGTACCTGCTCATGCAACCCAAAGTTCCCGAACATGGCCAATGCTGCCCATATTTGACGCGGACAGCCGTCCCCAAAACCGGTGACATACATGAGACGGGGTTCAGCCTGACCCGGCACAGTGTCATAGACCGCATACCGTGTACGGCCATTTTCCGGATACCGTGCCACTTGTTGTCCCATTGCGCGCCTTGGCAAACCGCAGACGGGTAACATCTCGCCAAAGCCCGGCAGAACAATCGTATCCGCTTTTGGCGGCATGCTCTCAGGTGGTGTATCCGGATCGGTCAACGCGGCAACTTCGGTTTCTTCTGTTTCGGTACGACCTTGGGTTAAACGTGCAAAAAATCCCAACTTTACGGGCTCTGTTACCGGCTCCTTGCCAGGATCGCTTGCGGGGTCGGTTGTGACGCCGTCCTCAACAGACATACCGGCAGTGTCCGCTACAGCGGGTTGAGGGCCGTCGACGCCACTGGCGTCTCTACTTGCCTCAATCTCGGCCGCACGCTGGGCAAGCCGCGCAAAAAAACCTGACGAGGCTTCATTATCAGTAGCGGGGTCTGACGCGTCCGGAGCGGCAATGACTTCTTTGGATTGCCCACGTGCATAGGGACGCAGCATGCCTTCGGGCAACGGCGTTTCAGGATAGACACGCGAAAAAAGACCCCCAAAAGGGGCCGGTGCGGGGTCTGCCAAAAGCGCATTGCTCGTGTCAGAGCCCGAAGGTTGTCGGGGGCCGTCAGACGTCTCGACTGTGGATTGGCAGGCAGAAAGCAGACTGCAAACGCCCAAAACGCCCAGCCAACGTTGTGAAATATAAACCAAATACCCAACCATGGTGAGCGGTGGATAACAAAAAAACAACCTGTGGAAAACTAATTTCTTACACCTGTCAGAATTCTTCTACAGCAAGCACCCCAGCCAGTGATTTGACTGCCCCGCGAATTTCCGGAGTAACCGGAAAATCCTGCTTAAGATCGACCTCTACCTCACCCGGTAGGCCCGAATGGCTGAGGCAGAGATGTACCGGGCCTTTCGGAGCAGATGGTACCTGCTCCGTCGCTCTGTTCAGCACCGTGGCAATCTGGCTCAGTGCTGAGGCATCCTCGAGATGGATCCGCAAACCAACCGCACCTGCTCCGGCGACCTTTTCATCTGCCAGATCTACGCCCCTCGCCAAAAGCTTTAGCTGATCAGACTCCATCGTGGCTTCGACCGTGACCACAACCTTGGTTCCTGGCTCTAATAGATGTCTATTTTTTTCAAGCGCTTCGGAAAATATGGTGACTTCGTACGCGCCGGTCGGGTCTGACAACTGGGCAAACGCAAACCGATTGCCACGTGCCGATTTACGTTCTTGGCGTCCTGCAACGACACCTGCAAGTTTGGCAATATGAGGACCATCGGCGGCGCGGGCTTCTACTTCATCCAGCGTTTTTACGTCCTTGCGGCGCAGGGCTGTCATGTAGTCATCAAGTGGATGGCCAGAGAGATAAAAGCCGACAGCTGTAAATTCTTCGGAAAGACGTTCGGCAGGCAGCCAGTTTTCGACCGGACTAAGCCGCGGCTCTGGCAGATCATCGCCAGCCTCCCCGAAAAGAGACACCTGATTGCTGGCACGTTGCTCATGTACTGCTGCTGAATAGGCGGTCAACGCATCAAGGCTATCAAAAACCCTGCGCCGATTTCGATCCAAAACATCAAAAGCGCCAGCGCGCGCCAGCATCTCTAATGGGCGTTTGCTGATCCGTTTCATATCTACCCGGCGCGCAAAATCGAAGATGTTGACAAAATCTCCAGCCTCACGTGCCTTGGTAATCAATTGCATTGCATCGACACCAACATTTTTGAGTGCCCCCAAAGCGTACACAAGGCATCCGTCAACCACATCAAATGTGGCCTGTGACCGGTTCACGCAGGGCGGCACGACGTCCAGGCCCAGTCCTTTGCGGGCCTCTTCGAAATAGACAGCCAGCTTATCGGTCAAATGGAGATCACAGTTCATCACACCTGCCATAAATTCAACCGGGTGATTGGCCTTGAGCCAGGCTGTCTGATAGCTCACAACCGCATAGGCAGCGGCGTGTGATTTGTTGAATCCATAGTTGGCGAATTTTTCAAGCAGGTCAAAGACCTCGCTGGCCTTCTTTGCGTCCACACCGTTTTCCAAAGCGCCCTTTTCAAATTTGGGACGTTCTGCATCCATGGCTTCTTTGATCTTTTTACCCATCGCGCGGCGCAACAGGTCGGCCCCACCAAGACTGTAACCCGCCATGACCTGTGCGATCTGCATCACTTGTTCTTGATAGACGATGATGCCTTGGGTTTCTTCCAAGATGTGGTCAATCAAGGGATGAACAGATTGAATTTCCCTGAGACCATTCTTGACCTCACAATACGTGGGAATGTTTTCCATCGGGCCCGGACGGTAGAGCGCGACCAGCGCCACGATGTCTTCAATACAGGTGGGCTTCATACGCTTGAGCGCATCCATCATTCCCGAACTTTCCACCTGAAACACAGCCACAGTTTTCGCTGCGGCATAAAGCTGGTAGCTCGCCTCATCGTCCAGAGGGATCGCATTGATCTGGTTGTCTGCGCCGGATGCCGGTTGATACAGCTGGGTGCCGTCGGCCGCCACGTGAAGCGGCCGACCTGATTTCAGAATCAGATCCATTGCGTTCTGAATAACCGTCAATGTTTTCAGACCCAAAAAATCGAACTTGACCAACCCGGCTTGTTCGACCCACTTCATATTGAATTGGGTCGCAGGCATGTCTGATCGGGGATCTTGATAAAGAGGGACCAGCCTGTCTGTGGGTCGATCAGCAATCACAACGCCCGCCGCATGGGTGGACGCATTACGCAGAAGTCCTTCGACTTGTTGACCGTAAGTTAGAAGACGATCGACGACCTCCTCATTCTTGGCCTCTTCGGCCAGTCGTGGTTCGTCTTTCAGGGCTTTTTCAATGCTGACAGGTTTGACACCTTCGACCGGAATCATCTTGGACAGCCGGTCAACCTGACCATAGGGCATTTGAAGTACCCGACCGACATCGCGAATAGCAGCTTTGGACAACAGCGCACCAAACGTGATGATTTGCGCGACCTTATCAGAACCGTATTTGTCCTGCACATACCGGATAACTTCTTCGCGCCGGTCCATGCAAAAATCGATATCAAAATCCGGCATGCTGACACGTTCAGGATTCAAGAAACGTTCAAACAAAAGATTGTAGCGTAGTGGATCAAGATCCGTGATCGTCAATGCATAGGCCACCAGACTACCAGCCCCGGATCCACGGCCGGGCCCGACAGGGATTTCATGATCTTTCGCCCATTGAATAAAATCTGCAACGATTAAAAAATATCCCGGAAATCCCATATTTTCTATGATGCCCAGTTCAAAATCCAAACGATCTTGATATTCTTTAAGGCTGACCGCATGGGGAATAACTGCAAGCCGTTTTTGCAATCCATCATTTGCCATGCGCCGCAGTTCTGCGACTTCATCATCTGCAAATTTGGGCAGAATTGGATCTCTGCGATACGCCATAAAGGCACATCGCCTTGCAATTTCCACAGTATTCTCGATCGCCTCTGGAAGATCAGCAAAAAGCGTCACCATTTCCTGAGGACTTTTCAAATAGTGCTGGTTGGTCAGGCGCCGCCGCGGGTGTTGCTGATCGACGTAGGCGCCCTCGGCGATACAGATCAATGCATCATGCGCCTCGAACATCTCGGCTTTTGGGAAATAGACATCGTTGGTGGCCACCAAAGGTAGGTCCATGGCATAGGCCATTTCTACAAATCCGCGCTCGGTCAATTTTTCAGCTTCTGGCGTACCGCCTTCCCCGGGGTGGCGTTGCAGCTCTACATAGAGCCTGTCACCATAAATCCGCGACAACTGAGACATAAGGGTTTGTGCTTTGGACGATTGGCCTGTTTGCAACAGCCGCCCCACGGGGCCATCAGGTCCACCCGTGAGGCAGATAACGTCAGTGGCAAATTCCCCCAGTTCTGGAAGGGTCACATGCGGAAGAGCCCTGTCCTTTCGCAGATAAAGGCAACTGTTCAACCGCATCAAGGCCTCGTATCCGGCTTCGGATTGGGCCAACAAGACGATAGGCGCAGGTGGCTTGGGCTGCTGTCCGGGATCGGCCTCTATATATTGCAGATCAAACTGGCATCCGATGATTGGCTGTACCCCCGCCGCCGCTGCGGAAACCGAAAATTCCAACGCTGCAAACAGATTGTTGCTGTCTGTGACGGCGACCGCGGGCATATCATATCCGGCAATCAAACCGGGCAATTTTTTCAAACGAACCGCACCCTCCAAAAGAGAGTATTCGGTATGCAGGCGTAGATGAACAAAACTGGCAGATTGGGTCATACCGCGATCCTAGTCGCGCCGCAGCACCACGGAAAGCCCAAATAGAACAGTTACGAGGCGATATGGCAAAGATACGCAGAATGGTTGCAGCAATCTGGTGATTAAATGAAATCTGACCACGAAAGAATGAGTTTGAAGTATCGGAATCAAAACCACCCAGCTAGGTTTTGCTTGCCAAATCAGCGTACAGAGCAATAACGTGTCGTGGTCGGGTGTGCCTTCTACGCCGCATCGAGGGCACGACACAGGTATCAATCTTGGTAACGCGGCAGGTTTTGACACATGGACGTTAGCTTTCTTCTCAACGGAGAGAGTATCGCCCTGACGGGCGTGGATCCCACGTGCACCTTGCTGGAATGGCTACGTGCAAATCGCAATTTAAAGGGTACCAAAGAGGGCTGTAACGAGGGCGACTGCGGTGCATGCACCGTCATGATGATCGACATAGACCGTCGTGTGGCCATAAACGCCTGTATTCTTTTGCTGCCACAGCTTCAGGGGAAATCAATTCGTACGATCGAAGCGATTTCCGCACCGGACGGGACACTGCATCCGGTACAAGACGCGATGATTACACATCATGGCTCCCAATGTGGTTTTTGCACACCAGGTTTCATCGTCTCAATGGCTGTGGCACATACAAATGGTGATAAAGATGCCGAAACGGCATTGGCTGGCAATTTGTGCAGGTGTACCGGCTATGCGCCGATCCTGAGGGCGGCCCGCACTGCATCCGACATGCCAGTGCCCGATTGGATGTCCGACCCGTCTTTGCCCGAGACCCCAGCAGAGCCCCTGATCCCAGAGACAGCACACTCTCTTGCAGAGATGTATCTCGCCAATCCTGATGCGACACTGGTTGCAGGCGCGACAGATGTGGGGCTTTGGGTGACAAAAGGATTGCAAAAAATCAACTCCCCAATCTTTTTGCATCGGGTTGCTGAGCTGAAAAACGTCACCCAGACCGATGAAGGCCTGCGCATCGGGGCCGGGGTCACGATGGATCAGATGCTGTTACTGATGGCAGATCGCCATCCCAGCTACGCAGAAATGCTGCGCCGCTATGGATCGGCTCAGGTCAGGGCCAGCGCGACGCTTGGTGGCAATATCGCCAATGGCTCGCCGATCGGCGACAACCCGCCACCATTGATGGCTCTTGGTGCCACTCTGCATCTGCGTCAGGGCAACCGGCGCCGTGATCTTGTGCTCGAAGATTTCTTTTTGGATTACGGCAAACAAGACCGCGCACCTGGTGAGTTTATCGAGGCAGTCACCGTTCCAGATCAACCTGACAGATTGGCAGTGTATAAACTTTCAAAACGGTTTGATCAGGATATTTCGGCAGTGTGTGGCGCATTCAACATCGTGGTTGATGCCGGACAGGTGAGCAAAGCCTGTATTGCCTTTGGCGGGATGGCCGGCATTCCAAAACGCGCGACCGCTGTTGAGAATGTTTTGATTGGGCAGCCTTGGAACGAGGACACAATTGCTGCCACATGGGACGCTTGGGAGTCTGATTTCTCGCCGCTGTCTGACATGCGCGCCAGTGCGGACTACCGCCTGACCACCGCACGCAATATGCTGACACGCTATTTCCTCGCCGACATCGGCGGAGCGGTGGACTTAAAAGAGGTCACAGCATGACGCATGCGAAACCCTTGCCACATGACGCGGCCCGCCTGCATGTCACAGGCGCCGCGCGCTACATAGACGACATTCCGACACCAAGTGGCACACTGCATTTGGCATTCGGGTTATCTGCGATCGCCTCGGGTCGTATTTTAGCGATGGACCTTTCTTTGGTGCGCGCAGCCGAGGATGTGGTTGCCGTGTTCAAAGCAGAGGACCTGCCTTCTGCCTGTGACTGTTCACCATCTGCACATGATGAACCCTTGCTGAGCGATGGAACGCTTCACTATATCGGGCAGCCGATCTTTCTTGTTGTGGCGCGTAGCCACCTTGCTGCACGCAAAGCCGCGCAACTGGCCGACATTGCCTATGACAAGACCTCCCCGATCCTGACAATCGCAGACGCTCTGGCAGCAAACAGTCGTTTTGAGGATGGACCACGAATTTGGGAGCGTGGCGATCCCTTTCCAGCCATTTCTGATGCTGGGCATCAGCTGGATGGCAGTATCGACATCGGTGGACAGGAACATTTCTATCTGGAAGGTCAGGCTGCTCTGGTTTTCCCACAAGAGAACGCGGACATGGTCGTGCATAGCTCGACCCAGCATCCAACCGAAATTCAGCACAAGGTTGCCCATGCGCTGCATCTGCCAATGCATGCGGTACGGGTAGAAACCCGCCGCATGGGTGGCGGATTTGGTGGCAAGGAAAGTCAGGGCAATGCGTTGGCCATCGCCTGCGCTGTCGCCGCACAGGCAACGGGCCAGCCCTGTAAAATGCGGTATGATCGCGACGATGATTTCATGATCACCGGCAAGCGCCATGATTTTCGTATTTCGTATCAAGTCGGCTTTGACGATCAAGGCCAAATCGCAGGACTATCCTTTAGACAATACGCCCGCTGTGGTTGGGCACAGGATCTGTCGCTGCCAGTTTGCGACCGTGCCATGTTACATGCCGACAACGCCTATTATCTGCCTGCCATTCGCATTGAAAGCCACCGATTGCGGACAAATACCCAAAGCGCAACGGCCTTTCGCGGATTCGGTGGACCACAAGGCATGGTTGGGATTGAAGCCGTCATGGATCAGATCGCAGCCCATTTGGGCCTCGACCCATTGGACGTGCGGCGCAAAAACTACTACAATGCACCCTCAAAGAAAGGACGCCGGAGAACACCCTACGGTCAGATCGTTCGCGATTTTGCCCTGCATGAGATGACAGACCGCCTTGTGGACACCTGTCATTACATGGAACGCCGCAATGCTATAGATCAATGGAACGCAAAAAATCCGGTACTGAAACGTGGCCTTGCGTTGACGCCTGTAAAGTTTGGAATTTCCTTTACCCTGACCCATTTAAATCAGGCTGGCGCACTGGTGCATGTGTATCAGGACGGATCAATTTCTTTGAACCACGGGGGCACAGAAATGGGCCAGGGCCTGTTTCAAAAGGTTGCCCAGGTCGCAGCCAGCCGGTTTGGCGTTGCGATTGATGTGGTGCGTATAACAGCCACCGACACCAGCAAAGTGCCAAACACATCAGCCACTGCGGCGTCAAGCGGCTCTGATCTGAACGGTATGGCTGTGGCCGCGGCCTGCGATACGATCCGCAGCCGAATTGCCGCGCATTTGGCAGGCAAATACGGGGGAACACCCCGCGGTGTCATTTTTGCAGACGGGCGCGTAATTGCAGCAGATGCAAACCTGAGTTTTGCCGAAGCCGCACAATCGGCCTATCAGGCACGGGTCAGTCTGTCGTCTACGGGGTTTTATAAAACACCCAAACTGAAATGGGATCGCGTTCGCGGGGCAGGACGGCCTTTTTTCTACTATGCATATGGAGCTGCCTGTTCAGAAGTCGTCATTGATACGCTGACGGGTGAATATCGCATCCTGCGCGCTGATCTTCTGCATGACGCGGGAGCGTCCCTGAACCCGGCCTTGGATATTGGACAGGTTGAGGGGGGCTTCGTTCAAGGTGCGGGTTGGCTCACTATGGAAGAGCTTGTTTGGGACAATAAGGGGCGTCTGCAAACGCATGCGCCAGCTACCTATAAAATTCCCGCAACGGGCGACACGCCACCGGTTTTTAATGTTGACCTGTGGGACGCACCCAATCCCGAAGCAACAATTTATCGATCCAAAGCGGTGGGTGAGCCCCCTTTCATGCTTGGAATTTCAGTGTGGTCCGCGTTGCAACAGGCTGTTGCTGCCACTGGTACCGGCCAGGTGCATCTCAATGCACCGGCCACGCCGGAACGTGTTTTGGCTGCCGTTGAAAGGGTCCGGGATGGCAATTGATGCAGCCAGTCTGATCGCCGCGGTAGCAGCTCATGGCCGGGTGGCACGGGTCGTTGTTGCGGATGTGGCAGGGTCCGTGCCGCGCGATCCCGGAGCCGCCATGCTGATCTGGGACGGGGGGCAAAGCGGAACAATAGGCGGGGGCGCATTGGAATTTGAAGCTGCCCGCATGGCCCTTAAACGAACCGGCGTAACGCGTCACGCATTGGGACCGGGCTTGGGGCAATGCTGCGGAGGCGCGGTAACCCTTTGGACAGAGCATTGGGATGCATCGCGGCTTGATGCATTAAAACAGCCCATGGTGGCCTGCGGCTCTGGCCCGATGCCACCAAATGTCAACCGAGCCATTGAATCCGCTAAGGAGCTGCAGATTGTGGATGGTTGGCTGGTTGAGCCTGTGGCAAAGGCAGGCGCCAATCTTTGGATTTGGGGTGCAGGACATGTCGGCCGTGCAATCGTAGATGTGTTGGCCCCGATAGGCGCATTTGCCGTCACTTGGGTGGATACCGCACCGGAAAGATTCCCGAATACCGTTCCAGCAGGCGTGTCTGTTTTGCCCGTGCCCAACCCTGCAAAAGCAGTGTCTATGGCACCAAAAAATGCCGCACATTTGATCCTGACATACTCCCATGATTTGGATCTGGCCCTGTGCCACGCGCTATTATGTCACCAGTTTTCATTCTCTGGATTGATCGGCTCAGAAACAAAATGGGCCCGCTTTCAGAGCCGACTGCGCAACTTGGGGCATTCTGACAACGAAATTTCCCGTATTTGCTGCCCAATTGGGCAGAAATCTCTTGGGAAGCACCCTCAAGCGATTGCCGTTGGCGTGGCAGGACAGTTA
>JAYQEA010000006.1:40114-54049 GCA_038138625.1 Roseivivax sp.
CAGTTATTAACGTTTAGCAATGACACGAGGGGACACGGGTGGACGACATCCTCCTTGAGCTTAACGGGCTGACCAAAGCCTATCCGGGCGTGATAGCCAATGACGACGTATCGGTTTCGATCCGTCGCGGAGAAATCCATGCACTGCTTGGTGAAAATGGTGCCGGAAAATCGACATTGGTCAAAATGATTTATGGTCTGGTCAAACCAGACGCCGGCGGCATGCGATTAGCCGGTCACACGTTTGCCCCCCAGGATCCGAGATCGGCCAGAGACGCTGGCGTGGCCATGGTGTTTCAGCATTTTTCTTTGTTTAATGCTCTTACGGTTGCCGAAAATATTGCCTTGGGTATGGAAAATCCGCCAAAACCGCGCGACCTTGCTGCCCGTATTCTGGATGTCTCACAGTCCTACGGCTTACCGCTTAACCCGGACCGAACCGTAGGCACCTTATCAGCAGGCGAACGCCAACGGGTCGAGATTATCCGGTGCCTTTTGCAAGACCCGCGATTGTTGATCATGGACGAACCGACATCCGTATTGACACCGCAAGAGGTCGACATTCTGTTTACCACCTTGCGACAGCTGAAATCCGAGGGCACCTCAATCCTTTATATCAGCCACAAGTTAGAAGAAATACGTACCCTATGTGATACAGCGACCATCCTGCGGGGTGGCAAAAAAGTTGACACCTGCACACCGGCTGACACCACGGCCCGTGAATTGGCCGAGATGATGGTGGGCACCAGCTTTGCCGCACCAAAGGGCACACAGGCCACACTCGGCGTCCCGATACTCGAGGTGACAGGCCTATCACTACCCGCGATGGATGCTTTTGGCAGTATGCTGCATGACATTACTTTTTCTGTACGCACCGGAGAGGTGATGGGCATAGGGGGCGTTGCTGGAAATGGTCAGGATGAGCTTTTGATGGCCCTGTCTGGCGAACACACAAGCAAACCGGGAAGCGTTCTCCTTTCTGGCGAAGATTTAAGTACAAAGGGTCCGAAATACCGCCGCGCAAAGGGCCTGTTGTCGGGCCCCGAAGAGCGTCTGGGACATGCAGCCGTCCCTGATATGAGCTTGATTGAAAACGCCGCCTTAACCGGGGCATACCGCAAACAGATCGTTCAAGCTGGGTTTTTGAATTGGCGCCGTGCGCGCCGCTTCGCCGAGGATATTATTCAGACCTTTGATGTCCGGACGCCCGGCCCGGGCGTAGCGGCACGCGCACTTTCCGGGGGGAACCTGCAAAAGTTTGTTGTCGGCCGCGAGATATTGATGGAACCAAAAGTGTTGATCATCAACCAGCCAACATGGGGTGTGGACGCTGCGGCTGCTGCAAGTATAAGGCAGGCGCTTTTGGATTTAGCAGCACGAGGCGCTGCGATCGTTGTTATCAGCCAGGATTTGGATGAGTTGATCGAGATTTCAGACACATTCGCTGCGCTGACGGCAGGACGTTTGTCAGATGTTCAAAAAATGCAGGGCCTGGATCTGGATCAAATCGGTCTGATGCTGGGCGGTGCACACGATCTGGACGCGGCTCATGCCTGAGTCCGGAGCCCAGTCATGATTCGTTTGGAAAGGCGTCCGTCTCCATCTGCGCTATGGACGGCGATCACACCCTTAATTGCCGTTTTACTGACGATGTTGGTCGGTGGTACGATGTTTGCTCTTCTTGGCAAACCCCCGGTTCAGGCTATTGCTGCCATCTTTTGGGATCCGATTTTTGGTGATTTTGCATTTTATTACCGCGGACAATTACTGGTCAAAGCCGGTCCATTGATCTTGATTGCGATTGGCCTTTCCATCGGCTTCCGTGCGGGGATTTGGAATATTGGCGCCGAAGGGCAGTACATCATGGGAGCGATTTGCGGGGCAGCTGCCGGTTTGGCGATGTATCCGTCTGAAAGTGTTTTGATATTTCCGCTCATGATCTTGTGTGGCGCCCTTGGTGGGTTGGCCTGGGCTATGGTTCCCGCCATCCTCAAGGTGCGGTTTGGCACAAATGAAATTCTTGTTTCATTAATGCTGGTCTACGTCGCGGAAACGATACTTGCGTCGGTCTCATCCGGGCTGCTGCGCAATCCTGAGGGTATGGGGTTTCCTGGAAGCCGGAATTTTCAGCAATGGGATGCAGCGCATAACACCGAGCTGATTGCTGGAACCGGCATGCATTGGGGCGTTGCGGCCAGTTTCATTGCTGTGATTTTTGCATACGTCATGCTGTCGCGGCACATTCAGGGCTTTAACATTCGTCTTGCGGGCGCGGCACCCCGTGCCGCCGCATTGGCAGGCGTGTCCTGGAGCCGCGTCATTTTATTGTGTCTTGGTCTTTCCGGCGCTTTGGCCGGATTGGCGGGACTGTTCGAAGTCACCGGGCCAGCGGGGCAAATCAGTATCGATTTCAACTCGGGCTATGGATTTACCGCAATCATTGTTGCCTTTCTGGGGCGGCTGAACCCCTTTGGGATCGTACTGGCCGGATTGCTGATGGCTCTGACATATGTTGGCGGCGAGATCGCGCAGCTGAACCTCCAGCTTCCGGGAGCTGCAATCCAGCTTTTTCAAGGGATGCTTTTGTTTTTCTTGCTGGCGACTGATGTCTTCACGAATTACCGTTTCCGCGTCGGAGGCGCTGCGTGATGGACCTATCCTCAATCAATCCCGTTTTGCTCATCGCCTCAATCATGCTTTCTGCGACGCCAATATTGCTAGCGGCCATTGGCGAAATGGTGGTCGAAAAATCAGGCGTGTTGAACCTTGGCGTCGAAGGAATGATGATCACAGGTGCTGTGGTTGGATTTGCCATTGCAGTAAATACCGGATCACCTGGATTGGGGTTTTTAGCAGCTGCGCTGGCATCTGCTGTATTATCGCTTAGCTTTGGCATTCTGACACAGGTGCTTTTGGCCAATCAGGTCGCAACCGGTCTTGGGCTTACGCTGGTTGGACTGGGACTGTCCGCCCTGATTGGCACCCCCTATGTGGGCCTGAAATCTCCGTCGGTTCCAAAGGTTGAAATTCCACTCCTAAGTGATATTCCCGTGCTTGGCCCCATGTTATTTTCACATGACCTCATGGTGTACTTTAGCCTCTTTCTGGTTGCTGCCGTATGGGCGGTGCTCAAGTTCACCCGGATTGGTCTGATCCTAAGAGCGGTTGGCGAAAGTCATGACGCAGCCCATGCGCTTGGTTACAAGGTGGTCCGCGTGCGCATGGCCGCGATTTTTTTTGGTGGTGCCTGTGCTGGATTGGGTGGTGCCTATCTGGGACTTGCGCGCGTGTTGCAATGGACCGAAGGCATGACAGCGGGGGCAGGCTGGATCGCGCTTGCGATTGTTGTCTTTGCAAGCTGGCGTCCATGGCGAGTTCTTGTCGGGGCTTATTTGTTTGGTGGTGTCACGGTATTGCAGCTGAATCTGCAAGCTGCCGAGGTCGCGGTGCCGGTAGCGCTCTTGTCGATGAGCCCATATCTGATAACCATACTGGTGCTCATTATTATTTCGGCCCGAGGTGCGCATGGAGCGCCCGCCTCATTGGGCCGGATATTTCATGCCTCTGGATGAGGCCCACTACGCATACCTATCACACAGGGGGATAATACCTATGCTACGTAGAACTCTTTTGACCAGCGCAGCGCTGGCCGTCGGGCTGGCTGTTTCAGGCGCTAGCGCGGAAACCGTTAAGGCAGGTTTCATATACGTCGGACCGGTCGGTGATGGCGGATGGACATATGAACATGACCAAGGGCGGTTGGCTGTAGAAGAAGCTTTCGGCGATAAAGTTGAAACGGTCTATCAAGAGAACGTGCCCGAAGGTGCCGACGCCGTACGTGCAATCACTCAGATGGCTTTGCAGGGTGCAGATATTATCTTTACAACATCATTTGGATATATGGATCCCACCGTACAAGTGGCATCCAAATTTCCAAACGTCGCATTTGAACACGCCACGGGCTACAAACGCGCAGACAACGTGTCGACGTATTCAGCCCGGTTTTACGAGGGACGTGCGATCCAAGGCCATATCGCGGGCAAAATGACCAAGACCAACAAAATCGGTTATATTGCGTCCTTCCCGATCCCCGAAGTGGTGCGCGGCATCAACTCTGCCTACTTGCACGCCAAGGCCGTAAACCCTGATGTCGAATTCTCGATCATCTGGGCTTATACGTGGTTTGATCCGGCAAAAGAGGCAGATGCCGCGCGTGCATTGATCGAAAATGGCGCCGATGTCATTCTGCAGCATACGGACTCGACCGCGCCTCAGGCGGCCGCACAGGAAGCTGGCGGCGTAATCACCTTTGGTCAGGCGTCAGACATGGGCGATTATGCGCCGATGCCTCGCGTCAGCTCGATCATTGACAATTGGGGCCCATACTACGTGCAGCAGGTTGGTCGCGTGATTGATGGGACATGGGAATCCGTGGACACTTGGGACGGTATCAGCACCGGCATGGTCGGCATCGGTGAAATTTCAGACGCGGTCCCTGCGGATTTGAAAGCCGAGGCACTTGGCTTGAAGGACGCGATTGCTGCGGGTGACTACCATCCATTTACAGGCCCAATTTATCGTCAGGATGGATCCCTTTGGCTGGCCGAAGGAGAGACGGCATCAGATGGTGACCTGCTTGGTATGAGCTTTTACGTACAAGGCCTGACCGGCGACGTACCGAACTGATCACCGTTCGATACAAGATAGATCAGCAGGGCCGACATCACTTTGACGGTCTTGCTGATTTGCCGGACAGACCCGCAAGCTTAATATCCTTGAGGGTTAAAGATCACGTGACGGTTTTGGCAGCTTAGCTTTTGCGGGTCGTCACTGATGGGATGTCAGGCGTATTCACGTTATCCTGCATGTGAGCAGCAACCGCCAAAGCAATGGCTTGCGCCAGACAAATTGGGGCCGTCACGGATCGTGACAGGGGTCCGTGATGTTCAGGTGCTGCGAAAAGAACCTGCGCTGACTTCGCCAAAGGCGACAGAGTGCTGTCGGACACGGCGACAATATCACACCCTCGCGACGCGGCCTCCTCTACGATTGAAACCACCTCGTTTGCGTAAAACCGAAAAGAAACAGCCAGCAAAGCATCATTTGGTCCTATCGTCCGGGCGATGTGGGTGGCAAGACCACCGCTCGGATCCAACAAGACACATTTCTTGCCAGCCATCGTTAAAAGATACCGAAGTAATTCCACAATCGGGGCCGACCTTAACTGCCCGAGCAAAAAAACGGTCTCAGCCTCGGTCAAAAGTTTTGCAGCTTTTGCCAGATCCTCGGCATCGATTTCATCAAGCAGACTTTGGACGGACGCAGCATCACTGATGACAAGGTCGCGCAAAAGCTCTGCCTCGGACACATCATCACGTGATTTTAATTCCTGCTTCAAAGCGTGTACCCGCGCATCGAATCCAGGTGCTGCGGTTGCAAGACGGCCTTGAAACAACCCTTGAAGACTTTTGAAACCGTCATACCCAAGAGATTGTGCGAACCGCACAAAACTGGATGCATGGACCCCGCAGTGTTGTGCGATTGCATTTACCGAGTGTACCGCGACATTGTTAGGGTTCTGGGTAAGGTAGACAGCAATTTTTTGATGCGTACGGCTCATTTCGTCGTAGCGATCATGAATCAGTCTTATCAGACTTTCAAAATCTTCGGGTGGGCTTTCTCGGGTCATTGGAGGCATCTCGTCTGTCTGGGCGTCGCGTCTAAACCATAACCCAGCTTTCAGACGCTGAAGATTTCTGAATACTTTCGACAAGATGCTGGATCCGTTGTCCTTTTCGAAATGAAAACGGCTCGGCTCCCTGCCCCGCAATCGCGCGGATGTACCCAGCAATTTCGATTGCTTTCAGATCATTAAATCCAATTTGATGTCCGGGAGCGACACAGAAGTTTCCGTACGGCGCATGTTCAGGGGCTGCTTCTATCCTGCGAAAGCCACGACGACCCGGCGCATCTTGTGTGGAATAAAAATGAAGTTCGTTGAACCTTTCCTGATTGAAGCACAGAGCCCCCTTTGAACCGTAGACTTCAAAGGTATGTTGCATCTTGCGACCTGTGGCGATCCAGTTGCCTTCAATGGACCCGCTTGCTCCATTTTCAAACCGCAGAAAGGCACGACCTACATCATCCACCTTGATCGTGCGACGTTTACCCGAACCGTCAGTGCGTTCGTTGATGGATGTCACACAGTCGCCCATAACCTTTGCAATCGGGCCAAGCAGGAATTCTGCTGTTGCCAGAACGTGACTGCCCAAATCGGCCAACGCCCCACCGCCTGCAGGATCGTGGCGAAAGGTATAGCGACCAGTTGCATCTGCCATGTAGTCCTCGGCATGAAGCCCCCGAAATCCGCGAATTTCGCCCAGCTCTCCTTCTGCAATCATAGTGCGGGCCAGGTCAAACATCGGGTTACAGATATAATTGAACCCAACTTGCGTTTTGACGCCTGCACTTTCAGCCGCGTCAGCCATTTCTCTTGCATCTGCAGCGAGCGGCGCCAGCGGCTTTTCGCAATACACATGCTTGCCCGCTGCAATGGCTTCTAATGCCATTTCTTTGTGTAGAGCGTTCGGTGCCGTTATATCAATCACGTCGATTGACGGATCCAAAAGCAGTTCGCGCCAGTTTGATGTCGACTTGCGGAACCCGAACTCATGAGCAGCACGCGCTGCCGTCTCTTCCGTGATATCCGCAACCGTGTGCAGATCAATATCAAAGGGCAAATCAAAGACTTTTTGTGCAGTGGCAAAGCCAAAAACATGGGCCTTACCCATGAATCCAGAGCCTATCAGCCCAACGGAGAGTTTTGGTTTCTGGGTCATTTTATAGCATCTTTGTTAACGATTAAATCGGGATCAAGCGTTCCATTCAGGGCATTCATCGCATTATCAATTGCGCAAAGGGCCATGCGTTCGCTGGCTTCTTCGGTCAGGCCTGCAATATGGGGGGATAGTATTGCGTTGTCGTGCCCCGACAGTGGCATGTCCCCATTGGGTGGCTCTGTGTCAAAAACATCAAGGCCAGCTGCATGCACCCGACCGTCTCGCAGGGCGGCAGCAAGCGAGGTTTCGCATAAAACCCCGCCACGTGCCGTATTGGCAATGATTATTCCAGGTTTCATTTTATCGAATGCTTCTGAGTCCAATAACGGCATCTTGTCTGGCGGTATATGCAAAGACAGACAATCCGCCCAAGCCAGACCTTGGGTCAGCGTTTCAACTGGCCTTACTGGGCCTTCTGGCCAACCTTTAGAATTCAAATAGGGATCAAATGCACGGATAGACATCTCAAAGCCTGCTGCCATGCGGGCCAACTTTCGACCGGCGCGTCCATATCCGATAATAAGCAGATTCTTACCTGAAATCTCGCGCTGTTCCAATCGGTTGCGCCACCCCCATTTTGCCGGATCACGCACCGCACGGTCTGCACGTATGGCCTGCTTTGCACCGGCGAGTAACTGCATCATCGCCTGTTCTGCGACGGACACGGAATTTACATCACCTACAATCGCCAGCGGTATTCCACGCTTATTCAACGCATCAACATCTACGGCGTCAAAACCGACCCCGTGACGGGAAACAATCTGAAGGTTATCGGCCCGAGCGATGGTTGCCGCAGACAATGGCTGCGTGCGAATAACCAAAGCGTCCGCATATGCGATATGATCCGCGTAACTGGGTTCGCTGATCTCTTCGATATAGGTTACCGTGACGCCAGTGGATTTAAGGGCGTCAAGACGTGCAACACCCGCATGATGCAGTTTGCCAGCAACAAGTAGGTGGGTCATCAGTAGAGCGTCCCATCAGCGCCACTCTCGGCGTCGTTCCCGTCAACCAGCCGGCGCCATGCCCGCACTGACGCATTTGCAGCGCCAGCAAGCAGGCGCGAATCTCCGCTGACGGTTGTCAAATTATACCCCCACCCGATTGCTCGGGCTGCGTACTCAGGAGTCCCACAATGCAGACATGCGGCAATGGCATTTTTCTTGCAAGCCTGCGCGATACGTTTCAACAAAACAATCATCTCCGGTTCTTGACGATCAAGCCCCGGTGGTAATCGGCCCTGTTGTGTGCCAAGCGTCAAGTCCGCTGGTCCCACATAAATCCCATCCAACCCCGGTGTTGCCGCGATCTCGTCAAGGTTTGTCATACCGTCAGCCGTCTCGATCATTGCTAAGGCAAGAACCTCGTCATTTGCAGCAACGCCATACCCTGGATCAGCAACAGATGCGCGGGTAGGGCCAAAACTGCGCTGACCAAAAGGCGGATAACGCATGTAGGATACAAACTCTTCGGCTTCTGCACGGTTGTTGACCATCGGGCAGATAATACCCATAGCCCCAGCATCCAGAGCTTTCATAATATAGCCCGGGTCGCGCCAAGGGACCCGCGCCATCAATGTCGACCCCGATCCACGCATTGCTTGCAACATGGGCAGGACGTCACCGTAATCCAGAGCACCATGTTGAATATCGATCGTGACACTGTCGTAGCCCTGCGCGGCCATAATCTCGGCTGTAAAAGCGTTACCAATCGAACACCAGCCGTTCATCGCAGGCTTTCCCTCAGCCCAGAGCTGTTTCAGGGTGTTTTTCTGCATCTCACTCAACCTCTCAAAACACGATCTGGGACAATTTGGTATCAAGGTAATCTTCTATGCCCTCTGTACCACCTTCGCGACCAAGACCGGAAAAATTGGTTCCTCCGAACGGTGCTTCTGATGCGGCCAAGGCAAATGAATTGATCCCGACCATACCTGATTTCAAGGTGCACACCACACGTCTTGCGCGCGCGGGATCTTGCGTAAAGGCGTAGGCCGATAACCCCATTGGCGAAGAATTTGCACGCATCAGCACCTCTTTTTCAGTTGAAAACCGGCTGATTGCTGCAACAGGGCCAAAATTTTCTTCCGCGAATACCTTCATCTCGTCACGCACACCGCTGAGCACTGTGGGTTCATAGAAATGACCTGCGTCAAAGCCGGTTGCACGTTTGCCGCCTGTTTCAAGCTTGGCTCCGGACGCAATGGCATCCTGAACGATTGCATCTACGTCGGTCAGCCGCGCTGCGTTAATCAAAGGCCCCATGTCTGTCTTGTGATCGAGCCCATCGCCCAATATCAACGCTTTCGCACGCTGTGAAAATTCGGAAACGAATTCGTCATAGAGACTGTCGTGGACGAAAAAGCGGTCTGGTGTCACGCACACCTGCCCCGCATTTCCAAATTTGGACGGAACACATGCATTTAACGCAGCCCCTAGATCTGCATCATCAAAGATGATGCATGGTGCGTTCCCGCCCAGTTCCATCGATACCTTTTTGACCGTATCAGCCGAATCGCGGATCATCTGCTGACCAACACGGGTAGAGCCGGTCAAAGAGACCTTGCGCACACGTGTATCGGCCATCACAGGCTCGTATGTGTCAGCCGTTTTGCCAACGACAAGGTTCACTGCCCCATCTGGCAAGCCTCCCGCCTGAATGCAATCTATCATCATCATTGCAACACCCGGCGTCTGTGAGGACGGTCGCAAGACAATGGAACACCCCGCAGCAAGCGCCGGTGCTATCTTGCGCGCGGGCAAAGACGCTGGGAAATTCCACGCCGTGAATGCGCCTACGACCCCCACCGCCTCTTTCGTGATTTCAAAGCGGCCACCCGGCACGCGGCTTTCAACCACGCGTCCATATATGCGGCGTGCCTCTTCGGCATACCAACGAAACTGATCTACGCTTAGACCCCATTCTCGCCCTGACTGCACCAAAGGCTTTCCAGTTTCGGTAGAGATCATCAGGGCGGCCTCATCCGCGCGCGCTGTCATGGCATCTGCAATACGATGCAAGGCATCCGCACGAGCAAAACCGCCCATTGTACGCAGATGCACAAGGGCCCTATCAGCAGCATCTATCGCACGCTGGGTATCCGCACGCGTTGCGCAAACCGCCTCGCCAATCGGTTGCTCTGATACCGGGCTTAGAACAGTCATCCCGTAGGGTCCACGTTCCCACTTGCCTGCTATAAAAAGACCAAATTCCTGATACATACCATGATCCTGTTCGTGTTAGACCAGCGTTGGAAAACTAAGGCGGCATACAGTAAAGCGATTCTAAGTGTGCAGCCCTAAAACGATACGCAATTTTTGTTGCGGAAAATTCAGTTCGTCAATAAACATTGCGGACGCGGGTGCAAGCCTTAATGGAGAACGGCATGGCAGAAGATACAATCAGATTGACAGTGGGACAGGCATTGGTGCGCTACCTTATCAACCAATATACTGAAATCGATGGCCAACGCGTTCAACTTTTTGCCGGGGTCTTTGGCATTTTCGGACATGGCAATGTGACGTGTTTGTCCGAAGCATTGGAACAGGTTCAAGATGTTCTGCCGACGTGGCGTGGGCAAAATGAACAATCCATGGCATTGGCCGCAATCGGGTATGGCAAGGCAAAACTGCGTCGGCAGATCATGATCGCCACGACGTCTGTCGGACCAGGCGCCACAAATATGATCACAGCGGCTGGTGTAGCCCATGCAAATCGTTTGCCCGTTTTGCTGCTATCTGGTGATACCTATATCAATCGTCTTCCTGACCCGGTCTTGCAGCAGGTGGAGCATTTTGGTGACCCCTCAACAACTGTCAATGACAGCTTTCGTGCAGTCTCGCGGTTTTGGGACAGAATTGCGCATCCTGCTCAAATCTTGTCATCATTGCCCCAAGCCGTTGCAACCATGCTTGATCCTGCGGACTGTGGACCGGCCTTCATTGGTTTGCCACAAGACATACAAGAAATCGCGTATGACTATCCTGCGAAATTCTTTGAGGAAAAACTGTGGAAAATAGCACGGCCACGTCCTGACAGGGATCAAATTACAGCGGCAGCCGATCTTTTGAAGACGGCCCAAAAACCGTTGATCATTTCTGGTGGAGGCGTCCGTTATTCTGGCGCCGGCGACGATCTGGCACGGTTTGCGACAGCACGTGGCATTCCAATGGCAGAAACGATCGCTGGTAAAGGTGCTGTTGTACACGACCATCCCGCGTATGTCGGACCTCTTGGGATCGAAGGCACTGACGCCGCCAAAGAATTGGCCGAGACCGCAGATGTCGTGATTGCCGTCGGAACGCGCTTGCAGGACTTTACAACCGGGTCGTGGACCACCTTCAACGCCGACACACAGTTTATAAACATCAATGCCGCAAGGTTTGATGCCGCCAAGCATAGATCCCTGCCGGTTGTTGGTGACGCTTTGGAAAGTCTCTCTGATTTGGATGCCGCTTTGGGTGATTGGTCATGTGAGGCAAAGCATATGACGCAGGCCCAGTCATTGTATTCTGCATGGAACGCGATGTTGGACGCTGGACAAGCCCCAACCGGTGCAGCGGTTCCGAGCTACGCTCAAGTCATTGGAGTTGTGAACAAAGCAGCACGACCACAAGACACAATGGTCACCGCCGCCGGCGGCCTGCCGGGAGAAACCGTCAAAAACTGGCGGGTCAAAGCACCAAACACCTTTGATTGCGAATTCGGCTTTTCCTGTATGGGCTACGAAATAGCAGGCGCTTGGGGCCACGCCATGGCCAAAGACGGCAATGGCGTGCCGATCGTCATGGTCGGAGACGGATCCTACATGATGATGAACTCGGATATTTATTCATCGGTGCTGTCTGGCCATAAAATGATTGTTATCGTATGCGACAACGGCGGCTTTGGCGTGATCAATCGATTACAAACAGGCATGGGTGTGCCGGGGTTCAACAACCTTTTGAAAGATGCGCGGATCCTGAACAAGAACAATCCGTTGCACGTGGATTTTGCGCAACATGCGGCATCTATGGGTGCACTGTCGCGTCATTGCAGCTCTCTTTCTGATCTTGAGGCCGCGATGGAATGGGCGCAAACGACAGACCGTACCACAGTGATCAGCATAAACTCTGACGCTTACACCTGGACCCCCGGAGGGGCCGATTGGTATGTGGGCGTCCCCGAAGTCAATGAGCGTGAAAGCATTCGCAGCGCGCGCAAAACCCAAGAAGCGTTCCGCGCCAAACAACGCAGGGGGGTCTGACAGATGCTTCATGCAAGATTGGGTATTGCCCCTATAGCATGGTGGAACGATGATTTGGCTGAGTTGTCTGACGACGTCAGTCTTGAGGAATGTCTGCGTCAGGCGGCAGAGGCAGGTCTGACAGGAATGGAAACAGGCCGCCGTTTTCCAATGAATATGGACGAGTTGGGTCCAATCCTTGCCCGTCATGGCATTTCGGTTTGTGGGGGGTGGTTTTCAGGCCTTTTGCTGGATGGGGATATCGAAGTCGAAAAAGACCGGATTGCGGAACAACACGCTTTTTTCAAAGCAGCCAACGCCCCCTGCATTGTTTACGGAGAAACTGCGCGTTCCGTTCAGGGAAACCGCACAACACCGTTGGCACAAAAACCAAAATTGACCGAATCCGAAATGGAAATCTATGGTCGCAAAGTATCCGATTTTGCGGATTGGTGCGCTGCAGAAGGCATGCCACTGAGTTATCACCATCACATGGCAGCTGCGGTGGAAACCGAAGCAGAACTCGATCTGTTTATGAAGCACTCGTCAGTACCATTGTTGTTTGATGCAGGTCACATGGCCTTTGCCGGTGGCAATAATCTGCGGGTGATTGAAAATCATCACTCTCGTATCAGCCATGTTCACACAAAAGACGTACGCATGCCCGTGATCAACGCGCTCGACCGAAACCGCGAGAGTTTTCTTGATGCTGTAATCAAAGGTGCCTTTACAGTTCCCGGAGACGGATCGCTCGATTTTGAACAAATCGTCACAGCTTTGGCGACCAAAGGGTACGAAGGCTGGTTTGTCATCGAGGCTGAACAAGATCCGATTGCGAACCCCCCACTGGAGATGGCGCTTAAGGGCCGTGCAGAACTGAAACGGGTCATGGATGCCGCGGGTTATGAGGTCACTGAATGAACCGGATAGATGGTAAGTTTGCGGTTATAACAGGCGGCACCCAAGGTCTGGGGGCTGCAGTGGCCACATTGTTTGCAAAGGCCGGCGCAGCGGGCCTTATGATCGTCGGTCGAGACGTTGAAAAAGGCACGACCAAAGCGCAGCAGATCACACAAGAGTCCGGAGTGCCCGTTCACATGGTTGCCGCAAACCTTGCGGATATGGCGGATGTTCGGAGAATCATGATCGAGGCAGACGCACTTTTTGGACGTGTCGATATATTGGTCAACGCGGCCGGACTGACCGATCGTGGTAATCTGTTGAACACGACGCCAGAACTTTTTGACCAGATGGTTGCCGTCAACACCCGCGCTCCATTTTTCCTGATCCAAGATGCTGTAAAAATTATGGAACGCGAAGGTATCGAAGGTCGGATCGTGAATATAGGATCTGTTTCTAGCCGTGTCGGTCAGCCATTTCTCGCCCCCTACGCAACATCCAAAGGTGCTCTATCGACGCTGACCCGGCACGCAGGCTATGCCCTGATGCGCAATCGCATCCACGTAAACCAGTTGGATATCGGATGGATGAACTCTGATCACGAGCGCAAAATTCAAGAAGCAGAATCGGGCGATCCGAATTTCATCGACGCGCAAGCTGCGTTATTGCCATTTGGTCGGCTTTTGGACCCTAAAGAGGTCGCAAAGGCCGTTTTATGGATGGCATCTGACGATAGCGGAATGCTTACCGGTTCAGTCGTTCATTTCGATCAGTCCGTGTGGGGAGGATGTGATGCACAAGCTCCAGCACCAGCAGAAAAACTGGTTCCATAAGCACCAGCAGAATACCAACAGCCAGAAAAAAAGATGTTAACCAATCCAGCCAACAGAAGGGATTACTAATTAACACGCGCTTTGGTTCCATCTTTTACATCGCTGGCGCCTGATAAACGATGAAATATAGTATGTCGGCC
>JAYQEA010000006.1:54059-60707 GCA_038138625.1 Roseivivax sp.
AAAAACTGGTTCCATAACCACCAGCCGAGTATCAACAGCCAGAAAAAAATAGGAATCAATCCAGCCAACAGACGCGACTCATAATTAATGCGCGCTTTGGTTCCGTCATTTACATCACTGGCGCCTGTTAAACATTGAAATGTAGGCCTGTCCAGACTGCTCAGATCTTTGAAAATGTTCTTTGTCACATATCCATATTTGTCATTTGTGACAAAAAAACAGATAGGTAGAGCAGTTCCAGCATCATTTGTGCCCCTGTCAAAACAAAATCACAGGGTGCGAATGTACCAAGCTAAAATTTAAATCATGGGAAATTGTCATCGCCAAGTATGACGGATTTCAAAAGAACCCTTGCTTTTCAGACACACACTCAATACCCAGCACGTGCAGGATATACGGCACCCCACCGTTTGGTCACCACAAGCTTTGATGATCATGTAAAAGGCGCCAACGGCCTAACAGGTAGTAAAACATCAGTGGTTCTGAACGAGCTTACTGAAAGATCAGAGAGAGTAGACGCCAACGGTGGATCCGTAGAGGCATCGTAAAAATTTTAACTCTTTTGATGATAAGCGACAAAAATCAACCCTATACAACCATAGCGTGGCCAGGCAATTCCGAGCAGTGTGTGGCGGCGTACAAAACTGCGTCCGGTTATGAGAAGATAAATGCCCCGGTCAGGTCAGGATGCTTCGTAGGTCGTGCCATCTTCATAATCAGGAAAAAGAGCCAATCCAGCACCGCATATAACGAATTTGGCTCGGCACAAGTGAGGTTCTCAGATCTGGATACAACACCCACCATGATCCCTCACATGATCGAGAAAAGGGCAATCGCGTCAAAGCAGACCCCCATCCCATTTTTTTCTACGTCGGTCCCAAACGCCAACTACGGAAAAAGATTTGATGTTTTTCAATCACTTGAACAAACGATACGTCATTGAAAGGATAGTAAAATGACAACAGGAACAGTAAAATGGTTCAACGCAACCAAGGGCTACGGCTTTATCGAGTTAGACAATGGCACAGGTGATACATTTGTTCACATCAGTGCCGTCGAACGCGCAGGACTAACAGGCCTTAAAGAAGGCGCTAAGATTAGCTTCGACATTGTCGAAGATCGCGCACGGGGCAAGTCTTCTGCAGAAAATCTGCAATTGCAATAAGGCCGAGCCTTTATGTTGATCCAACAGCTTTGATACTGTTGGGTCAGCGTGATTCACCTCAGAAAATGTCATTTTTTTTAGGCTTTTACAACTCATATCGCCCGACTTGCGGATCAAGAAAATTCGTTTTGTAACATTTCATATTCACTATGAGCGTCCGTCTAACGCAGTTAAGCGAGGCTGTTCCATGGCATCTAGTATCTATATTGAACGAGGTGAGGCCCTCCATGAGCAGGCAGCAAAGTGCCATGCCCTGTCGCTTTACCGTACCGCTCCAGTGTCGCATTCCTTGCAGCTTTTGCTTAGAAAGCCAGCGAGTTTTCCAGATTGGAATCGAATGTTTTCAGCGACCGTGTAGACGCCGTTTATGTATTGGAAGATGGCAAGTTCAGTCATGCGGCGTTTGAACCAATAGTCCCGCCATAACAGTTGTCCTTCCAATGTTTTGAAGACCACCACCGCAGCATCGGTGTCATAGCTGTTTGCGTTGCCAGATTTCGAACCCCGGACCGTATGCTGTCGCAGGATGTTCTGGTAATCATGAGAGCAATATCATGATCCGCGATCCGTGTAGTGCAGGCAGTCTTGCAGTGGCATGCGCAAGGTGATGGCCATTTCAGGCATCTTTGCATATTAAGTCATTTTTCGCCTGCCAAGGCGGACCAAATTAATCGTAACCTGCTCAAGAATATGGATAAGAACACGGAAATACTCGCATTGGCCATCCGTCAAAGCGAACCTTCTGTCAGTCTCCCGGCAGGTAAAAAGATTGGCTTGGCGCAGATGGATCGTCAGGTGTCAACAGGCTATCGGGCGACGATACAGTCAAACAAATGGCCTGAATGGGATCCCTCTCAGGCGCATACGCATGGATGTTTTCGTCACAGGGCAATGACAACGCCGAGGACGCAATCCGCAAGAGCAGGGCGTTCGGCCGTGCACAAAAAAGGCAAGGTGCAGATCGTCGCGTGCGCTTACCGTGAGACCCTTTTCTGCTGATATCAAAGCCTATACGTAAGCCCGACAGCCCAAACTCTTTGAGAAACCCCCGCTGGCGCAGATGATCTGCCAGGCACAGGACCAACAGCCAAAGACAAGACCGGACCTTGAGAACGGCGACCTTGACTGGGAGACATCACCACCGCGCGCGGTCAAGCTCGCAAGACCTGGATGTTGCTGACGCAGCCCCAAACGACCCAGCACGACTACGTCGATCCGCAGGCTTGGCTGACATGCCCCCCAAATCGCAGACCATGAGGAGCGTCACCCCCCGGTTTTCCCACAACAGCCCGCAGCTGCCCTCAAATTACCCCAAAAGCGCAGCATCAATGGACGGCTTTTAATCACTACGAATTAGAGAACTTGGATCAAGCGATACGCGTCACCTATGATCGGTTCTAAGAATAGGATTTTCAGCGGTTTTTACAAACTCGGTTTGTTTAGTCTATGAGAGCTCAAAATCATTACCCCAACCAATCTGGATGAAAAGTTTTGATATTAGTGGCGGGCATTCCATGATCGTGAAGCAACCTTTCGCGTCATGAACTCGCACATTAATCCGAATGCAACCAGGCATATACCGATTTCCAGAGCATATTCCCAAGATGTGGTACGCGGTGTATAGTTTATGAATGCATAGCCGCGGCACTGATCGATGACGTGGAAAAGAGGGTTCCAATCAAAAAGAACAATAATATGTGCCGGCAGAGTGTTGGCGACGACCAATTTACCCGATGCAATCATATTTGCGCGTTGATACACAGCAGATAAAATGTTGACCAGCATGGGAAACCAAGGCTTAGCAGCCAAAAAAATTAAACCTACACCGCCTCCGGTAAACCAAGACAACAACAGCATCGCCAAGGTGCCCGTTGGGTCATCAATTTCGTTAAGAATTCCGGGATTGAATGCGAAATCATAAACAATAAGAACCACGAGGGCTGACAATATTTGAATGTACAAAGTCGACAACATCGCCGCCGCTATCAAAATAGCAGTCGACATTGGACCATGCTGCATGATTGGGCTGGCAGGTCCCTCGGACCCAAGAACAGCGCTTAAACTTTTCACATGGGTTAAGTACAGAAAAACACCCGTCATGATGTAGATCAGAAAATCCCCGCGCAGCGCCGTACCACGCAAGCCCAAGAACTCAAACATCACATAAAAAACAAGCACAAAGATCAGCGTTTGCAATAAATTCGATATAATGGCCAGTATTGGGTTACGATGGCTTTTGCGGATATTTCGAACACAGCTGTGATAGACCAAAGTGTACATCTGTAGCGCTTGCATTAAAAGGGAATTATCTCGTCTCAAACTTGGCATGTTTGATGTCCGTCCATTTTGTTCAGCCAAATAAATTGGTAAAATTATAACCTTAAATGCCCTATCATTTGATGAACCAACGAAAGGAATACATGTTGAATTACGAACGGCTGATGGTGGTGTTTAGGCACCTTGCACTCGAAGCAGGCGCTAAAATCATGGAAATCTATGAAGATGGAAATTTTGATGCACGGGTCAAATCCGATGATAGTCCTGTGACCGCCGCAGATGAGGCTGCAGATGCTTTGATTTCAGCCGGTCTTCGGTCAGCCTTTCCGGATATCGCTTTGGTGACTGAAGAACAGGCCGCAAGCCATGATATTTCGGCCAGTACATTTCTTATCGTGGACCCTTTGGATGGCACAAAGGAGTTTTTAAAACGTAGAGGCGACTTCACAGTGAATATCGCCCTTGTTGAGAATGGCCTTCCTACCAGAGGTGTTGTGTATGCACCAGCGCGGGACCGGATGTTCTGGACCAAGGCAGACGGCACCGCGGTCGAAGAACACGGTCCTTTTTCCGTTGATGCGACAGGCGCTGTCACTGCAATCTCTGTTGGGCCCACCAACGGACAGGGCTTAAAAGTTGTCGCCTCCAAATCGCACCGTGACGCCGCAACCGATGACTATATTTCGCAATTTGACGTCGCTGACATAAAGAGCGCTGGCTCTTCGTTGAAGTTTTGCCTTGTGGCCACTGGCGAGGCTGATTTTTACCCACGGCTTGGCCGTACAATGGAATGGGATACCGCTGCTGGACATGCTGTTTTGACAGGAGCGGGTGGCACAGTACTGCGTGCCGATGACCTAACCCCATTGGATTACGGCAAACCCGGCTTTGAAAATCCTTTCTTTCTGGCCCTTGCACCCGGGGTTCATCCAAAGACCGTCTAATCGTGAACAACGTCAGCTTGGTTATAGTCAGTTGGCAGCGCCCGTTAGAATTGGCGCGCTGCATGACTGCTGTCGGCCAGTTAGAAGGCGTTAATCTGCAAACTATTATTGTTGCCTGCAAAATTGGGGCGCAGGCCGCAAACGCTCATCCACTGTCACATCAGTGCTTGATTATTGAGACAGACGAGGCAAATGTCGCACAGGCCAGGAACAAAGGCCTCGCTTATGCATCAGCCTCTCTGGTTGCGTTTATCGATGACGATGCGGTTCCGGAACCAACATGGCTGAAATCGTTGATTGCTCCTTTTGAGGATACGGACACTCAGATGGTGGGTGGTCAGGTTTTGGGTCGCAATGGCATTTCACAGCAGTGGGGACAAAGGTTCCTGACAACATGGGGCGAAAGTCTCAGCACTCCCAAGGCTGATACGGTCGTACGTACCGAAGGTACAAATATGGCCATTCGACGTAGGACCTTGATGCATTTAAACGGCTTCGACCCGGCATTTTCTTTTTTTCACGATGATGCCGATCTGAATATGCGTGTCCGAAACGGAATTTGTTATGTGCCGGACGCAATTGTTCATCATGGTTTTGCAGCAGGGCTATACCGTAGATCTGACCGCGTCCCGAAAACGTTATTCCATATTGGTTTTTCGCAAACCATTTTTTTACGTAAACATGCGAGCGCCAATGAAATGGATAAAGCGTGGGCGCAGTTTGCACAAAAACAAGCCGATCGGTTGATAAAACTTGTTCAAAACGGTGCAATTGAGCCGCGCGACATGCGCAGATTGCTATCACAATTGGAATCCGGGCGCATTGCAGCCGAGACGCATAAATTATCTCAACCCTTGATCAAAGCAGCGCCTACGCGCGCACACAACTTTTATGAGCGAGCTAAGCAAAAAAGACATGTTCTAACCGGATGGCATTGGCAAAAGCGTCACCTGCACGAGCGTGCCCGTGAGCTTACAAAACAAGGAAACTTGGTCTCTGTTTTCTGTTTCAGTCTCACGACACTGTATCATCGGATCCGCTATATGCCAGAGGGGTATTGGATGCAGTCAGGCGGACTGTTCGGCCTTTCCAAAAGAAACGAGAACAGTATCCAGATTTGGACAATGAAAGAGCGCGCCGCTGCAGAATGCCAAAAGTTGGCGCAGCAGCGGGGATTTAACGAAGATTTAACGATTGAAAAGCTGTAAACTTTAATCTTACAAACGTAATATAACGAAACGTTTTTTCACACTAATGCCTTCTTGTCAGGAGAAACTGATTTATGACGCGTGCAGTAACCAAAGCGATTTTTCCTGTTGCAGGTCTTGGAACCAGGTTTCTGCCCGCCACCAAATCTGTGCCAAAAGAAATAATGACTTTGGTTGATCGCCCACTTGTTCAATATGCTATCGACGAGGCACGTGCTGCCGGAATTAAAGAGTTTATATTTGTCACATCTCGTGGAAAAGGGGCGCTAGAGGATTACTTTGATACCGCGCCACAACTTGAAGAGGAGTTGCGCCGCAAAAACAAGACTGAGCTGTTGAAAGTGCTGAACGCGACAGCAATGGAAAGTGGGCAGATCGCCTATATTCGACAACACAGGGCCTTAGGCTTAGGTCATGCAGTCTGGTGCGCGCGTCGCTTGATTGGAGACGAACCGTTTGCGGTTATTTTACCGGATGATGTCATCGCTGCTGAAAAGCCGTGCCTGCAACAAATGGTCGAAGCCTATCAAGAAACCGGGGGCAATATGGTTGCAGCAATGCAAGTCCCTTGGGACATGACCTCATCTTACGGAGTTCTGGACGTCGACCGCATAAACGGGAAAATGGTTAAAATTCGTGATATGATTGAAAAACCACCTAATAATCCACCATCAAATTTGGCAGTCATCGGCCGCTATATATTGTCACCTAAAGTTTTATCCGCCCTAGACAATGTTCAAGTCGGAGCAGGAGGAGAATATCAACTAACCGATGCCATCGCTCAACAAATTTCCGGTGAAGGTGTTCACGGGTATGTCTTTGATGGTAAGCGCTTTGATTGTGGTACAAAATCCGGATTTCTACAGGCCACTGTAGCATTTGGTTTGGCAAGAGACGATTTACATGACGATTTGGATTTTTTTCTAAGAGGCTTGTACGTCGATAGCACCGCGGGATAGCTCGTATCAAAGCTCCGTGTAGCGATGGTGACCTGCCCCCAGAATTTGTTTTTGTAACGGTCAAAACAGCGAGGCGGCCGAAGAATGCGGAAGGC
>JAYQEA010000007.1:0-18302 GCA_038138625.1 Roseivivax sp.
TGGCAGACAAAATCATCATGGTTACGTCTTCTTTTGTCATCATGCTGGGCACTTCAAATGTATCTTTCATGTGGCGTCCTCCTTTGGGATGGGGTTGGGTCATAGTCCTAGGTCTGTAAGGCCGGGATGATCTGCGGGCCGCGGACCCTGTGGCCTATGGAACTCGCGACCCGCTTCGTTGATGGGGACATCGTTGATGGGTGCATGGCGTACGGCCGTATTGCCGGTTTTCTCTGAATTCCCAGGTCTCGTTTCCATATGCTCGAAACCATTGTCCGACTTCATCACGCCATTCGTAGCAAAAACGAACGGCGATCCGGTTGTCACTGTGGGCCCATATTTCCGTAATCAGCCGGTAATCTTTTCCTGATGTCACTTGAGCCGGAGCAATGTTTGAACTTCTGTGCGGCCTCCAAAAAATTCGGAACGATTGCGCCGCCAAGTATCCTCCGGATAGGCTATCGCAACCTGTGCCGCGTCGCGTGTTTTCGAGGCGTCTTAAGCCAAACGACCTCTTTTCACAGCATCGTCGTAGGTAAATGCAGACAGGGGAGCCCTTTGGGCGGAAGCATCCGTCATTCAATAATCGCGCGTAATCGCGTGCTTGCGGCCAGAATGTTTGGATTCAGATCCTGTGAAGGGGTGTTGTCGATATGGATCGTTCCCCGTGTCAGTTCATCCAACGCGCTGAAAGGTCCATCCAGCACCAGCAGTTTCGGCTCGTTTGCGAAAGCACGTGCAATAGATACACGTTGCCGCATGCCACCCGACAGCTGGCTGGGCTTGCGATGGATTGCATCCCCTGTCAGACCTACTTTCTCTAAAAATGCTGTTGAATGATCAGTAACCTGCTGTTTTGTCCAGTCAGGAAAACGCGCGGCCACTGCAAAGGTTACATTCTTCAGCGCGCTCAACCATTGCAACAGCGAGTAGTTCCGAAACACGACACCGCGGTCAAGACTGAAGCCGGAAACATGGTCTCCGTCCATTTTTACCACTCTGCTGGTCGGCTTTGCCAAACCAGCGAATATATTCATGATTGTCGATTTTCCGCGGCCAGAGTGGCCAAGAATGCAGACAAATTCACCCTTTTCCACGCCAAAGGTTGCATTTTCAGAAACCGTCATCGTGCCACCGACACCGTCGGGCAATTGTTGCGTCAGCCTTTCAATCGAAAGGAATGATTTGGCTATCTCGAATCTCCTTATTCAACTTTAGCGACGGCGCGTTGCAGTCGCGCAAATGCGGTGTCCAGCAGCATTCTCAATACGCCTATTAACAAGATGCTAACGATAATCCTGTCGAGACGTAAGTCATGCCATTGGTTCTAAACCACACACCCAATGGCTGTTTCGTCAAAAAGCATTTCGGCGGCAACGATGATAAGCCACGCGATCCCGATCGAAATCCGCATCCCAGTCACAATAGTTGGCATCGCCGCGAGCAATATCACAGTCAATGTCGTGCGTAATGTGCTGAGTTCACGCGTGCGGATGACATTGATCCAATCAGTTCAGAAATATGCAACGCCGAAGGTGGTTTTGGACAGCATCGGCCATCACGAACAGACAAAGATCACAAAAAGTGAAGTCTGCTCACTGTCCGCAATGATGAACAGGGCAATCGACATCAAAGCTAGAGGCGATATGGATTTCAGTATCTGAATGAACGGATCCAGAGCCTTATATGACAAGGGGACATGCCAATCAGAAATCCCAAAGGGATGGCGAAAAGCGCGGCCAACGTATACCCTGTGATAACGATAGCCGATCTAGATCCCATTGCCTATGTCATTGGTGCCGGCGACGTGGAACGGATCAGGGACGGATTCCCAAAACTCTACCCCGATTTTTGCCGGTGATGGGAAAAAACATCCCTGAGCGGGCGCTGGATTTTCATCTGGAACACTGATGCCAAGCGCCCGAATGCCCAGCGGCATCGTTAATCGCTCAGGACAGACCAAGAGACGCAATTTGCTCTGACTGGGGAAAGGCTACCCCTTGACTGGCGTAGAATTCGATATGCTCGGAGGACATGTTTTTATCGATCAGACGTCCCATCTGATCCTGAGACAACACAGCGCCAACGTGTCCCGTGCCGGGAACATGGGGTGTGATTTGCCACACCGCAAGGATCGACGCGAGGATGGTGAGAGACAGCTAGGCGCTGCGGACATCAAATGATGATTGCATGTGGATCCTCCGGAAAAACAAATTTGCACGGGGCAAAGAGATGCCGCGCTCGGGATTTTAAAGGTTGGCCTGTGATCGTGCGGCTGAACGGTTGGCTGTCGATGAACTGCTGCGCGGCGCTTGGGACAAATTTCTGCCCCTGAATTTCGATTGGGGCATAAACGTCCTGTCCCGCATCCGAGAAGATCAGATTGCCGTTGGCACCCTTCATTGCGCGCATGGTCGTCGTCATGACCAAGTTCTCGGCTTAAGTCTTATCGGTTTCGATATAGTTCCAGCGACGCAACTGCGACAGAACCCATGTTCCAATGGTTTGCGTGGGCAGTGGCATAAACGAAATCCGGTCTGGCACAATTCTTGATGTTGCCCTGACTATCCGGGAACACACCTGTCAGAATCTATTGTAGAAATTCGACCGGCTGGTTGAGGTAATTGGCCGGAGCCATGGATTCGGCAAAGGCAACGCGTCCCCCGGATGTTTCAACGGCCGCTGTTGCTTCGAGGATCAATGTAGTCAGCGCCGTGTTCGTATTCGGGTTCTCATCAATGAACTCTTCCGACAAACCGAACACACAGCAGGGATGGTGCTTCCAAAGGTCAAGTGTCGATTTAAGGATAAAGACGACATAATCATAGACCGCACGCTGGCAGAAGGGAACAGGAGCCAGATACCCACCAACATTTCGGACCGCAGATTGCCAACCATTTCGGGCGCCGGGACCACACGGATGTGGATATCACGGTCGGGGTCCAAACTGGCATCGGCGACAAAATTGCGCAGCAGTAGATTATGCATCAATTATTCAAACGAAACCGCGAATTTGAACCCTTTTCAGTTTTTGGGATTTTGGTTATCGCGGTGCTTGTTGGCCAAGGCGATCGACTGACCGTTGGTGTTTACGTTGGACGCCACTTTCCACGGTTGCGCCGTTGAACTGATATCCAGTGACACCGCCATAGGCTTTGGAAACAACAAACGCGACCCGCCGTATTCTCGGTTCAGGCATTTGTCCCGCGACACAGCCCAACCAGCCCTTCACAATGTCAACGTCCAGACCATAGCGTTCGTAATAGCCCAACGCGTGTTCACCAATGATCGGTGTTGCGCAGGTGATCGGAACAAATCCTTATGTTAGCTTGTTTCTTTCGAGGTTTTTCATAGCCTCCTCTGCCATGAGTTGCAAAGACGACAGCGAAAAGACCTTGGCGAAAGACAGGCCTTACGATCTGAAATCCGGGGAAAAAGCTTATTGGCCGTCCAAACCAAATCTTGTTGATCATTATCGATCTTGATGAAATAGACCGATGCGCCCATCTGACCGAAATTGCAGGACTACAACGCACCGGACTAGATGAATGGATACGCGCCGAAAATTTGTTCTCGGACTTGGTGCGTCGGAACCAGCTTATCCTGAACGCGGCCGGTTGGGGCATTTACGGTCTGAATGCAGAAGGTCGAACGACTTTTGTAAACCGCGCCGACCAAGAAATGCTGGGGTGGACGACCAAATATCTGCTTGGTAAAGCCATCTACTCCATCATTCACCATCATGATTGCCCAATTTATAAATCGTTCGGGTTTGAGCAGCTTAAACACATAGAGGACGAGGTGTTTTGGCGAAAAGATCGAAAGCCCAGCCGCGTAGGATATATCTAGGCCCCCATATACGACCATCAAATTCTTGCCGGAGCAGTGGTTATTTTCCGCAGTATTACGGAGCGTAAGAAAAATGAGCCACAGCTGAGACACGCTTTGCAGTAAGTTTCTCAATTGCGCGACCGGCTTGAGCGGGAGAATGCCTATCTTTAGGAAGAAATCAATTCTAAACGGGCACACGACGCTATTTTCGGAACCTCTGCAGCCGCAGCGCAAGTTTTGGCCCGAATTATTCTTGTTGCGGCACCAGACGCGACTGCGCAGATCCTTATGCATGTATCTGAATGTCTTTCCAAACACCTGCCTGCCCTTGAGGGAGCGGCCAAATATCCCTCATTGACGGCCCATTTGTTAACGGTTGCGTGTAAGCTGCGAAATCGTCTTGTGCCTGCAATTTCTGAACCTGTCATGCAGCAACCGCAAAACTATGCGTGGCCCGGCAATGTGAGAGATCTGCGTATGTCATCGAGAGAGCTGACATTGTTCAAAAAGGAAAAAACTGCGGATCGGTCCGCTTGGACACAGCTTTGAGCGTGATCAAAAAAATAGAATACGGACGGAGATAGAAATTAAATTTCTGATCCACGCCAATTTGATTACAGCATTAAACGCGACAAAGGGCAAAGTATCGGGATCGACTGGTGCTGCGGCTTTGCCGGATATGCGGCCGACAACTATTTTTTCCAGGATCAAATCATTTGGACTAACGGAAACAGATTGGATACGAGCAGGAACCTCCGCCGCGCAGTGAGTGGTGTCCTGCGTTTGTTGAAAATCCATGCCGGCACAGCTTGGGGGGTATTTTCAGGCGAAGCCGCGTCCCTGGTGTCTTATCGCATCGTTTTTCAAATTCCTTGGGCTTATATTGAACATGAGGAATAACATGTAGCACAATGAAAATAAATAATAATAATTAATTCAATCACATCTTAGCTTTGGATTGCGTGTTGAGCAATCGATGCTCGCGACAATATTTAACGGGTTGAATCGCAGATTTATGACGATTGTGTGCCGATGAGTTGAGAGAGTTTCTGCAACAAAAACTGAAAAAGAACTGTCAGAACATCACGATGCGCCTTTAACAAGATGCGATCGCAGACCTGTCGTCATTTTTCAAAACTTGAATGAAATTGTGTCATCCATCCAAGCCCTGACTCTGTCGACCCCGCTGGTCGATATTCGGCACCTAATGGATGCGTCCATCCCAAATGGGCGATTTTTGCGAATACAAAGCCATAGTCGACCTCACCATGATCTGGCGACCCACGATCAGGGACAGATGCAAACTGGACGTGACCTATAATCGGCTGCAACTTTTCGAACCTCGTTGTCAAATCGCCTTCTGTTCGTCCGATATGATAGCAGTCAAACATGAGCTTTAGATTGGTTGCGCCAACATCTGCGATGATCTTGCGTGCCTCATCGGTGGTTTCCAGAAAATACCCCGGCGCATCATGGCGGTTTAGCGGTTCGATCAGGATGGTCCGGGCGCGGGCGTTTGCACAGGCGTAGTCTAAGTTTCTCACAAACGTCTCGCGTGCCTGTTCTCCCTGTGCAAAGCCTGCCATGACATGAACAGCGTGCGCATTGATCGCTTCGGCGTAGGCTAATGCTTCGTCAATTGCCGCGCGGGCGTCTTCTTCGCGGCCGGGCAGGGCCGCCAGACCGTTTTCACCCCGATCAACGGCCCCTCGTCGGGTATTCAAGCCCAACATACGCAAACCTGTATCCTCTAGCGCGGCTTTGACATCTCTTGCGGGAACATCATAGGGCCAATGACACTCTACGGCGTCAAACCCTGCTGCCTTCGCGGCGTGAATGGCGGCTGGCAACTCCAGATCTGTCCATAAAAACCCCAAATTGGCTGAAAAACGCGTCATTCATCCCACTCCACATCGAATTTTGTCACCAAGGCAGAGATCTGGTCCTGCGACAACCCTTTTGGAGCCAAGCCACGCGTCATTATCGCCAATCGCGCAGTATCCTCAAGCTCCTCAATGGCATTGCAGGCGGCTTCGACGTCCTTGCCAGCCACAACGGGGCCGTGATTTGCCAGCATAACGGCTGAACGTTTTCCGGCCAATCCACGCACGGCCTGTCCCATTTCGGGATCACCCGGCATAAAGAACGGTAGCAATTTCACCTTGCCAAGCTTCATAATGCCGTAAGGTGTGAGCGCTGGAAGGAAGTTGTCCTTATCTACATCGGGCATCATCGACAGAGCGACCGAATGACAGCTGTGTAAATGAACCACCGCACCTGCTGTGCTGCGTGTGTCATAAAATGCGGTGTGCAGCGGCATTTCTTTGGTCGGCTTTTTCCCACCAATTTGGTTGCCGTTCGCGTCAAAGCGGCTCAATTCTGCTGGATCAAGACGTCCAAAGCTGGATCCAGTCGGGCTGACCAACAAGCCGCCATCGTCGGTGCGCGCTGAAATATTGCCGGTGCTGCCACCGGTTAATCCACGGTCGTACATGGATTTTGCCAAAATACAGATCAGCTCACGAAGGTGGGTTTCGGTACTCAAGTATTTTCCAGTACAGACTGTGCGTGGGAGAAAAATGTCTCTGTTCCAAAGTTCCCTGACTTCAGGGTCAGTGCGATATTCTGGCCAGCAGAGGTACAAAATGTCCAAGGGACACCGGGGGCAATTTCCGGCCCGATGTTCAATACGCCAACGCCAAGAGCCTTGGTCACGGCGCCTGATGTCTCGCCGCCTGCGACGATGACTCTGCGCGCGCCGCGATCTCGGGCCGCGATAGCGCATGCGGACAGTGCCTCCTCTATGATGGCGCCCGCTTTGGCCATCCCAAGTGTTCGTTGCGCAGCCGCCACACTCGCAGGATCGGCGGTGGCATAGATCAAAGGCGCAAGACCGAGGTCCTGTTGGTGCAACCATGCCAGCACGGCGGTTGTTCCGTCCTTGGCCAGGTCAATCGGGTCAAGCCTGTAAGCTGGCGCACCTTGTTTGCAGTAGTTTGCGACTTGGGCATTGGTCATGGCCGAGCAGCTGCCAGACAAAACGACCGTTGTGGCCTTCGGTATCTCATATCTGACAGCGTTTTGGGACAATTCCATCAATCCATCGGTAGCATATAATGCAGGCAGTGGCATTGCTATGGCTGATCCCCCCGTCAGTAGGGGTAAATGGCGACTTGCTTCGGCAATGATGTTGAGATCGGCATCCGCCACCGCATCAACAATGACATGGCTTTTTCCTGCTTTGCGCAGCCCATCAAGCGCGGTGCGCACCGCCTGCGGCCCCTGTGCAACTGTCAGCCGGTTTACCAGCCCGACACCGCCACGCACCTGAGGATCGAGCAGGCGCATCAGGTTGCTGTCGCGCATCGGTGTGAGCGGATGGTCCTTCATAGGACTTTCGGCAAGGGGCTGTTCACCGACAAAGAGGTTGCCCATGAAAATTGATCGACCATTTTCGGGAAAGGCAGGACAATAGATCGTCTGATCCGTTCCAATCCGGTCCATCAACGCCTCTGACACTGGACCAATATTGCCGTCTGCGGTGCTGTCAAAAGTCGAACAATATTTAAAAAAGAAGCGTCTGGCTCCGGCTTTTTGCAGCCATGCATGAGCTGCCAGTGTCTCTGTAATGGCGTCGGCAATGGGGGCGGTACGCGATTTTAGCGCTATAACCTCAAATGTTGCTGTGTCAGTGGGTGGATGATCTGGAACACCGATCCGAAGGGAAACCTTGGCACCGCTTCGGGCCAAAAGCCCTGCAAGGTCCGTCGCACCGGTAAAGTCATCGGCAATGCAGCCAAGTACGGGTGTCATGTGTCAATATCCTCACCCGGGAGCGTCAGGCCTGCGCTTCTTGCGTAGACCTTGGCCACGGCGGCGTCATCTTCACGGCCCAAGCCCATGGCTATGGCGGCGTTGAATTGCTGTAGCGCTGCGGTGGTTATGGGAGCGTCAAATTGCGCGGCCTGCGCAATTTCCAACACAATGCCAAGGTCCTTTGGCCAGATGTTTACCGCACTCAACGGGGTGTAGTCGCCATTGACGATATGCGGTGCGCGGTTTTCGAGCATCCAGCTGGAACCTGCACACTTGCTGATTACCTCGACAAACCGGTCTGGCGTAACGCCTTGGGTCATGCCAAAGGTCAAGGCTTCGGCCATGGTCACGATATGAACGCCCGCCAACAGTTGGTTGGCGGCCTTCATGGCCGATCCGGGACCGGCTTTGTCGCCCAGTTGGAAAACGGTCTCGGCTATGGCGTCCAGAACGGGTTTGGCTGCGTCAAAAGCCGCTGGCGTGCCTGATGCCATAATCGACAAACGCCCTTGCGCCGATTTGACGGCGCCGCCAGAGATGGGTGCATCCAGGTAGAGCACACCCTGCATGGCGCAGCGTGCCTCCATGGTGCGGGCAAACTCCGGTGGTACGGTCGCACAGGCCAGAACGACAGCCCCCTTTTTCAACATTGGCACCACGCCGAATTCTCCAAACAGCACAGCCTCTGTTTGCGCGGCATTCAGGACAACCACCACGACAGCATCAAGCGTATCGGCTATGTCTTCAATCCTGCCCTCGGTTCCGCCTTCTTCGCAAAAGCGCGCCATCTGTGCAGGCTCAACATCGAAACCAAAGGTGGTTTGGCCGTCTCTCAGGATTGAACAGGCAATTCCATAACCCATTGCACCTAATCCAAAAACTGCGGTCTTGGGCATTAATTTTTGTCTCCTGCGAGAAAAGGGGCAGCTATTGAAAGGCGCCAGAAAATGACGGACAGGGACGACTGGTCTAAGGGGCTTGCCGAGCCTGACGTAGATCCGCGCATACAAGCAGTGCGACAGGGTATTGTCCAGACAGTGGATGTGAGAGGGAGAATATCCCTTGGGGTGCAATTGATCCTATGGGCGGCCTACTGCCCGGGCACTGCGATGCATTTATGGGTCATTCCAACGGGATCGTCATAGAGTGCTTCGGATCCTTTGATCCAGATCGTCTGGCCCAAGCTGCCTTGGTATTTTGATCCCGATCCGGTTGGTGACACTAATCCGGCATCGACTGTGTCGCCGATCTCGAAGCGGATACTGGGTAGTTGGGTATCGAAAAAATAGGTGGTGATTTCAATCATGGAAGAGGGGCCACACATCCAGAAGGCGTGCCCGACCTCTGGTTGTAAAGACCACGTCGCCACCAATTCCCCCTCTCGGACCAGATAGGAAAATTTGACGCAGTTTCTTGGGTTATCGGATTTCCAGCAGTCGTCGCGGCCCTTGATCCAGCCGCGTTGCTGGGCGCGCAAGGTTGTTTCAGCGGCCATAGTGCCTTCGGTCAGGGCTTTGGTCTTTTCCAAGGCCGCCCGGTAATGATCCGACACACGACGATCGAGCGCAGCCAGTTCAGGATCCGTACAGATCATTTGCTCGACTGTGGTGGCAGCCTGCGCACAATCAAAAGAGGGCTCGTCCTGCGCCAAGGCGGGGGCCGCGCACAAGATCGCAAGTATCAAAGGTATCCGTGTCATCGTCATCGTCATCGTCTTTGTCAATTGCTCGATTTTTGTATCAGACCTGTCCTAATTTGGAAATATGGCGGTTCGCTAGGCATAAGGCATCTTGGACGGGTAAGGGCACTTGTCGCGACAATGCTCACCAAACGTAATGACCGCTGCACGAATAAGGATCGCAGGTTCACGAAGGCAGGCGCAGCAAGGTGTTTTATGCAATAAGTTAATAAGCCTGCATGCCAGAGTTTTTGTTCCGGATCTGTGCAGATAGTCCTTGCAAGGAGCTTAAATGACATTCTACGGGCATGTTCCAAACGCCACTTGGATCGACAGATTGAAATTGAAATATCTCCCAGAGTTTGACCTTGGTCGGGCCTTCTGTCAGGACTACCAAGCAGCATCAGCAACACTGGTACACGATGCGGAGGTGCCATGAAGGTCATCATTTGCGGAGCAGGTCAGGTGGGCTGGCAAATTGCCCGTCATCTTGCCAATGAAAAAAACGATGTCACCGTGGTGGACAATGACGCGGACTTGGTGCGTCGCGCAACAGATACGCTGGATGTTCAGGGCATTGCGGGGTTTGCGTCCTATCCCGACGTTCTGGAGCGCGCGGGCGCGAGCGATGCCGATATGATTATTGCCGCCACACATTCAGACGAGGTCAATATGGTGACCTGTCAGGTTGCCCATTCGGTCTTTGACATTCCGCGCAAGGTGGCGCGTTTAAGGGCAAAAAGCTATCTGACCGCGATCTATTCTGATCTGTATCGTCGCGATCACCTGCCGATTGATGTTGTCATCAGTCCCGAACGCGAAGTCGCAGATGCCGCGTTACAACGTCTTGCTGCCTCGTCTGCATTCGACACCGAGATCTTTCTCGATGGAGGCGTTCAGCTGTTGGGTTTATCACTCGCCGAGGATTGCCCGATTATAAATACACCCCTGCGGCAGTTGACGGATCTTTTCTCGACGCTGCGCGCGGTTGTTGTCGGTGTTCGACGCGAGGGAACGTTGTTTGCGCCCGATCCAGGGGATCAGTTATTTGCCGGGGACGCGTGTTACGTAATGGTGCATGCCGATGATTTGCGCCGCACAATGGAGGTTTTTGGAAAAACCGTACGTAAACAGGAGCGCATTGTTCTTATTGGGGGCGGCAACGTGGGTCTGATGGTTGCCCAGGAGCTGGAGTCCCGTGCAAACCGGGTGCGTGCCAAAATGATCGAACGCAATCATGCGTGTGCCATTCGTGCAGCCGAGTCGCTGGAACGTACAATCGTTTTGAACGGTGACGGTTTGGACGCCGCGCTTTTGGACGAAGCGAATGTATCACGCGCAGATGCGGTTTTATGTGTCACTGATGATGACAAGGTCAATCTTCTGGCGGCGGTGCGCGCCAAGGCCGCTGGCGCGCGTGTTACAATTGCCTTGATCAATGATCCGACCTTGGTGCCAATGCTGGAGCCTCTTGGAGTGGATGCGCATATAAACCCGCGTGGCACCACCGTGAGTTCGATTTTACGACATATCCGTCACGGACGGGTGCGAGCTGTCTACTCCATCGGGGATGCAGAGGCAGAGATTATCGAGGCAGAGGTTTTGTCAACGTCGCCGATAGCGGGCCAGACTATTCGTGAAATTGACTTTCCTGAAGGCGTGCTTGTTGGTGCTATTCGCAAAGGCGAAATGGTGATTAAACCATCTGGTGAAACAAGAATAGACGAAGGCGATATTATCGTGCTGTTTTCGTTGTCTGGCGATGTGCCCGAAGTAGAGCGTTTGCTTCAGGTCTCTATCGACTTTTTCTAGACCGATGCTCTGGCTTTTTCGTCTTCCGCTGTTTTTACAGATAACGGGTGTAGCAGCCATGGGGATGCTGATACCCGCCGTTTATGCGGCGCGTATCGGGGATCTGGGAACCACTCAGGCGTTTGGAAATTCCAGTCTTCTTGGCTTTGTGCTTATTGCGTTGGTTGGCATCGCTTTGGAAACCCGGCAGCATCAGTCCAGTGCGATGGGCCAGCTTTTGCAGCTTCTTGGCGCTTTTTTGATTTTGCCAATTTATCTTGCCTTGCCCTTTCATGTTGTCAGCCCCAGCCCCGGCTTTGGCGATAGCTATTTCGAAATGACGTCAGCCATGACCACAACCGGTTTTGCTTTGTTCCCTGCCGAGTCCCTGTCTGCATCTGTACACCTGTGGCGCGCGATCGTCGCCTGGCTCGGCGGCATGTTGATGTGGGTTGCGGCAGCAGCCGTTCTCGCTCCCGTGGCACTTGGTGGATTTGAACTGCTTCAGGGGGCTCGGCAAGGGCAGCTCGAGGCGACTGGCGCGCTGCGGGGTGCGACGTTGGATCCTGCGCGCCGTGTGACGCGCGCAACACGGGCAATGGCTCCGCTATACATATGTCTGACAGCCATTTTGGGAGTGGCATTATATGCGGCGGGTGAAGACGGAATTGTGGCGACTTGTCATGCGATGTCGGTGTTGGCGACGTCAGGAATTACCCCGCTGGTGTCCATGGCAGATAGTAAAGCAGGGTTTGTTGGTGAGTTCTTGTTGCTTTTGTTCGTTCTGCCGGCGCTCAGCCGTGTTGTGATAGCGACACCCTTGTTTAAGCTTCGCCCGTATCATCTAACACGGAATATTGAATTGCGACTGGCACTTTTGCTGACGGTCTTGGTGCCGCTATTGCTGTTTTTTCTGCATTGGATCGGAACCTTGGATAGCGATGTGCCGGGCGTTCCGGTTGAGGAGTCACTCGGTACGGCACTGCGCGCATTGTGGGGGGGGATATTTACGACTGTCTCTTTCTTGTCGACTACCGGATTTGAAAGCGCCGACTGGCAAACCGTACAAGCGTGGTCGGGACTGCGTACGCCGGGAATCATCCTTATGGGACTGGCATTGGTAGGCGGGGGCGTCGCGACAACAGCGGGCGGGGTCAAGCTGCTGCGCGTCTACGCTCTGTATCTAAATGGACTTCGTGAGGTTGAACGGCTGGTGCATCCTTCTTCGGTGACGGGGGAAACCGCTTTGGGCGGGCGAGTGCGTCGGGATGGCCAGGTCATAGCATGGGTTTTTTTCATGCTGGTAGCGGTGGCTTTGGCGGTTGTCACCGTGGGTTTGGGTGCTATGGGGATTGATTTTGAAAACGCCATATTGCTTGCTGTGGCCTGTTTGACAAATACCGGCCCGCTGGTTGTTTCTGCATCCGAGGCGCCGATCGCGTTGTTAGGTGCCTCTATTTGGGTCAAGCTTTGGCTTGCTGCCGCTATGGTCTTGGGGCGATTAGAGCTTCTGGCGATAATTGTTCTTCTTGTTCCGGAAAGTTGGCGCGACTAGCTGCTATCAACATTTGTGCCCATAAAACGGGCGTTTGATTGATTTTTTGCTCTGGCATATCCGGTGTTCTAGTTTCATACTTGAACACTAAAAGAACTTCATAGATAAAAACAAAAAAATATAAAGGCGCTTTCAATGGCCTCAGACAGACAAAACCTCCAAGATGCCTTTCTCAATCATGTTAGGAAAACTAAGGTTCCCGTGACCGTGTTCCTTATCAATGGGGTTAAACTGCAAGGTGTTATCACGTGGTTTGATAACTTTTGCGTGCTTTTACGCCGGGATGGACAGTCTCAACTCGTTTATAAACATGCAATTTCGACCATTATGCCGTCGCAGCCGATCAATCTGTATGACGGTGAGGGATAAGGCCTGTTGTCTAGCGCTCGTCTTGGGCTGCGCAAGGCCCGCCTTGGACGCTAGGGCTAAGCGATTTGTGAAAGTGCTGCGGAATGCCTGATCATGCGCCTGCGATCACCCGGTCTTGGGTGTTGCATCCAGAACTTTTGTCTGACCGAAATCGACGTGAGGCAAGTTCTGCCCTGGCAGAGGCTGTCGCTTTGGCCGAAGCGCTCCCCGGTTTGGCAATCTGCGGGGCGGACGTGGTGCGGCTTCAACGTCCGCAGCCATCCGCGCTTTTTGGCAAAGGCAAGATTGAAACGCTGAAGGCGCAGTTCAAAGAAGGCGAGGTTGACCTTGTTTTAATCGATGGGCCGGTCTCACCCGTACAGCAGCGCAATCTGGAAAAGGCGTGGGGCGTCAAAATTCTGGATCGCACCGGTCTTATCCTTGAAATATTTTCTGATCGTGCGGCGACACGCGAGGGTGTGCTGCAGGTCGAAATGGCTGCGCTAAGTTATCAGCGCACGCGGCTTGTTCGGGCCTGGACGCACCTTGAACGTCAACGTGGGGGGCTGGGATTTGTCGGAGGACCGGGCGAGACCCAGATCGAAGCGGACAGACGTGCGATCGATGAACAGTTGGTACGATTGCGACGGCAGTTGGATCGTGTCGTCAAGACGCGTGACCTGCATCGCAAAGCGCGGGCAAAGGTTCCCTTTCCGATCGTTGCACTTGTTGGGTACACCAACGCGGGAAAGTCTACCCTTTTCAATCGCCTGACCGGAGCAGAGGTCATGGCCAAAGACATGCTTTTTGCGACTTTGGATCCGACCATGCGGGCGGTTGAATTGACCAATGGGCTGAATGTGATCTTATCTGATACGGTTGGTTTTATTTCGGATTTGCCGACAGAACTTGTTGCCGCATTTCGCGCGACCTTGGAAGAGGTGCTGGCCGCTGATGTGATCTGTCACGTTCGCGATATTTCGCACGCCGAAACGGATGATCAGGCGAGGGACGTCCGCGAGATTATGGACCGTCTTGGTGTGACGGATGATACACCCCAGTTGGAAATTTGGAACAAGATCGATGCTTTGCCGGCCGAAGATCACGATGCAATTGTGCTACGTGCGGGCCGTGACGAGGCGGTACATGCAGTATCCTCGGTAACCGGAGAGGGGCTGGATGGCCTGCTGGCGGCCCTGCATGAGGTCCTGCGCGGGGATGAGGTCGAAGAGGCGCTCCGCCTGAGTTTTGCAAACGGACGACAGCGGGCTTGGCTGTTTGAGCGTGGCTTGATCAAATCGGAGACCCAGACAGACACCGGCTTTGATCTGACAGTTCGGTGGCGACCACGCGACAAAAAGGCCTATGCGCAGCTTTGACCAAAGCGGCTAGGCATTAACGCATCTGTTGCAAGGATTGACGCTTGCCCCTTGGGGGGCCAAAAGCTAACTCTTGCCACGACACGCTGAAAAGGGGAGACAGCCATGCCCGAAGACCTGATAAACAGCTTTATGACAGGACCCGACGAAAACGGACGGTTCGGTGACTTTGGTGGCCGGTTTGTCTCCGAGACGCTGATGCCGCTTATTCTTTCGCTTGAGGCTCAGTACGAAAATGCCAAAACAGATCAGACCTTCTGGGACGAGATGGATTTTCTGTGGAAGCATTACGTGGGACGGCCATCTCCGCTCTACTTCGCGGAGCGTCTGACCGAACGCCTGGGTGGTGCCAAGATTTATCTGAAGCGGGACGAACTCAACCACACTGGCGCTCATAAAATCAACAACGTGCTCGGACAGATCATTCTGGCACGGCGCATGGGAAAAACGCGGATCATTGCAGAGACCGGGGCAGGACAACATGGCGTTGCCACAGCGACCGTTTGCGCCAAATTCGGTTTGAAATGTGTGGTCTACATGGGTGCGCATGATGTCGAACGGCAAAAGCCAAATGTGTTTCGCATGCGTCTGCTTGGAGCAGAGGTCGTAGCCGTGACCAGTGGACGTGGCACATTGAAAGACGCAATGAACGACGCCCTCCGGGATTGGGTCACGAACGTGCATGACACATTCTATTGCATTGGAACGGTTGCGGGTCCGCATCCCTATCCAGCTATGGTGCGTGATTTCCAGTCCATTATTGGCAAAGAAACGCGTTACCAAATGCAAGAGGCCGAGGGTCGATTGCCTGACACGCTGATTGCCGCCATTGGCGGAGGCTCTAATGCGATGGGTCTGTTCTATCCGTTTCTCGATGATCCATCCGTCAATATCATCGGGGTCGAGGCTGGCGGAAAAGGGGTTAATGATCAGATGGAACACTGTGCGTCCCTAACGGGCGGACGCCCGGGGGTTTTGCACGGCAACCGGACGTTCCTGCTGCAAGACGGAGACGGACAGATCCTCGAAGGGTATTCGATCTCGGCGGGACTGGATTATCCGGGCATTGGACCGGAACATTCGTGGTTGCATGAAATCGGTCGTGCGAAATATGTCTCGATCACGGATCAAGAGGCCTTGGCAGCCTTTCAATTAAGCTGTGAGACAGAGGGTATAATTCCGGCGCTCGAACCAAGCCATGCCTTGGCGCATGTGGCCAAAATTGCACCCGAACTGCCCTCTGACCATCTGCTTGTTATGAATATGTGCGGCCGCGGTGACAAAGACATCTTTACCGTGGCAGGCCATCTGGGCGTGGACATGGGCTAACACGGGACAACCGGCGTCGAAGGTCGCAGATTTAAAAGTGCGCTTCGACGCAACTACCGGAATTTATCCATAAGCTTTTGCATGGCTGATCTTGTGTCAATCTCCGGTTTCTGTGCCGGGATAGTTTGTGATGGTTGCTTTGTTTTACTATCATTCGCGTCTGCAGACTTGCGTTTTGGGACAACACGCAAGGCCACGGCATTCATGAACCGGCCTGTGTCTCCGGCAGCCAAAGCGTTTGCCCCATCAGATATACCGCGCATAACGTCGTCTAACCAGTCAGCATCTGCCTTGGCAAAATCATGCAGCACATAACCGGCCACCAGTTCCTTCCGGCCCGGGTGCCCTATGCCAAGGCGGACCCGATTGTAGGCTTCACCAATATGACTATGAATAGACCGCAATCCGTTATGACCTGCATGACCTCCACCCGATTTGACACGTGCCTTGCCCGGGGCAAGATCAAGTTCGTCGTGAATGACTGTGACGTCCTCGGCTGTCATCTTGAAAAAGCGCATCGCCTCGCCAACGGATTGCCCTGACCGGTTCATAAATGTGGAAGGCTTCAGCAAAATAACCTTCTCGGGACCAAGGCGTCCCTCGCTGCATTGGCCCTGAAAGCGGTTTCGCCACGGGGCAAAATCATGATCTTGCGCGATCCGGTCAACAGCCATAAAGCCAATATTGTGACGGTTATGGGCGTATTTTTGTCCTGGATTACCTAAACCCACAATTAATTGCATGACCGATCCCGCCATTACATGAATGTGTCAAGGGCATAAGCTGAAGGGTGTGATCAGGCAAGCCCACAATAAAAAGGCCCCTGCAAGAGACAGGGGCCTGACTGATAAGGGTGATCAGGCGGTGATTATTCCGCGCTGTCTTCTCCTTCGGCTTCAGCGTCGTCTGATGCGGCCAGACCTGATGGCGCCGTGATATTACAAATCATAAAGTCACGGTCGATCGACGGCTTGCTGCCTTCGGGCAAAGTCACGGACGAAATTGTAACGGTATCTCCGATTGACAAACCCGAAAGATCAACAACGATTTTTTCAGGGATATCACCCGCTGTCACAACCAGTTCTACCTCGGGGCGGACAATTGTCATCGTGCCACCGCGCTTGAGACCCGGCGCATTTTCGTGTCCGATGAACTCGACCGGAACGAACAGGTTGATTTTGGAGGTCCGACGCAGACGCATCAGGTCAAAATGCCTTGGCAGATCTTTGACGACATCGCGCTGGACATCACGGCAGATAACGCGCACGTCGTCGTGGCCCTCTACCTTGAGGTTGAACAACGTGGATTTGAACCGCCCGGCCTTGAGCTTTTTGAGCAGCTCGTTAAACGGGATCTGAATGGATAGGGGTTCCTTGTCACCGCCAAAGACGACTCCGGGAACCATATTGGCGCGACGCGCTGCACGAGCGGCGCCCTTGCCTGTCCCCGCGCGTTCTTGGCAGATCAGATCTGGGATCTCTTGTGCCATGATATTCTCCTTTGAAAATGGGGTGCCTCCAAGGCTGTCACCCCGTGTCATGAGTTTGCGGGGTTAACGCCACGTGCACCGCTTGGCAAGGGGGAAAGAGCGCGGTAATGGGGTCCTTGCGTGTCTAATTTAACAAGGCCCCGTTTTGCCGCTTTTACGTGATATAGTTTTGTGCCGCAGGCCTGCGGCTGCCTTTGCCCAGATCGGAGTGTTCTGGGGTGCATTTGCCGGTTTGATCCCGCAGATCAAGTCGCAGGTTGCATTGACTGACGCAGGCTTTGGTCTGGTGATGCTGGTGGCATCGATGGGGGCAATGTTGGCGATGACGGCTGCGCCTTGGGTCGATCGATACCTGAGGGTCCAAGCCCTTCCTGTTATGGCGGGATTGACCGCAACTATGGCTCTTTTGCCGGGCCTGTCTGTGATGTGGTATCACTTTTTGGGGTCTATGCTCTTGGTCACTATGTGTGTCGGGACACTCGATGTTTTGATGAATGCCCGCGTCAGCGAAATCGAAGCGCGGGTTGAACGGCCCTTGATGAACCTCAACCACGCTATTTTCTCGTTTGCTTATGCAATTGGGGCCTTGATTGCCGGCGCAATGCGCGAAGTGGGCATGGGATCCTTTGTCATCCTTTCCACGGTGGCAGTGGTCATGGTGCTGTTGTTACCGGTAACGCGTGGCGGGGATGTAGGGGAAACCAGCACAGATGATGCACGGCCGGTGACCGGACTGAAATGGTCGTTAATTTTACCAGCGGGTCTAATCGTGCTTGTGGCATTCATGTCCGAAAATGCGACCGAGGCATGGTCGGCGTTGCATTTGGAACGCAGCATGGGGGCAGGGGCTCTGACTGGCACGCTCGGTCCCTCAATTCTTGGCTTGACGATGGGCGTCGGGCGACTGACCGGGCAGGTTGTCTCGCAACGGTGGTCCGAGGCCTTGGTTATCCGGTGGGCGGCGTTACTGACCGCGTCAGGTGCTTTTTTAGGGGGCTGGGCAGATCATCTTGCGCTTGGTTATCTCGGTTTCGGGATGCTTGGGCTTGGGGTGTCTGTGATCGGGCCACTGGCACTGGCTTGGGT
>JAYQEA010000007.1:18312-55435 GCA_038138625.1 Roseivivax sp.
GGCTTGGGTGGGACGGCTTGTTACAGCCGAGCATCGGACACTGGCAATCAGTCGTGTGGCCGTTTTGGGATATTCCGGCTTTTTCATTGGGCCGCCTCTGATGGGATTTCTCAGCGAAGGCTTCGGGCTGGCCGTTTCATTTTCAGCGATCGGGTTTGTGCTGCTGCTCGTGCCTGTTGTACTGGTCCCGCTGGTGCAGCGCCGCGGCTGATATACGGCTGTGGCGATCGGTGCATACGCAATTATGTCAAACCCAGGCGTCGTTGAAACCTTTTGGAATCATCAAGATGTCACGATCGACTGCCTGAATGTTGGTGTGCCCGCACAGCGCCATGGACATGTCCAGTTCCTTGTGGATGATGTTGAGCGCATCTGTCACGCCCGCCTCACCTTTGGCGCCCAACCCATAAACGTAGGCGCGTCCGATATGTGTCCCCTTTGCCCCCATGGCCATGGCTTTCAAAACGTCCTGTCCAGAGCGTATTCCGCTATCCAGATGAACTTCGATCTTGTCACCGACAGCGTCCAGAATTGCAGGTAATGCCCGGATCGAGCTTAGGGCGCCATCCAGTTGCCGCCCCCCATGGTTCGAGACGATAATGGCGTCAGCACCCACGTTGCACGCCTCGAGCGCGTCCCGCGGATCCATAATTCCTTTGATGATCAGGGGGCCATCCCACATCTTGCGAAATTGGCGAATACGATCCCAATTCAGAGATTGGTCAAAAGCCTCGGCCGTCCATGACCCCAGGGATGATGCATCCTGAACCCCTTTTGCATGTCCAACGATATTGCCGAAAAATCTACGTTTGGTACGAAGCATGCCTAGGCCCCAGTGAACCTTGGTCATCATATTGGCGATATTTTTGACGGTCAGTTTGGGGGGGGCGGACAGACCATTCTTCAGGTCCTTGTGACGTTGGCCAAGCAGTTGCAGATCAACCGTTATGATGGCAGCCGAACAGTTTGCATCTTTGGCTCTGTCAAACAGCCGCTGCATGAAATCATCGTCCTTGAGCGTGTAGACCTGCATCCAGAACGGAACATCGGTGTTTTCGGCCACATCTTCGATAGAGCAAATGGACATCGTCGACAGGGTAAAAGGCACACCAAATGATGCGGCTGCGCGGGCTGCTTTTATCTCGCCATCATAATGTTGCATCCCAGTTAGCCCAACGGGTGCCAAGGCCACTGGCATGGCCACATCTTGTCCGATCATATGCGTTGTGGTGGACCGCCCAGCCATATCTATCGCCACGCGCTGACGCAGATAAAGCTTATCAAAATCCGAAGAATTCTCGCGAAAGGTCTGCTCGCTCCAGCTGCCGGATTCGCAGTAATCAAAAAACATTTTCGGAACCCGACGCGCATACAGCCGACGCAGATCCTCAATTTCAGTGATCACAGACATAACCGTCCCTTTCCTGGGCTTATTGGTTATGTTTGGTTACCAATTTTCAGGTTTGCGTGCAATGCCTGCAAAGCACTTGGCTCTAACTGTCGCTGTGATGACCCAGATTTCAGGCGCTGTGGGCACCACTGGCAAGGCTTTCAACAAAGCTCAAAACATCTGCGGGGGATTTACCTTCGCCAATTTCCGACACGATGGCCGAGCCAACAACACACCCATCAGAAATCGCCGCTATATCGCGGGCACGCTCTGGGGTACGAATGCCGAACCCGACGACAATGGGCAGGTCGGTTGCAGACTTAATACGGGCTACTTCGGGACCTACGTTGTCTGCTTCGGCCGCGGCAGCACCGGTGATGCCGGTTATAGATACATAATAGACAAAGCCCGATGTGTTTTGCAGAACTGTCGGAAGGCGGTGATCATCAGTTGTTGGGGTGGCAAGGCGAATAAAATCTATGCCGGCGGCCAAGGCAGGCAGGCACAACTCTGTGTCTTCCTCCGGGGGCAGGTCGACAACGATCAACCCGTCTATCCCTGCGTCTTTTGCATCTGCCAAAAACTGCTCAACCCCGTGTGAATAGATCGGATTGTAATACCCCATCAAGACGATGGGCGTTGTGTTGTCTGTTTTGCGAAAGTGACGGGCCATGTCCAAAGTGCGATTGAGGGTCATGCCATTGTCCAGCGCCCGTTGACCGGCCAGCTGGATGGTTGGGCCGTCCGCCATTGGGTCTGTGAATGGCAGCCCAAGCTCGATAATGTCCACACCTGCGGCAGGAAGCCCCATCATGATCTCTAACGACGTATCATAATCGGGATCACCGGCCATGATATAGGTAACAAACGCCTTTTTTCCTGATGCGTTCAGAGTGGCAAATTTTGCGGCAATACGAGACATAATGGTTTCCCCGAAAAGAACAGCGAACCTGTCGCCTTGGGTCGTTTAAACGGGGTGTGCGCCACCGGCCAGAAAAAATCAACCACGCGCGGCAAAGAAAGCTTCGAGGGCGTGTTGTTGACGCAATGTCAAAGTGGACGGTACGGATGTTTCTGTTGGTCCAAGCAACAGCGTATCGTTGTTCGCTCGGTCACAAGCGATGTGTCGATGGCGTCTGTGGACATGGCCGCTCAGGCCAGGCTATTTGGGTCATATCGGCCCCTTGATGGCTTGCGCGCAGGCGGACGCAGGCGTATGACCCCGCGCGTAGGATCATGCGGAGAGTGTTATGGGTTTCAGAATGGGAATTGTCGGGTTGCCTAATGTGGGCAAGTCCACCTTGTTCAATGCACTGACCAAAACAGCAGCGGCTCAGGCAGCAAATTTTCCGTTCTGCACGATCGAGCCGAATGTTGGGGATGTCGCAGTCCCTGATCACCGCTTGAACGCCTTGGCGGATCTTGCCAAATCCAAACAGGTGATTCCCGCCCGCATGACGTTTGTGGACATCGCCGGATTGGTTAAAGGGGCGTCCAAAGGAGAAGGGCTCGGCAACCAGTTTTTGGCCAATATTCGGGAAGTGGATGCCATAGCGCATGTTCTGCGATGCTTTGACGACGGTGATGTCACCCATGTCGAAGGGCGGGTGAACCCCGTAGAAGATGCAGAAGTGATCGAAACAGAACTGATGATCGCGGATCTGGAGAGTATTGAAAAGAGGCTTCAGAATATTGTTCGCAAAGTTCGGGGTGGTGATAAAGAAGCCGTGCAACAACAGCGGTTGATGGAAGCCGCCAAATCCATGCTGGAAAGTGGCAAGCCTGCACGGATGGTCGAGGTGGCGCAGGATGATGAAAAAGCGTGGAAGATGCTTCAGCTTTTGACAACCAAGCCTATTCTTTACGTGTGTAACGTAGCAGAGGATGAGGCTGCCAATGGGAATGCCTACAGTCAGGCTGTGGCCGACATGGCAGCATCTGAAGGCAACGCCCATGTCATTATTTCGGCCAAGATCGAAGAAGAAATCAGCCAGCTGGATGAGGATGAAGCGGGGATGTTTCTCGAAGAGCTTGGTCTGCGAGAGGCCGGACTGGATCGATTGATCCGTGCGGGCTACGATCTGCTCATGCTTGAGACATATTTCACTGTCGGCCCAAAAGAGGCCCGCGCTTGGACTATTCGTCTCGGGACGCTGGCGCCACAGGCGGCTGGTGTCATCCATGGTGATTTCGAAAAGGGCTTCATCCGCGCAGAAACTGTATCCTATGACGACTATATCGCCTTGGGCAGCGAACAGGCAGCACGTGATGCGGGCAAGCTGCGGGCAGAGGGCAAATCCTACACTGTCAAGGATGGCGACGTTTTACATTTCCTTTTCAACACTTGAGAACCGTGTCGAAACAGGACTGGTTTGAATCTATGTTGCCCTTTGAGACGATTTAAAATGGACGATGGTTGCATGCGCATGATGGCTGCCGTCTACAGCAGCCTGCAAGATGGCACATCACTGTCAGCATACGGGCCGAGAAGGCCAGCGTTCAGACGGGGTCAGCCAGAAGCATAGATACATTCCTGCACGCAGGTTTATATCCATGCGCGTGGTCGGTTTTAGTCAGATCTTGTGCCTTTGGTGTGCGTACACCTCGAACGAGAGTATCACTGGCCCGATCAGCCGCGTGCCTCACGAATCAAGTGCAATATATCTTGGGCTGCTTCAGGGATATTTGTTCCAGGGCCGAATATGGCTTTGACCCCGGCGTCATACAGAAATTGATAATCCTGCTGGGGAATGACACCGCCACAAATTACCAAGATATCCTCGGCGCCCTGAGCTTTGAGGGCTGCGACCAATTGCGGCGCGAGGGTCTTGTGGCCTGCGGCCTGACTGGAGATCCCGACAATATGCACATCGTTGTCGACGGCGTCCTGTGCGGCTTCGTCAGGTGTTTGAAACAACGGTCCGACATCTACATCAAACCCGATATCGGCAAAAGCTGTAGCGATCACCTTGGCGCCCCTGTCGTGGCCATCCTGACCCATTTTGACAACCAGCATGCGAGGACGTCGGCCCTCGGTTTCGGCAAACTCTTCCACAGACGCCTGAATAGCGGCAAAGCCTTCGTCGCCCTCATAGGCGGCGCCATAGACACCGGCCAATGTCTTGACCTCTGCACGATGTCGACCGAATTCCTGTTCCATCGCGAGGCTGATTTCGCCAACGCTGGCGCGTGCGCGGGCGGCCTCGACCGCGGCCTCTAGCAGATTGCCGCCCTCTTTTGCACGACGGGTCAGTTCGGCCAGTGTGGTTTGGCAGGCGGCCTCGTCCCGAGCCATCCTGATCTGCGCAAGCCGTTCGACCTGTGCCTCGCGGACGGCTTGATTGTCGATATCGAGAATGTCGATGTCGTCTTCTTTTTCAAGCCGGTATTTGTTGACGCCCACGATAACCTCATCGCCGCGATCAATCATCGCCTGACGTCGCGCAGCAGTTTCTTCGATCCGTAGCTTCGGCATACCGCTGGCCACGGCTTTGGTCATACCGCCCATGTCCTGCACCTCTTCGATCAGCGCCCAGGCCTTGTCGGCAAGTTCGGCGGTCAGGCTTTCTACGTAGTAGCTGCCCGCCAGAGGATCTACGACATTTGTGATCCCGGTCTCTTCTTGCAAAATCAGTTGCGTATTGCGCGCTATGCGCGCGCTAAAGTCGGTCGGCAGGGCAATGGCTTCATCGAGGGCGTTTGTATGCAGTGATTGGGTGCCACCAAGGGCTGCGGCCATAGCTTCATAGGCCGTGCGCACCACGTTGTTGTAGGGGTCTTGCTCTTGCAGGGATACGCCCGATGTCTGGCAATGGGTCCGTAACATCTTGGATCTTGGGGATTTAGCGCCAAATTCGGTCATAATGCGGTGCCAGAGCAAGCGCGCCGCCCTGAGCTTTGCGGCTTCCATGAAGAAATTCATGCCAATCGCAAAAAAGAACGACAGCCTCCCGGCAAATTTATCAACATCCATGCCAGCATCAATTGCAGCACGCACATATTCGCGGCCATCAGCCAAGGTATAGGCAAGTTCCTGAACCAGATTGGCACCGGCCTCTTGCATGTGGTAGCCAGAAATCGAGATCGAGTTGAACTTTGGCATTTTTTCCGAGGTGTAGTGAATGATATCCGAGATGATCCGCATGCTCGGTTCGGGCGGATAGATATAGGTGTTTCGCACCATGAATTCTTTCAAAATGTCGTTCTGAATCGTTCCCGACAAAACGGATTGATCGTGGCCTTGCTCTTCTCCTGCAACGATAAAGCTGGCCAGAACGGGGATAACCGCACCGTTCATTGTCATGGAAACGGAAACCTTATCCAAAGGAATTCCATTAAACAGGATTTTCATGTCCTCGACGCTGTCGATTGCAACACCGGCTTTGCCAACATCGCCCACCACGCGGGGATGATCGCTGTCATATCCGCGGTGCGTGGCCAGATCAAAGGCTACTGATACACCCTGCTGTCCTGCTGCAAGGGCCCGTCTGTAGAATGCGTTGGACTCTTCGGCCGTGGAAAAGCCCGCATATTGCCGGATCGTCCAGGGGCGGCCTGCGTACATCGTCGCCCTGACGCCGCGTGTAAATGGTTCTTGTCCCGGAGCGCCGCCCATATGCGCCAGACCCTCGGTATCCTCACGACCATAAACAGGCTTGACGTCGATCCCTTCGAGTGTGTGCCAGGTTAAGCTGTCCAAACTCCGTCCACGAAGTTCTTTCTCAGCCAAAGCTTTCCAGTCGGTCAGATCGGTCATGCGCGTGATGTCCTTCAGTCCAATGTGTTGCAGCGCAGGGCCATCCTGCGCTTGATTAACGCTTTTTAGGTGTACGGCGCCTCTCGAAGATCGCGTCCTTTACCCTATATATTAAGGAACAGTCCAACCAGAGGCCTATCCCTATGTTGCGCAGCCTTGCCGCTTTTTTCTTTTTCGCCTTGCCTGTATCTGCTCAAGACACATTGTCAGCCTCGAATGTATCGATCGATGATTATCTGTGGACCCATAGGCCGGTCATTGTCTTTGCCGACAGCCCTGCAGACCCAAGGTTTATAGAACAGATGCGACTGCTGGACGTCGGTGTCGCCGATCTGACCGATCGCGACGTCGTCGTTATTGTCGATACCGATCCTTTGGCGGTGTCTGATTTGCGACAGTCTTTGCGCCCGCGTGGATTTTCGCTTGTTCTTATAGGCAAGGATGGTCGTGTAAAACTGCGCAAGCCGCTGCCTTGGGATACCCGCGAGCTGGGCCGCGTCATTGATAAAATGCCGATGCGACAGCAAGAGCTGAAGAGCCGAAGATCCGACTAGCTGTTTGAAATATGTAATCAGGCTTGCCAAAATTGGCACGGGACTAAGGCCGCGTGGGCCGAGTTTTCCGCAAAAAGGACCTGGCGCGTGCATAGAAAACAGGACCACTGGATCGTCTCCTACTCGAACTCCATAATGACGTCATCTACCGCCAGACTTTGACCTGCTTTGGCATTGATCTTAGAGATCACGCCGCGCTTTTCCGCGCGCAGGATATTTTCCATTTTCATCGCCTCGACTGTGCACAGGGCCTGGCCGTCCTGCACTTCGTCACCTACAGCTACGTCAACTTTCACAATCAAGCCGGGCATCGGGCACAATAGCATTTTGGACGTATCGGGTGGTACTTTCTCTATCATCAATTCGGCCAGTTCGGCCTGACGTGGCGTGCGCACGTTTACCTTTAAATCAGCGCCCCGCGACCGGATGCGGAACCCTTGGGTTATTTTTCCAACCTTCAAGACAAGGGCGGTTCCATCCACCATCATATTGGCAAGCTGATTTCCCGGTGTCCAATCCCCACTGACCCGCATTTCCGCACCATCCGAAAAGCGCACGGTCGCACCGTCTCGATCGGCATCAATCCCCACGTCATAACGTGTTTTTTGCAGGGTCACGACCCAATCGGTGCCGACCTTGCGTTCATGGTTATCGATCCGGCCGGAAATCCGTGCACGGCGTATTTCGGCAACACGATGCATCGCGGCAGCGGCAGCTGCGATCCGACGCAAGTCGTGATCTTTGAGTGTCACACCCACAAAGCCATCGGGATATTCTTCGGCAATGAATGCCGTGGTCATGTCCCCGGACACAAACTTGGGATGATCCATGACCGCAGATACAAATGGAAGATTATGCCCGATGCCTTCGACCTCAAAGCTGTCCAAAGCAGAGCGCATCGCCTCAATCGCTGCATCGCGGGTTGGCCCCCAAGTGCATAGCTTGGCAATCATGGGATCGTAATACATGCTGATCTCTCCGCCCTCGAACACGCCTGTATCATTGCGGATGGCCGTGTTGCCGGTCGGTGCAGTTGCATCGGCATTCATCACCCAAGTGCCAGCATCAACCATAGGACCGGCAGCGATTTCTGCGGGGGGACGATACCGCGTGAGACGCCCGATAGACGGAAGAAATTCACGGTAGGGATCCTCTGCATACAGGCGGTTTTCTATTGCCCATCCCGTGCGCTGCACATCGCTTTGCGTCATGGACAGTGGCTCACCATTGGCAATACGGATCATCTGCTCCACAAGGTCAACGCCTGTGATCAATTCGGTCACAGGATGTTCAACCTGTAATCTTGTATTCATTTCAAGAAAGTAGAAGTTTTTGTTGCCATCAACAATGAACTCTACCGTTCCTGCACTTGCATAGCCAACAGCCTTGGCCAAGGCACAGGATTGTTCTCCCATTGCGCGGCGGGTGTCCTCATCCAGAAACGGAGACGGGGCTTCCTCGACAACCTTTTGATTGCGGCGCTGGATTGAGCATTCCCGTTCGTTAAGGTAGATCGCATTGCCATGTGTATCGCACAGTACCTGGATTTCGATGTGCCGGGGCTGGGTGACGAATTTTTCGATAAATATCCGGTCATCCCCAAAGCTGTTGGCCGCCTCATTTTTCGAGCTTTGGAACCCTTCGCGAGCCTCTTGATCCGACCACGCGATGCGCATGCCCTTGCCACCGCCGCCTGCACTGGCCTTGATCATCACGGGATACCCGATCTTGTTGCTGATGTTGACGGCCTCGTCTGCGTCCTCGATCAGACCCATATAACCAGGTACTGTGCTGACGCCCGCCTCTTGGGCGATCTTTTTGGATGTGATCTTGTCGCCCATAGCTTCAATCGCCCGCTTCGGCGGCCCGACAAAAGCCACACCTGCTGCGTCTAATGCTTCGGCGAACTTGGGGTTTTCGGACAAAAACCCATAGCCGGGATGAACGGCTTGCGCGCCACTTTGCGCAATAGCGTCCATAATCTTGTCAATGACGATATAAGACTGGTTGGCAGGTGGCGGACCAATGTGAATCGCCTCATCCGCCATTGAAACATGCAGAGCGTTTTTGTCCGCATCGGAATAGACTGCCACTGTTTTCAGCCCCATCTTGCGCGCAGTCTTGATAACCCGGCACGCGATCTCGCCGCGATTGGCGATCAGGATTTTGTCAAACATCGGTCATGGCCTCTCTTGGTGGTCTGGTCCGCCCATAGGATGGGCGACAATCTGTGGGGGTCAGTCCCAATCCTCTTGGGACGGATCATACGGGGGCAGGGAGTCGAAATCGTCGACAAAGGCATCAGGAAATGACGCTCTGGCAACCGCTTCGTTCAGGATCAACTGCGCATCATAGCTGGCAGGATCAAAGGGGTCATCATGCGGCAAGACTTCGCGACCCAATAGCCACGACAATCTGCCTGCGTCCAGATTTCCGCGTACAAACGGTTCGGATCCAAAATGGTCCCATAAGGCTTTGACGAAAGCGGTATCTGCCTTACGATCCACGTTCTTGCGATCTCGGAACCTCTCGCGTCTGACAAGGGGCGTTACACCGCGGGGGTTCGCCCTACGGATTGTGAACTGATGATCGGAACCGGGCAATCGGCCGGGAAAGCCGCGATGTTTTATCATTGGGACCTCTGGTGTTTAAACAGTACAGCAGGCCCTTGCCGGCCGCCTAAAGGGTGACAGGCGGCCGTCAGGCGCCGGATAAAGACCGACGCAGAGTGGAAAGTCTTATAGCTTGCCGTCGTATACCGGCTCGGGAGCAACCATGACGTCACCGGGATCGACAACCATAACTTCTTCGGTTGGCGCGGTGCACGCGGAAATGGTTGCCATGAAGCCAAGGGCCACAAGTGCTTTGAAAATACGGGACATTGTTGATTTCTCCTGTTTCGTCCGCCTTTGACCCAATCCACTTTCCGATCAGGCCACCTCAACCCTACGCTTCGGTAGGTTGTGGTATGTATAGGCCATTTGGCATGCGTGCGAAACTTAAAAGATAAGCATGCAGTGACAACGCTGGATCGCATCGGGACATCCAATCCATATGACGTTGCTTTCGAAGCCCGTACCAAAGCGCTGAACCTTGCTACGTCTGTCGATGGTGGTGTCTCATAAATGCTCATGCCGGGTCCTGCTGTGGCAAGGCAGCCCACCGGATCCAGCGGCGACGCCGGTCGGGGTCGTGAAGCATCTGCTCTATCGATAAAGCCGCTGCTTTTGGTGGTCGTTGCGCAGCGAGACGCCCACCGGCACGCACAATCATACCATCGGGTTTGGATGTAATCTCGATCACGGGAGAAAATCCCCGCAAACATTTCAGCGTGCGCCACAGATCCTGTCTGATTTGACGCGCCAAGCGTTCCCGTCGGCAAAGCGGAAACCACGCCTGTTGGACGATATCAAAGCGCGGAGGCAGGTGTCGTGTCAGCGTGTAGCGCGCATCATCGCTTAATATATGCCAGCCGTTGCGTCTCATGAGCGGCGGGCCACGCAGTCGATTTCAACCAGCGCGCCGACGGCCAGCGCGGTGACACCTACGGTGGTGCGGGCAGGTAACCTGTCAGCGGGAAAGTAGGATTTATAGGTGGTGTTAAAGGCGGCGTAGTCCCGATCAAACTCGGTCAGATAGGCGCGACATTGCACGACGTGGGAAAGATCCAGATTAATGCCGTTCAGGATCAGCTTCAGGTTCTGCATGACCTGATGGGTCTGCGCCTCGACCCCTGCGGGCAGGGGGGCGTCCGGCGCGGCGGGGTCCGTGGGCATCTGTCCGGTCAGGATCACCCAGCCGTCCGCCTCGACCGCGTGGGAGAAAGGGGCGACGGGACGGGGGCCGTTAGAGAGAAGGTGGAATGTTGGTCCGGTCATGTCAAAGCTTTCTGCGCACCAGAATGTTCACGCCAAATCAAAACAAGCGCATTTGCCTCAGACATGGCTCTTTCAATCGACACAGTGTGTTCATTGAAGATGTACTGTGTCGTTTCTCGGTCATACATGCCCAAGATGTCTTCGTTCTTGATACCGTGTTTATTAAGATCCCTGACGCTGCCAAGCATATGCCGTGCGAAAGTCTGATCAGTGGACTTTTCCATCCATGTATCTACTCGGTCTTCGGAATGTGCGATGGCGTTGCGAATTTCGGTGAGCTGTGGAAGGCTTTTGTCACCAAGATTGTACCAATCCCGCAGTAACTTAGCCCGCTTGACCGACACCTTATCTAACGACTGGGTTTTATCCCAATCCTTAGGATAGAACATGCGTTGGATGTGCGCCAACGCTTCGATGACAGTTTGCAAGTCAGCATGTACAGCGCCGACGTTTGGCCGCGCGCTCATGCATTCTCGTTCAACCTGCGCGAAGGCAATCAGTGCTCTGGCTCGCTGGTGGACGATTTCGGCAGAGAAATATTCGATGGTTTTTTGGTCGGACATCGTACGCTCACAGCGGAATATTATCGTGCTTATTCCAAGGGTTCTGAAGCTTCTTTCCGCGTAGCGAGGCAAAGGCCCGCGCCACACGGCGTCGGGTGGACTTGGGCTGGATCACCTCATCAATGAACCCGCGCTCGGCTGCAACAAAGGGGTTGGCAAAGCGGTCTTCGTATTCTGCTGTCCTTGCCGCAATCTTGTCGGCGTCGCCCAGTTCGGAACGATAGAGGATTTCTGTCGCACCCTTGGCGCCCATCACCGCGATCTCTGCTGTGGGCCACGCATAGTTCATATCGCCCCGCAGGTGTTTGGACGACATAACATCATAGGCCCCGCCATAGGCCTTGCGGGTGATCACCGTGACCTTGGGCACTGTCGCCTCACCATAAGCGAAAAGCAGCTTGGCCCCGTGTTTGATGACCCCACCATATTCCTGAGATGTTCCGGGCAGAAAGCCCGGAACATCCACAAGCGTCAGAAGGGGAATTTCGAACGCGTCGCAGAACCGCACAAAGCGCGCGGCCTTACGTGAACTGTCGATGTCCAGACAGCCCGCAAGCACCATGGGCTGGTTGGCCACGACACCTACAGTCTGACCTTCAAGCCGCATAAAGCCTGTGATGATATTCTTGGCAAAGTCTTCCTGAATCTCGTAAAAATCGCCTTCGTCTGCGATCTTTAGGATCAGTTCCTTCATGTCATAGGGTGTATTGGGGTTTTCTGGGATAAGGGTGTCGAGGCTATGCTCGACACGGGCCGGATCATCAAAAAACGGACGCACGGGCGGTTTTTCACGGTTGTTAGCAGGCAGAAAATCAACCAGACGACGCACTTCTGCAAGGGCTTCTACGTCGTTCTCAAAGGCGCCGTCGGCAACACTGCTTTTCTTTGTGTGTGTGCTGGCACCACCCAGCTCCTCGGCGGTGACGACTTCGTTTGTGACGGTCTTGACCACGTCTGGTCCGGTAACAAACATGTAGCTGCTATCTTTGACCATGAAGATAAAGTCGGTCATGGCCGGACTGTAGACCGCGCCGCCCGCACAGGGACCCATGATCACGCTGATTTGCGGAACAACACCTGAGGCCAAGACGTTGCGCTGAAAGATTTCGGCATATCCGGCCAAGGCATCGACGCCTTCCTGGATACGCGCTCCACCTGAGTCGTTCAGACCCACGACCGGAGCCCCGTTCTGCATAGCCATATCCATGATTTTACAAATTTTTTGCGCATGGGTGGCAGAGACTGATCCCCCCAAAACAGTAAAATCCTGACTGTAGACATATATCATTCTACCGTTGATCGTGCCCCAGCCTGTCACCACGCCGTCACCCGCGGGGCGCTGATGTTCCATGTCGAAATCGGTACAGCGGTGCGCTACGAACATATCGAATTCTTCGAAACTGCCCTCGTCCAACAAAAGGTCGATCCGCTCGCGGGCGGATAATTTCCCTTTGGCATGCTGTGTGGCGATCCGTCTCTCTCCGCCGCCCAACCGTGCAGCCTGACGACGGCTTTCGAGTTCTTGCAAGATATCCTTCATCGCGCGATCCCTTTCGTTTGCAGTCAGCTATACAAGCCGATAGGCAGTGCTCAAGACCTTTTGCGCAAATTTGCAAATATTGGATAATTATTTTTTTGCAAAATGCAAAATTGCGAATTATGGAATATTTTCTTTACAGAGGGGCTATAAACGTTTGGACAACCCTGGCAAATCAGCATACCCCACGGACGTATGACCGCATTGCGCCCCGTCCGTTTTATGGACCGCTCCACTCCGCCCAAACTTGTGACACTGGTTCTGCTTGCTGGGATCTCTGTGCTTGGGATGAATATCTTTGTGCCATCGCTGGCCATTATGGCAGAGTATTTTGAGACAGATTATGCGGTTATGCAGCTTTCGGTCTCTTTGTATTTGGGGGTAAATGCAGGGTTGCAATTGGTGATTGGCCCAATGTCCGATAAGCTTGGCCGCAGGCCGGTGATCATCGGGGGACTTGTTATCTTTGTCCTGGCAACTTTCGGATGCATGATGGCAGAATCCGCTGTTGTCTTCTTGATTTTTCGGATGATGCAGGCAGGCGTTGTCTCTGCCATGGTATTAAGTCGTGCCGTGGTACGCGACATGGTTCCTCAAGATCAGGCCGCCTCAATGATTGCGTATGTCACTATGGGTATGTCCGTCGTGCCCATGCTTGGCCCGGCGGTTGGGGGCGTGTTAGCGGACGTCTATGGGTGGCAAGCCAGTTTTTTGCTGCTGTTGGTGTTGGGGCTGGGCATGATTGTCTGGACTTGGGCGGATTTGGGTGAAACCGCGCGTCCAAGCGGGCTAAGCTTTGCCAAGCAATTCGCAGAATACCCAGAACTGCTTCGATCCCCCCGTTTTTGGGGCTATGCCATGGCGGCTGCTTTTGCCTCCGGTTCCTTTTTTGCCTATATGGGCGGTGCTGCATTTGTGGGCACCGAGGTGTTCGGCATGGATCAGACTGTGCTAGGGATCGTCTTTGGGGCCCCGGCCTTGGGATATTTTACCGGAAATTTTGTCTCTGGCCGCTATTCGAGACGCTTTGGCATCAACAAGATGATCTTTTGGGGGGCTGTTATTAATTTTTGCGGGATAGCAGGGTCGCTTATTGTATTTCTATCGGGCATGGGCAGTGCAACGGTATTCTTCGGAAGCATGGTGTTTGTTGGAATCGGGAATGGAATGGTTTTACCGAATGCAACGGCGGGTACATTGTCGGTGCGTCCGCATCTTGCTGGCACAGCTTCTGGATTGGGGGGCGCGATCAATATCGGGGGCGGGGCAGCCCTTAGCCAGGTCGCAGGGGAGTTGTTGGGACCGCAAACCGGTGCTACGCCCCTGTTGTGGTTGCAGCTTCTAACAGCTTTTGCTGCAATTCTGGCAATTGTATACGTTATTCGTCGCACATCGCGACTTGAGGCACTGGACGAGACGACCTGACTTTGTAAGCTTTCAGTTTCACAACGCATTAGCGGATTGAGGCATGGCACAACAAAAACTTTATGCGGGAGCCAAGCTGCGTGAAATTCGTGGCAGGCTTGATCTCACCCAAAAGACGTTTGCGGCTAAGTTGGGCGTTTCTTTGCCATATCTCAATCAGATGGAAAACAACAATCGTCCGGTAAGCACGACCGTCGTTCTGGCGCTGGCCCGTGAATTCGGACAAGATGTTACCGAATTAGGTCATTCCGACGCAGAGCGTTTGGTCACTGACATGCGCGAGGCCTTGGCCGACCCTGTCTTTTCCGACGCGGCTCCGCAACTGGCAGATCTTAGGTTAATGGCATCAAATGCGCCGGGTTTTGCGCATGCTTTTTTGACGCTGCATCGGACATATCGCGAAACCCACGAACGACTGGCCTCTCTTGATGAGGCATTGGGCCGCGAGGGGGCGCAGTTGCAACCCAGCCCTTGGGAAGAGGTTCGCGATTTCTTTCATTATTGTGATAACTACATCGATGCTGTTGACCGCGCGGCAGAACATTTTTCGGATACGCCAGGCGGTGCGTCCGCCGCAGCCACCCGATTTTTCAACTCTCGGGACATATCCGTACAGCTGTCGCCATCAGATAGAGTACGTCATTTTGATCCTGACACGCGAATACTGACGTTGTCTGCACACGCACCGCCGGAAACGCGCACCTTTCAGATGTTGTTGCAAATCGCGCTTTTGATGCAAGATCCACTTCTGGAAGCCACGCTTGATCTAGCCCGATTTCAGTCGGATGCGGCGCGTGCTATAGCGAAGATCGGGCTCGCGAATTATTTTGCGGGCGCCGCGATGCTGCCGTACGGGGCTTTTTTGAATAATGCGCGAGAATGCCGTCACGATTTGGAGTTGCTGGCCGGCAGTTTTGGCGCATCTATCGAACAGGTGGCGCACCGTCTGTCAACGATGCAAAGACCTGGCGCGAAGGGGGTGCCGTTCTTTTTCGTGCGTGTAGATCAGGCGGGCACGATCACCAAGCGACATTCGGCAACGCGGTTGCAATTCGCCCGCTTCGGGGGGGCTTGTCCGCTTTGGAATGTCCATCGCGCTTTTGAAACACCTGGTCGATTCTTGCGCCAACTGGCGGAAACGCCCGATGGGGTGCGCTACATCAGTCTGGCGCGCGACGTCTCAAAACCCGGTGGCCATTTTGGTGCGCCCTTGCGCAGATATGCAATTGCCCTTGGCTGCGAGGTCAGCCACGCGCCTGCCTTGGTATATGCCGATGGTCTGGATCTGGGCCATGACGCGGCGTTCGAGCCGATAGGTATCTCGTGTCGGATTTGTGAACGTACGAAATGTCATCAACGCTCTGTTCCACCGTTGGAAAGACGCCTGACGATTCACCCGCATTCCCGGGACCTGCTTCCCTACGAGGTCAATTAATGCATCGTATTTTTCAGATGGCTTTGGTTCTTTGTCTTTTGGCGGTTGAGGCGAGCGCATCGCTTGATTGGTTGGAGCGTCGGGCAATCTATCCCTTCAGCCCCTTGCATACCACGCCCGATGCGGCGGGGCTGCCCGCAGCAACCGAACATCGTTTTGCTGTAGCTGGGGCTGAAATTTTTGTCTGGTCTGTTCCGCCCGCGTCCGGGCAACCTGTTATTTTCTACTTGCATGGAAACTCTGGAAATCTTGCCTCTCGTGCAGCAAGATTTCGGTACTTGACGCAACAGGGATTTGGTCTTTTGGCACCGACGTATCGTGGTGCCTCAGGGTCGGATGGGTACCCATCAGAGCCGGCGATCATCGCGGATACACTTGCGGTCTGGCAAGCCGCATCTGATCTGGTCGGACAGACACCCGCGATTATATACGGCGAAAGCCTCGGAACTGGTGTCGCTTTGGCGTTGGACGAACAACTGAGCCTCCGTCCTGGGGCGAGCCTTCCAAAGGGCATCGTCCTTGAAGCGCCTTATTTGTCCATGCCAGACATCGCCAAGGCCTACTTTCCTTTACCAGACCCGATACTGAGCCAGATACGCAGTCGTTGGAACAGTGCCGAACGGGCGCCGGACGTGACAACTCCCGTTTTGATCTTGCATGGCACAGATGACCAGACGGTACCCTATGCGCATGGGCAGGGTATCTTCGATCTATTGGCAAGCAGCCAAAAAGAAATGATCACAGTTGAGGCGGGCGGGCACAACGGACTTTGGACGGATCCGGATGTGCGAGATGGACTGATTGATTTTATTCGAAACTATGCAAGTCCTTGAGGACCTGAATCACCATGTCAGATGTGTCAGAGTGTGAATTTCATGCCAATTAGATCGACAGTCTGAAGCTCTCTGACTGGACGCCTATGCCGACCGCGCTACTGTTTCGGGACGTATAATACCGGAGATCCCATGCGCACCCTTATTGCAGCCCTAGCCATAATGTTCACCATGCCCTTAGCCCCATCGACATCCGCAGCCCCACTCGAAAATTTTTCCCAAGGCGCATCTGCAAACTGGTCGTTTTTCACGGATCAGGTCATGGGGGGGGTCAGTCAAGGTCGCGCGTCTTTGGCGGAGGGGGCGCTACGACTCGAAGGCCGCGTATCTACCGAAAACAACGGGGGCTTTATCCAGGTTCGCAGATCCGTTGACCTTCCCGCGGATGCTACCCGGATTAGGTTGCGGGTGCGGGGCAATGGTCAGAAATACTACGTGCATTTGCGGACAGGTGGCACGCGCTTGCCATGGCAATACTACCAGCTTGGGTTTGACGCCAAGGACGGATGGTCGGATGTAACCCTGCCTCTGGATGCTTTTGAAGCCTCTAGCAGGTTGATGAGACGCACGCCCAAGGCGGCGTCAGTCCGCACACTGGCGCTCGTCGCTTACGGCAGGGATCATTCCGCCTTTGTCGAAGTATCTGACATTTTTATTGAATAAACCTGTGACGGCCGGCTTCATGCTGAAAGAGGTTTGAGAATACTTATGCGGTCTTTGCTCGTGTTACACGAACTGCTCTCTTAACAAGCGCTCTTCAAGTCCATGCCCCGGATCAAAGAGTGCTCGGTGAGAAATCTCCTGAGCCGCGCGAATTGTCACCCGTATGACATTCCGGACAGACCGGGCATCCGCCTCGGCCATAACGGGCCTTTTTTCCGGCTCGAGAACCTCAAAGCCAACCTCGGCTGATTGTGGCAATAGCGCCCCTCGCCAACGTCTTGGACGAAAGGCCGACATAGCCGTCAACGCAAGGACGTCTGCCCCGATGGGCAGGATCGGTCCATGCGCAGAATAGTTGTACGCTGTGGATCCAGCGGGGGTTGCCACCAAGGCACCGTCGCACACCAGCTCGTCCATTCGAACACGCCCATCTACGCTGATCCGCAAGCGCGCGGCTTGTGGTCCTGCGCGCAAAAGCGAGACCTCATTAATGGCCAAAGCGTTATGGCGCTCTCCATTACAGGTTTCAGCCAACATTCGCAGAGGTGTCAGCGTGGCTTCTTCTGCTTCGACCAATCGTTTTTCCAATCCCTGTTCGGAATACTCGTTCATCAAAAAACCAACAGTTCCGCGATTCATGCCGTAGACCGGCACGTTCAGACCTTGGGTGTTGTGCAATGTCTCCAGCATGAAGCCATCACCCCCAAGCGCCACGATCACATCGGCGTCGTCTGGGGCGTGATCGGTATATTGGCAGATTAGGCTGGCCAGAGCTTTCTGCGCCAAAGGCGCTTTGCTCGCCGCAAAAGAAATTTTTTGGGGCATTGTGGCTTTCCTGCTCCGCTACATTACGTATCTACCCAATCACATTGACCGGTGTGTGACCAGAGCTGCCGCGTCATTGTCGCAGTTTGTCGTATTCCAGCTTTTTCCATGTGGCTGCATGGGATAACCACTCAGTAAATCGCACACCAATCAGAGGTAACGCAAATGAACGCTCCGCACCGTGCCCCTACGTTTTTTACCCGCAGCTTGGCCGATACCGATCCAGAGCTGTTCGACTCAATCACGGGCGAGCTTGGCCGCCAGCGCGACGAGATCGAGCTGATCGCGAGTGAAAATATCGTCAGCCGAGCCGTGCTTGAGGCACAAGGCTCTGTTATGACCAATAAATATGCCGAAGGATATTCCGGTCGGCGGTATTACGGTGGCTGCGATTGGGTCGATATTGCCGAAGACCTTGCCGTGGCGCGTGCCTGCGAGCTTTTTGACTGTGGATTTGCCAACGTCCAACCGAATTCTGGCAGCCAAGCGAATCAAGGGGTGTTTCAGGCGCTGCTACAGCCCGGAGATACAATTTTAGGCATGAGCCTTGATGCCGGCGGCCATCTCACGCACGGGGCGCGGCCGAACCAGTCGGGTAAATGGTTTAATGCGGTCCAATACGGTGTGCGGAAACAGGACAACCTCTTGGATTATGAGCAAGTTGCAGCCCTGGCGGCGGAGCATAAACCAAAGATGATCATAGCGGGCGGATCTGCCGTACCGCGCCAGATCGATTTTGCGCGTATGCGCGAGATTGCGGACAGTGTGGGTGCCTTTTTGCACGTGGACATGGCGCATTTTGCGGGTCTAGTCGCAGCCGGTGTGCACCCGTCACCGTTTCCGCATGCGCATGTGGCAACCACCACCACACACAAAACCCTGCGAGGTCCTCGTGGTGGCATGATCCTGACCAACGATGAAGCGTTGGCGAAAAAATTTAACTCGGCCATTTTTCCCGGGATCCAGGGCGGCCCTTTGATGCATGTGATCGCTGCCAAGGCCGTGGCCTTTGGCGAGGCTCTGCGCCCCGAATTCAAAACCTACCAAAAACAGGTCATTGCAAATGCACAGGCCCTATCGGACCAGCTGATCAAGGGCGGACTGGACACGGTGACACACGGGACCGACACCCACGTCGTCTTGGTGGACCTGCGTCCCAAAGGCGTCAAAGGGAACGCCACGGAAAAGGCGTTGGGACGCGCGCATATCACCTGCAATAAAAACGGTGTCCCTTTCGATCCGGAAAAACCGACGGTGACATCGGGTATTCGTCTCGGGTCTCCGGCGGGAACGACGCGTGGGTTTGGTGAAACAGAATTCCGTCAGATAGCCGATTGGATCATTCGTGTTGTTGATGGACTGGCCGCGCATGGCGAGGCAGGAAATTCTGATATTGAAGATCAGGTCAAAGCCGAAGTCTCCGCGCTTTGCGCACGGTTCCCTTTGTATCCTGACGTGTAAGCAGGGCGCGAGGGCAGACCTGGTTCAGGCTTGCACGCTGTGGGCTCGTTACGTCCTCTTGCGGTTGCCAGACATGATTTGACTTTCGAAAAGGGTGCGGACATTCCGTGCCCTTTTTTAATTTGCGCGTTTGACAGCGTCATCAATCTGTAAGGACGTCCGGATCCAAGGCATAATTTTCAAAGCGTCCGCATTAATCGTATCTCGGTTACGGCAGTCCGAGCTGCTGCCGCTGCCAGATTGGGTCGACCCTACACCGATGGCAAAAGTCAAAAAATAGTCCGACGTCAGCTTTTTATAGGCTCGTTCAGCATCCATCGGAAAAAAACGGTGGCAAAACACGCTGCCATAAGTTGCACGGCAACGAAGGCCGCGACATCTAGGGGCGCGATCCCGGCGAATGTATCTGAAAATGCACGTGCAATCGTCACAGCCGGATTTGCAAAGGACGTTGACGAGGTGAACCAGTAAGCCGCTGTGATATACAGCCCGACAGTCATGGGAACAGCCTCGGGACGCATTTTTAAACAGGTGAGTATTGTGCCCACCAGCCCAAAGGTAGCAATGAATTCGGCCACCCATTGTCCGACACCTGACCGTGACGTTGTCGATGGATCAATCAGGGGGTTTTCGAACATCACATGCGCGGCAAGGACACCGAAAATGGCACCGGTGATCTGCACCGCGATGTATAATCCCGCAACGCGCGGGGAAATATCTCGACGCAGAGCAAAGGACAGTGTCACCGCCGGATTAAAATGCGCGCCTGAAATGGGCCCAAAAATTGTAATCAAAACGTAAAGGATCGCACCGGTTGGGATCGTGTTTCCGAGCAGGGCGATTGCCTCGTTTCCTCCGGACAACCGCTCGGCCATAATGCCGGATCCGATAACTGTCGCGAGCAGTGAAAATGTACCAAGCCATTCGGCCATCAGACGACGGTCAAGGGTCATTCAAAGTCCTTTGCATTGATGTTAGGGAGCTGCCAAAGCCTTGGTACGGTGATTAACGTCGACATCACGAACACTTCAAGAGGGTCCATGAAGTCGCACACCGGTTCCGTCAGGCTCTGTGTTGAGGCACGCTTTGCGAAGAGGATTTCATACAACTTTCGAAGATAGCTCTGGTGAGGATTTTGAAAAACAGGTCCTACGTTTGCTGTAAACAGTCTGCTGGACTTGGTTGGTCAACTTAGGGCCCGACCCGTTGTACGGGATCGCTGCTGAAAAACGTCATCTGTGGCCGCCCGGTGCCCACCCAAGATCTATCTATAGACAACGGGTGTTGTTGTTCATGCACAACATCAGGCGTCTGTTTGCCACGGACGAACAAGGTTTCCAAACCGTGTAAAACGACCTTCGAAGCTAAGCTCAACCGTTCCAATGGGACCATGACGCTGTTTGCCGATCACAACTTCGGCCTTCCCGTGAAGACGCTCCATGCGTTCCTGCCAGGCGGCCATTTCGTCCAGCCGATCCTCGGACGGTTTTTCACGCTCTGCGTAGTATTCCTCACGAAAGACGAACATAACGACATCCGCATCTTGTTCAATCGATCCGGATTCTCGCAAGTCAGAGAGCTGAGGCCGCTTGTCGTCCCGGCTTTCTACCGTTCTGCTCAGCTGTGAGAGCGCAACAACAGGAATATTAAGCTCTTTTGCTATGGCTTTTAATCCCATGGAGATCTCACCAATTTCTTGGACGCGGTTGTCGCCTTTGCCCGTCCCGCGCAGCAATTGCAGATAATCAACGATCAGGACGTCCAGCCCGTGTGTCCGCTTCAATCGTCTTGCACGTGCCGCGACCTGAGCAATTGGAAGCGCCGGCGTGTCGTCGATGTACAGCGGGCAAGCCTCCAGTGCCTTTGCCGCCTCCACAAAGCGTCGGAATTCTTCTTCGGTCATATCGCCGCGACGAATTTGTTCAGAAGGGACCTCGGCGGCTTCTGACAAAATCCGGGCCGCCAGTTGCTCTGCGCTCATCTCAAGGCTGAAAAATCCCACGACGCCACCTTCGACTGCACCTTCGCTTCCATCAGGTCGTGTTCCCTTGCGATAGACCTTGGCAATATTGAATGCGATATTCGTCGCGAGCGATGTTTTGCCCATGGATGGCCGCCCCGCAAGGATCAAAAGATCGCTTGAATGCAAACCGCCCAGCTTTTTATCCAGATCAATCAGGCCGGTCGAGACACCGGCAAGTCCGCCCTCTCTTTGATATGCAGCGTTTGCCACGTTGACGGCGCTGGTTACGGCGCGAAGAAAGCTCTGGAATCCGCTTTCAACCTGACCCTGCTCTGCCAATTGATATAACCGTTGCTCGGCTTGCACAATCTGCTCGCGGGGTTCTAGATCGATATCCCCTTTCGCCGCCTTATCAGAAATGTCACGGCCAAGCGAAATCAGATCACGCCGCACCGCAAGGTCATAGATCAGTTGTGCGTAATCGCGCGCAGCAAAGGAAGAAACAGCCGATCCTGCCAGCTTGACCAAATACGCAGGTCCTCCGAGCTCGCGAAGACCTTCGTCGTCCTCGAGAAACGTCTTGAGCGTTACAGGGGATGCCAGTGCATTTTTGGCAATGCGTGCCGAGGCCGTTTCATAAATCCGTGCATGAACAGGGTCATAGAAATGTTGTTCGCCTATGATGCCCGCAATCCGGTCGTAGACGTCATTATTGGTCAGGATGGCACCGAGCAGCTGTTGTTCTGCCTCGATTGAATGCGGGATCGAGCCTGCATCCGGCGCTTGACCGTCTTGTGATGGCACTGGCGTCAAGTCATTCATGCTGTTTGTCCTATTTCTCCCCTAAGGGCTTAGCCGATAACCCTATGAAGGCCAAATTGTATATCTCTGTGGACAACTCTTGGATTGTTATTCTACGACGCATTTTTCAAGTATTGTTGGGGTCCGGTGGTCCAGTGTCAGCAGATAACACTCGGTTTTCATCGGTGCGCATCCTGCCAGGCGCGCGGGGCGTTTAGAAACCGCTCTACCTCATCCAAGGTCTTCGCATCAAACAAGGCGCGATCCTTGGCGACAGCCAGAACGTCCCACCAGGTGCAAAGATGGTGAAGGGTAATTCCGTGCTCGCCCAACGTCTGTCGCGTTTCGGGGAAGATATCGTAGTAAAAAATAACTGCCGTGTGCGCGCAGTTTGCGCCAGTCTCGCGAATCGCGTCCACAAACGACAACTTGGAACCACCATCTGTTGTCAGATCTTCCACCAATAAAACCCGTTGAGCTTCGGTCATGACGCCCTCGATCCGGGCATTGCGACCATAGCCTTTGGGTTTTTTACGCACATAGGTCATCGGCAGTGCCATGCGTTCGGCGACCAGTGCGGCGAATGGAATGCCGGCTGTCTCTCCGCCGGCTATGTTATCAAACGCTTCAAGCCCGACGTTGCGCATGACCGTCAGGGCCAGAAAGTCCATCAAGGTTGAGCGAATACGCGGATGCGAAATGAGCTTGCGACAATCAACATATGTGGGTGATCGAAGGCCCGAGGCAAACGTAAAGGGGTCTTCGGGACGGAAATGAACGGCTTGGATGTCCCAAAGCATGGCGGCGGATAGGCGCGCGATTTCGTCTGCACTCGGGTATGCTGATGGGATCATTGGCTGGCTCCTGCTTTGGCTTGCACGCGGCCTAGTGGAATTTCATCTCAGGGAAAAGGGTCTTCTTAACCGGTCGCAAATACATTTGGCGGTTATTTATCAGGGGGTCACCGTTTCACGATCCCATTTTGTGTCGAGAGTTCATAACAGAAATTGCGAATGTGCTGATTGGTGATGACAGCGCGTCTTGACCCGTGTCATCTGAGGCGGCAGGTAACGGCGTTTTCCCGGGCCGTTACACAATCACGTCCCGCAACATCAGGATGAGTAAACATGAGCCTCTTTGACGAAGATCTTTTTTTAAAAGGACTGGAACACCGTAAGGCGACCTTGGGCGCTGAATATGTAGATGCCAACCTTGCAGCGGCGGATGATTTCACACGTCCGTTTCAGGAAGCCATGACCGCATGGTGTTGGGGGTTTGGATGGGGAGATGATGTTATTGATCCTAAAACCCGATCCATGATGAACCTATCGATGCTGGGCGCCTTGGGGCGGATGCAGGAATGGGAAACACATTGCAGAGGCGCCTTGACCAACGGGGTATCTGCCGGAGAAATCAGGGCCATCATTCATGTGATTGCAATTTATTGCGGTGTTCCAATGGGTCTGGAATGCTTTCGCGTGGCGCGTAAAGTTCTTCAAGAGGCTGGTCATTTATAAACTGTGCGCGCTCGGGCAATCATGGTTGTAGCCGAAAATCCGCAACCTCCGAAAGCCCGACTGAAAATGGTATTTTTGACGACCGTCGCAAGATGCCAACTCTTCGTGTGATTCTGGTAAAATTTGGACCGAAACCCGGTTTGTTGGGCTTCATGTGCATGATGTGAGGCGCAGGTGCTGCGAATTCAATGATCCAAAACCCCAAGCGCTTTGGCAGCAAACTCACGCATGGGATGTATCTCGGGCGTAGTATTTCACGCAAAATTTGGCATGTGAACGGCACCTCGCGGATGTTTTGCGTCTTTCGGATACACAAGGTCCCATTTTTGAGACCATTTCCAGCTTTAAGACCCAAACTTTTTCCACCCGGCATTTAAGACCTTCAGACAGACCCAAAGATGGGTTTTGCGATCTGAGGCAATCGTTGCTTGGCAACCGTTTCTTCATGTGCGACTTTCGCACGCATCGTCGCGGCGTTTGGATGTCCAAATCGTTTGTCGAGACGGCTTTATAAAAACAGGGAGAGAAAAATGTTCCTCAAAAAAACTGGCGCGTTGGCCGCAGCAGCCGCTCTTTACGCTTCGTCGGCACTTGCTGGTGGCCATGGTGAAATCACTGTTGGCTACTTTCTGGAGTGGCCGATGCCGTTTCAGTATGCCAAGGTAATGGGCACATATGACGAGGCTATGGGCGTCAAAGTCAACTGGGTCAGCTTTGACACAGGTACCGCGATGAGCGCTGCTATGGCATCGGGTGACGTTCACATTTCGGTAAGCCAGGGTGTTCCACCTTTTGTGGTTGCCACATCGGCAGGACAGGACCTGCAAATCATTGATGTTGCGGTTAGCTATTCCGACAACGACAACTGTGTGGTTGCGGCCGAGCTTGAGATTGACCAAGACAGCGCGGGTGAACTGGCCGGTAAAAAAGTCGCCGTTCCGCTTGGAACTGCTGCACACTACGGCTTTCTTAAGCAGATGTCACATTTTGGCGTCGCGCTGGATAGCGTAACGGTTGTTGACATGGCTCCCGCTGAAGGACAAGCCGCCCTCGCACAGGGTGCAGTCGATATGGCCTGCGGTTGGGGTGGTGCATTGCGCCGCATGAAAGAGTCCGGCAATGTACTGCTGACAGGCGCTGAAAAAGAAGAGCTTGGTATTCTTGTATTCGACGTGACCTCCGCTCCCGCTGACTTTGTTGCCGAAAATGACGACCTTGTCGCGGCGTTCCTGGATGTGACGGCCGACGCAAATGCGATGTGGGCTGCAGGCAATACCGCGGACATGTTGTCCGTAATCGCGCAAGATGCCGGTATGTCCGAGGCCGACACCGAATCCACAATGTCGACTTTCGTATTCCCAACTGTCGAAGATCAGCTGGGTGCCAAGTGGCTTGGTGGTGGCGCACAGGAGTTCATGAAGGGCGTGGCAGATGTTTTCGTTGCCGCGGGCTCCATTGATGCTGCTAAAGCGTCGTATGCAGACAACGTCAACACTGGTCCGCTTAGCCAGTAGACTAAACGATCTTACAGAACAGCTGGTCCTTCGGGTCCTGCTTAAGACAAGATCTATGTGCAGTGCCGTTTTAACGGCACTGCACTTTCTCGACCGAAAGGGCCCTCATAATGTCCGGTCTGATGATCGACAATATCTCTATGCGCTTTGACCTTCCCGGTGGTGGATCGGTTCAGGCGCTTAAAAATGTATCCTTGGATATCAAAGCCGGTGAATTGATGTCAGTGCTTGGACCGTCAGGTTGTGGCAAAACGACGTTGTTGAATATTGTTGCGGGTTTTCTTGCCCCGACCGAAGGCACGGTCAGACTGGGCGAAAACGCCGTGCATGGCCCGGGCCCGGAACGGGGTATGGTGTTCCAACAAGGCGCCCTGTTCGAATGGATGAATGTGCGTGATAACGTCTCGTTCGGCCCTGATATGAAGGGGGTTCCACGCAAACAAAGCGGCCCCAAGGTTGACCATCTTCTTGAGGTTGTTGGTCTACAGGATTTTAAAGAAAAGGCGATCTACGAGCTGTCTGGTGGCATGCAGCAGCGTGTGGCGCTAGCCCGTTGCCTTGCCAATGAACCAGATGTCATCTTGATGGATGAACCTCTTGGTGCGTTGGACGCCTTGACCCGCGAAAAAATGCAGAGTCTGGTTCTGGATCTTTGGAAAGAGACCGGAAAAACGATCATTCTGATTACCCACTCGGTGGAAGAAGCCCTTCTTTTGGGAGAACGTTTGCTGGTAATGGCCCCACGTCCAGGCCGAATTCACAAAGAATACAACCTTCCCTTTGCGGACCTCGGTGTTGGTAATGACCTTCGGGATGTGAAGCGGCATGCAGATTTCTCGACCACGCGCGAAGAAATTTTGGGCATGATCTGGGAGATGGAAGAAGAAATCATGGGACGAACGGAGGCAGCGCAATGACTGGTCTTTTGCTGCTCGGCATTTATGTTGCTGCTTTTTTTCTGTGCTTTTTCGTGTCGCGCTTTGCAGTGCAGAAATGGTTCACGCGCAAGGATTTCACATCTCTTAAGACCGTCACCTTCGGAGATGAAAGCGCCGTTCAGGCCAATCGGACGGCGTCCGTGTTGTCGGTTGTCCTGGTCTTTCTGCTTTGGGTTGCTTTTACGAACTCTGTCCTGCCACTGCCCAAGGCCACAGGCCCTTTTGTGGGGGAGGTTGAGTTTACTTATACTTCAACGGGACCCGAGGGTCAGACCGATGATGCGACGGTCAAGGTGTTGGTGTATCCCGAGGATATCCAGTTTTATACAGATTCCGCCGGCAACCCAATGGCGATCCCCCCAAAACCGTCTATCGACCCCGGTGACGGATTTGCAAAAAATGACAGCCTTGTTGTGCCACGCTATGGTTCCAAGGTTATCAATGTCCTTGGCAACGATGAAATCACCAAACGCGGAGGGGCGAAAGTTACGCATCTGAACGGGCAAGCCGTCGCCTATGGCGAGTCTGTTGATATTGCCACTGGATCCTTGTCATTGACTGAAAAAGGGACACCCTTTTTTGCGCCATCACCCGGCTTGCGGATGGCGCGGCTATATTTGCCAGCACCAGAGCTGACCCTCGGCCGGTTTTTGCAGCTGAACGCCGAAGGGTATCGTAACTTTACCTTGCTTGAACATACATGGGCATCGTTGCAGCGGGTCGTCTTAGGGTTCTTGTTCGGTACTCTTGTTGGGGTGCCATTGGGCTATGCGATGGGCCTGACAAACTGGTCACGGGGGTGGTTTGATCCGATCGTGGAATTCATGAGGCCGGTGCCTCCGCTTGCATTGATCCCGCTGATGATCATCTGGTTCGGGATCGGAGAGCAATCAAAGATTATTCTGCTGTTTTTGGCAGCCCTCTGGATTATGGCGATCGCGGCCCGATCCGGAGTGTCCGGCGTGGCGATCGCCAAGGTGCATGCAGCCTATTCGTTGGGGGCGTCCAAATCCCAAATCCTGAGAAAGGTTATTGTTCCCAATAGTTTGCCCGAGATTTTTACGGGCGCTCGGGTTGCGATGGGTGTGTGCTGGGGGACTGTGGTTGCCGCCGAATTGGTGGCGGCGGAAAAGGGTTTGGGCATGATGATTATGGTAGCGTCCAAATTCCAGCTCACCGACATCGTTATCGTTGGAATTATCCTCATCGGGATAATCGGCTTCTTGATCGATGTTGGGATCCGGTGGCTTGAACGTATTTTTGTGCCGTGGAAGGGCAAAGTTTAGACGATATGGCGCAGCGCAGGGCAGGTGGTTGGCCCCCCACCTGCCTTCGTTCGTAGCGAAATCGCTTTATTCGTATGTTTGAAAAGACGCCAAAACTGAGTTCTCTGCCTCGCTCTGATCGACTGACGGACCCGACCGGCGCGAAATCATTCCCTGAATATCGCTTTCTTTATCGCGTAGACTCGGACCAAATAGCAGGCTTTTCGTGTCTTGCTGTAATGTATTCATTTTCATCAATAACGACCGGAAAGAAAAAAGCGCGCCCGAAGGCGCGCTTCTACCATTTCATATGCCACTAGACCGTCTACTCAGGTGCGGGCGCAGTCGCCTTTTTGGTGCCAGCCTTCGAAGAAAGCGGATCATCATCCCGACGTACTGATCCTTCGAAGTGAGCACCACTTTCGATCGCAATCGTTTTGTGAATGACGTCTCCTTCGACGCGGGCCGAAGCCGACAGCCGAACCTTTAGACCACGTACACGTCCCACAATACGGCCATTGATGACGACATCATCGGCCACAACCTCACCTTTGACAGTAGCTGTTTCGCCAATGGTCAAAAGATGGGCGCGTATATCGCCCTCCAGCGTGCCCTCGACCTGGATGTCACCTGTGGTTTTTACATTACCAACGATATGCAAGTCGCTTGAAAGGACCGAAGCCGGCGCTTTGGGCTTGGTGGGTGCAGACGGTTTGAAGTCGCTGGATGGCCGGGCCATCGCCGCATCGGGTATTGTTGGTTTCGGTGCTTCATCTGCACGAGCACCAGGTTCGTTAATTTTACTTTTAGAGAACATCGTTTGCTGCCCTTATGAAATTCATGGGGTTCACGGCCTTTCCTCCGACCCGCACCTCGTAGTGCAGATGTGTCCCTGTGGACCGACCCGTATTTCCCATAGCACCAATACGATCTCCGCGCGAGACCCTTTGTCCCACCTTTACCCGGATTTTGGACAAATGCGCATATCGGGTCTCAAAGCCGAATTCGTGTTGTACCTTGACCAACATGCCATACCCTGAAGACCACCCTGCAAAGGTCACCACACCATCCGCCGTAGTGTTGATGCGTGTACCATGTGCTGCCGCGAAATCAGCGCCTTCATGCATCCGTCCCCATCTGCGCCCAAACCCGGACGTAAAGCGGTAGGGCGCCTGGAGCGGCTCTGCAAAGGGGACCTTTTGGGTTGCAATCCTATACAGGTTCATCCGGTCCATATTTTCAAGGATCTTGTTGGCCCGCGCGACATCGGCGCTTGGCGCCTGTCCCTGTGTCGACAACATCAATGGGGTCAACGGGCCGCCCTGACCGGAATAGCCGCGCTGGATTTGCCCAATAATGCGTTCGGAATCAAGGCCAACAGCTTTGAACATTTTGTTCAATGGTCCCACTGAAATGGTCATTGCGTCTTCTAGCTGGCGAAAAATCCTGTCGTTTTTTTCTTCCATGAGGCGCAGCTCAAGAGCCATTTCGTCAGCCCTGACCAACGCCGACTGCGCATCGGCAACGATCATATCGCGTTCTGCGGCGGTACGCTCCAATGCCCGCGCCATAAGGTCCAGCGTGTCGTCTGATCCGCCCGCGACAGCAAGAGGCGCTGTGCCCTGTCTCAGGGCCACCAGTTCGGTCCGCATCTCGTCACGAATTTGGGCCGCCTTGGAGAGCTTTACTTGGGTCGACTCCAGACCCGATTCGAGTTCGTGAACGCGCGTTTCTGCGTTCAAGAGTTCCGTTTGCATAGTGGAAATCTGGTTTACAGCCGCATTAAAACGGTTTTGCGCGGCCAGGGCTTCCGATGTCCGCGAATCGCGCTCCAAAGCCAGTTCGTTCAGGCGGGCCTGATACATTGCAAGGTCTCTGGCCGCTTGATCGCGGAAGGATCCAGCACCAAGGCTTTGCATGACAAGCACAGCGGTCGCAACGAATGCCCAACCTACCAAAGTTCCAACGCCGACCACTGCCACGAATTGAGAACCGCTTTTTAGACGGATAAACCGCGTGTCATCATCTGATCGTAAAAAAATCCTGCGCTCTGGGAACATTCGTTCGATCAGCGCAGGGGTTTTGAATACGCGTGCCAATGTCACGTCCTCACCCTATCTTCACCCATACTAAACCTGCGGCGTCCGTTTCGTTTGTATCGGACACTCATTTGCTTCTTGGTTAGCAGAGCGTTAAATTTACGCAAGAAATTTCAGCCAAGCGATTGTGATGATGTGTGATTTCTTGGGATTGTGGCGGTATTTTGCCTGTTTTAGGGGTCGTAACGCCCCAAAATCATGACAGTGGCCAGTAAAAATCCGGAGGAAGTCCTGCTTCGGCACGTTTTTCATCGTTGAAGGGCGGCTTGAGTTTACCTTTAAAATATCGCTGAACCAACTGGTGGAACGCCTCTTTGGGATCAATATCGTGGCGTCCACACAAAAAATGGAACCATTTCGAACCGTAGGCCACATGGCCCACTTCCTCGGAGTAGATAACTTCAAGCGCGTCCACAGCGTGCGTCATGCCGGCGTTGCGAAAAATTTTGATCATACCTGGCGTGACATCCAACCCGCGCGCTTCTAAGACCATCGGAACCACAGCCAAGCGCCCCATGAAATCGTCCACAGTGTCTTCTGCGGCACGCCACATGCCGGCATGCGCGGGCAGGGCGCCATAGTAACTCTCCAGCGTTTCCAGACAATCGCAAACAAGGTTGAAATGCTTGGATTCCTCGGAGGCCGCTTTGACCCAGTCATCGTAAAATCCGACCGGCATTTTTACGTCTGCAAATCTGGGAATGATGTCCCAGTGCAAGTCAACCGCATTCAATTCGATATGCGCAACGGCATGTAACAAAGCGATGCGCCCCGCAGGGCTGCCGGGCTTCCGTTTTGGGACATCTCTTGGTTCCAACAAGGCCGGTTTTGCGGGCCTTGCAGGTCTAAGTGGTGGCGAACATCGCCCAACCGGCAGAGTTTCGCCTGCCTCGCGCGCAGCAAACCACTGTGCAGCATAGACAAGCGACTTGGCTGTTTTTTCTCGTCCGTCGGCGGTGCTGAGCACGTCTACCGCCATTTCGCTTAAACTTAGGGTCACAGCGCGCGCAAGGCCTCTAGGACTGCCTCTGCATGACCGGGCACTTTCACCTTGCGCCATTCGGTTGCGATCGCGCCCTCGGAATTGATCAGAAAAGTCGACCGCTCTATCCCCATGAACTTTTTGCCATACATGGATTTTTCCTTCCAAACACCGAAATCTTCGCAGGCTGTACCGCCTTCATCAGAGATCAGTGAGATGGTCAAGCCGTGCTTGGCGACGAATTTTTCATGACTGGCAAGGCTGTCCTTGGAGAGTCCAAAAACGGTGCATCCAAGGCTGTCAAATTCATCCTTGAGCTGGGAAAAAGAGATGGCTTCTTTTGTACAGCCGGAAGTGTCGTCCCGAGGGTAGAAAAAAAGCACGACCGGCCCGCCGCGTAGTGACGAGAGGGTGATGTCACCGATTGATGTTGCAGGTAAGCTGAAGTCTGGTGCAATTGCAGGGGTTTCGGTCATGGCGGTCTCCGTCTAGTTTCGGGTAATGTGATGATCATAATACGGTTACTCCGGGGGTCCAGTGACACAATCCAAATCACAGCCATCTGCGCATGCGCAGACCACGGTTAAGCGGGGGTGGCGCCACATCTGCGCGACAGTTGCGGTCGTGGTTGTGTTGGTGTCAGTCGCATTGGGATCGGCGGTGATCTGGTTTGGTCAGGGGCGGGAAGTCGAAGCCCCACCGTGGTTGCAAAAAACGATAGTTGACCGGATTGAGGCTGCTTTGCCTGGGCAGGACGTTGAATTTGGCAGCATGCGGGTAACATTTCAGCTCCAACAGGGTCTGGTTTTTACGCTAAGAGACGTGACTGTCTTGGGGCGCGGAGACCTTCCGGTTGTTGACTTCGGTTATATTGAGGCGAACCTCGCACCAGGCGCGCTTTTGAAAGGGCGTCCTGGGTTGAAAGTGTTGACATTGTCAGGCATTGCCCTGTCGATCCGGCGCGATAGTGACGGACGTCTTGGGCTGGCGTATGAGGACGCCGTGCTTGCCGATGCATCACGCCCGTCACTTCCAGAGATACTATCGGCCTTGGATCGGCTCTTGCTGCATCCGCAACTTGATCAGCTTGAAGAGGTTCAGATAGATGCGGTCACTTTGCAATATGAAGATTACCGAGCAGAACGCGCATGGACTGTGGATGGCGGTCGCGTAACTTTAAAAAAATCTGGGCAGACGCTTGATGTCCGTGGTGATTTTGCGTTGTTGACAGGGCGGGCGGATGTAGCGACCGTTGCTCTTAGTGCCAAGCGTCAGATCGGCAGCAACACACTGTCACTGGCACTGTCTGTTGATGATATGCCCAGTCAGGAAATTGCAACGCAGTCTGCGGCATTGGCTTGGTTGGGGGCGGTGCAGGCCCCGATCTCGGGGGCTTTTCGTGCTGATGTGTTTTCAGATGGCAGGCTGGACACTCTGAATGCGACCCTTCAGATCGGGTCAGGCGTTGTGCAACCGACGTCCGGCGCAGCCCCACTGCCTTTTGATCAGGCGCGAAGCTACTTTTCTTTCGACGCGGCGTCTCAAGGGTTGCAGTTTGACGAAATGACAGTCGAGGCGGACTGGGGCAAGGCTGCATTGACGGGGTCCATGGTTTTGGAAGGTGCGGAAAATGGCGCGCAGCCAACCGGTATGTTGGGCCAGTTCACGTTGACCCGACTGGAACTGGCCGGTCAGCAGGGATTTTCCGAAGGCATGGAACTGGACCATGTCGAGATTGATCTTCATTTGGGTCTATCGCCGTTTGTGTTGCGGTTGGGACGTATCTGGGTCGACAACCCGGTTGTGCAGGTCCACGCATCAGGCCGTCTTGCCGCGAAAGACAATGGTTGGTCGGTGGCAATTGATGGTCGTGTGCCATCAATTAATTCTGACGCGGTAAAAAGGTATTGGCCGCCGCAGTTAAGACCAAAGATGCGGAGATGGATGTTCAATCGCGTTGAAACGGCCAGAGTGAAAAATGGACAATTCGCACTGCGGTTAGAGCCGGGCCTCCCCCTGCGTCGCTATGCTGATTTCGAAGTGCATGATGCCGTCATTCACTATTTTGAAACCCTACCGTCTTTGTACGATATGCATGGGCATGTGACCGTCGATAACAACCGTTCAATCACCGACGTACACTCGGGCTACATGTTACCAGACGGGTTGGGCCGCATCGATTTCGCAGGTAGCCGTCTGACGGTTGACGACATTCGGATCAAACCCTCGGTTGGGCGGTTTGATTTTCTTGCCCGCGGTGACATCGTCCCGATGCTGGCCGGACTGGATCGACCTCCTATGCGCGCGCTCAGCCGTGCGAATGTGCCGGTTGAACTGGGCAGCGGTACAGGTGAGCTGACAGGCTGGTTGGAATTTCCGTTTAAAAAGGGGCTTAAAAAACCGGATTTTTCTTGGGATGTGCGTGCCGATCTAAGGGACGTGGTGACCGACAAGCTTATCCCCAATCGTCTGCTCACGGCCAGGCAATTAGCAGTCCGTTCGACGCAGGCAGATATTACGGTAAAGGGTCAGGCGCGTCTTGACGATGTTCCGATGACAGGATCTTGGCGGTTGTCATTGCAGGATAGGGGAGAGCCGAGTGTCTTGCTCGCTCAGGTTCCGGTCGGGCCCGACACTGCAAAAAAGTTAGGAATAAAACTGCCCGACGGGATGTTTTCAGGGTCTGCTGTGGGCGCTTTGCGGGTAGAGATTGATGGGAAAACACCGCCTCAATTCGCGTTGACGTCTGATCTTGAAGGGCTCTCGGCGCGAATTGACCCTTTGGCATTTCGTTTCGGTGCTGCTGAAACGGGTCGTTTGTCGGTGTCGGGCAGCTTCTCAAACCCGGTGAAAGTGACGTCATTGTCTATTGATGCGGGTTCTTTGAGTGCGACAGGGGATCTGTCTGTGCGGATGGGCGGAGATCTGGACCGGCTCACCTTTAACGATTTTATGATCGAGCCTTGGTTGATGGGACGGGTCGCGCTGACTGGACGCGAAGGTACATCTGTCCCAGCCATTACTTTTGAAAACGCCATTGTCGATTTGAGGAACGCGCCTCGGGGCATTGGTGATCTGGCGGGCGAAGGGCGCACGGGCGGATCATCAGGGCGATCTCTTGACGGTCTCGGACCGATTTCGATTGATGTGCAAAAGTTTTATCTCACAGACAGTATCGTTTTGACTGATTTATCTGGGAATTTCACGGCGAACGGCGCCTTAAGAGGCGCGTTTCGCGCACGACTGAATGGTGGTCCAAAGTTAGAGGGCACCGCCATACCGACGGCAGATGGAACAGCGCTTATCCTGCAAACCAATGATGCTGGCGCTGTTTTCAAGGCAGCCGGGCTTTTTGGCAATGCGCGTGGTGGAGACATGGAGATCCGCATGCAGCCCCGACCGGAGGGTGGATATTTGGGCACAATGTCTGCAAGGCAGGTCCGCTTGCGCGACAGTCCAGCCTTTGCAAGCCTTTTGGATGCCATTTCCATTGTCGGTCTGATTGATCAACTCGACGGGCCCGGCATAATTTTTAACACGGTGGATGCGCGTTTCAGATTGACGCCTGATCGTGTCATATTGGAACAGTCCAGCGCCACAGGCCCCTCTATGGGGGTGTCTCTGGATGGATACTACTATCCGAAAACCAAACGTCTCGATCTGCAAGGTGTTTTGTCACCGCTCTATGTTGTTAATGGAATAGGCCAAATTTTTACGCGCCGTGGCGAAGGTTTGGTCGGTTTCAACTTTAACATCCGTGGAACCGCCGACCGGCCTAATGTTACGGTCAATCCGTTATCTTTGTTTACGCCGGGTATGTTTCGCGAGATATTCCGCCGTCCCCCACCCACTCCGTCCAACTGACCGCCAGAAAGACCCTTGTATGCGCTTGAGCGATTTTGATTTCAATTTGCCCGAAACGTTGATTGCAACGCGTCCGGCAGAGCCGCGCAGTGCAGCACGGCTATTGTTGGCAGCTGGCGACACAATCGCCGATCGCTCGGTCGTGGATTTGCCCGGCATCCTGCGTCCTGGTGACCGCTTGGTGTTAAATGACACCAAAGTCATTCCCGCCCGCTTGTTTGGCCACAGGGACCGCGTTGGTCCGGATGGCACAACCTCTGCACGGATTGAGGCGACATTGCTGGCCCCTCAGCCTGATGCAAGTTGGAGGGCGCTGGTCAAGCCGCTCAAAAAGCTGAGAGATGGCGAGATTATCCATTTCTCCGATGATCTGAATGCAGAATGTATCGGGCGTGCCGACGGGCAGGCGGTGTTACGATTCAACCTGACGGGTGACGCGTTTGATGTGGCTTTGTCGGCTGCCGGACAGATGCCTTTGCCACCATATATTGCCGCGCAGCGACCCGCGGATGCGAGAGATAAGTCCGATTATCAAACGATTTGGGCACGCAATTCTGGGGCAGTAGCAGCACCGACGGCGTCTTTACATTTTGATGCCCCGTTGATGCAGGCGTTGGCAGACATGGGCGTCGCGGTATCGTTTGTGACTTTGCATGTGGGAGCTGGGACATTTTTGCCTGTCAAAGTAGACGATATAAACGAGCACAAAATGCATTCAGAATGGGGTCAGGTGACCAGACAGGCTGCTGTGGAAATTGCCAAAACCCGAGCCGCCGGAGGTCGGGTTATCCCTGTGGGGACAACGGCGCTTCGGTTGATCGAAAGCGCGGCGCGCAGTGGAAAGATCGCACCTTGGGAGGGCGAGACCGATATTTTCATCACGCCGGGGTTCAGATTCGCTGTGACCGATGCCTTGATGACCAATTTTCACCTGCCACGCAGTACGTTGATGATGCTGGTGGCGGCTTTGATGGGCCCGGAACGGATCCATAGAATTTATCAGCACGCCATCGCGCAAGACTACCGCTTTTTCTCATACGGCGACGCCTCGTTGTTGATCCCAGAAAAATACTAAGGCGCACATTCGACATCGCGATGTCGTATTCCGGCGGGATGCCTGCCGCGGTGGTGCGCTAGCTGGCGACATCTCAACGCATGGAGTCGGCGCATGTTGCAGGTTTTGAACAGCTCTTGGGCGCTGCTTTTGGGCATGTGCTTGATGATGGTGGGAAACGGTCTTCAAGGATCTCTGTTGGCTGTGCGCGGCGAAGCGGCAGGGTTCGAAGCCTTGGCTATGTCCGTGGTGATGTCATCCTATTTCGCAGGATTTTTGATTGCGAGCCGTGTAACGCCTGCGATGATCCGGCGGGTCGGACATGTTCGGGTTTTTGCAGCACTCGGGTCGCTGGTATCGGCTGTTTTGATCCTTTATCCGGTTTTTCCAAATCCAGTTGCGTGGTCGCTAGAACGTGTGCTGATCGGATTTTGCTTTTGTGGGGTCTATGTGACGGCGGAAAGCTGGCTGAACAATGCCGCCAGCAATGACACGCGCGGACAGGCGTTGTCTTTGTACATGATTGTTCAAATGACAGGGATCATTGCGTCTCAAGGCCTGCTTTTGGTGCCTGATAGTTCTGGTTGGTTGCTTTTCGTCGTACCATCTGTGTTGGTATCAATTTCTTTCGCGCCCATCTTGTTGTCGATCACGCCCACTCCGGCATTCGAAAGTTCCAAACCTATGGCCTTGCGCGAAATCTATCAGGTTTCGCCGCTCAGCGTGATTGGCATGCTGATCCTTGGGGGAATTTTCGCAGCCCAATTTGGGATGTCTGCGGTTTATGCGGCATCAGTCGGGATGTCGTTGCCACAAATGTCGATGTTTGTGGCCAGCTTTTACGTGGGCGCGCTTGTGCTGCAATATCCTTTAGGCTGGATTTCTGACAGGGTTGATCGGCGAAAACTGATTATTGTGATGTCTGCCTTGGGGGGAATAGCGGCCCTGATCGGATTTCTGGCGAGTGGCAGCTTTGCGGTGCTGTTGGGCGTTGGATTTGTGATCGGCGCAATGTCCAATCCACTCTATGCCTTGCTGATTGCCTACGCCAACGATTTTCTAGAGCCTGATGACATGCCGGCAGCTTCGGCCGGCTTGTTATTTGCAAACGGGTTGGGCGCCATTGCCGGACCCTTGGTCATTGGTTGGGCCATCCAGCGCGCGGGCCCTTCGGCTTTCTTTATTCTAATCTCGGGTCAGCTTGCCGCCTTGGTGATTTACGGGCTTTACCGGATGACCCAACGGGCAGCGCCGTCGGTCGAAGACACCGCCAGTTACGCTGTTTTGACGCCAGCGGCCTCGCCGGTCGCTGTTGAGGTTGCTCAAGAATACGCCATTGATACGGCCGCAGACCAGGAAGAAGAGGCCGCATGATCACGAGTGTTTGACAAAGTGACAAAATTTGTGACTGGAATAGTCTTGAAAGCTGGCATGTAGTGGGATTCATCACGTACGACGGCTCTTAAACAGGCAAAATCCCAAAAGAGCACGCGCAGGACAACACAGGAGACATGGCAAATGTCCAATCCGAGCGAGATTTTAGCATTTTGGCTGGATGATTGTGGACCCAAAGACTGGTTTTCTGCCAGACCGGACTTGGACCAAGAAATTCACGACAGGTTTGATCAAACGTGGTCCGGAGCAATGGAAGGTCGCTTTGGGTTATGGTTGACATATCCGTCTGGTGCACTTGCCTATATCATCCTGTGCGACCAATTCTCTCGCAATATGTACCGTAATACCTCGCGCGCCTTTGCTTCGGATCGACTGGCACTCGCTGCTGCAAAACAGGCCATAAAATGGGGT
>JAYQEA010000008.1:0-24951 GCA_038138625.1 Roseivivax sp.
CGTATCCGAAACCGTCCCCAACGCTGTCACCGCCACAACAGGTGGCGTTACGTCTAATAATGTTGGTAGAAGCAAGTCTTCGATTTCGACAAACGTAACCGTCGTCCAGTCCCCTCCTGAATTTTGGACCTCGATTGTACCTGAGGTGCTTCCGCCTCCGGTATCGTCCGTTTGACTGAGATTTCGATAGAAATCATATGCAGTCAGATCCAGTGTATCCTCGTCCGAGCCGTCAGACCCACCGTCGACATAGATTGCGGCATTGGCAGACGCATTTTCGTCAACCAAAGTTGGGTCGGCTGTAATCGTATCATCGTCCGCACCGCCAGAAACAGAATCACCAGAACCGACTTCAATGACGTCGTTGCCAGAACCACCGTTTAACGTATCCGAGCCGGCACCACCAATAAGGGTATCTGCTCCGCTGTTGCCGGAAAGGACATCGTTACCGCTGTCACCTGACAGGCTATCAGCGCCATCGCTACCGATCAGGCTGTCGTTTCCGTCGCCTCCGTTCAAAACGTCCGCACCGGTATCGGTGTCTGCAGCCTCTGACACGGTGTAGGTGGTGTCTGCCGTGGCTGCTTCGATCCGAAAGTCTATGTCTTCATCAACATGAAAACTGATGTTGTGTCTGTTGCCGTCTGCACCGTTGTAAGAAATCGAGCCTTTGCCATCGTAACTGGATTTCCCGCTTTTGGATGCACCATAATCGATATTGATACCATCGCCATATAGGACGACTTCATCATTTGCGTCACCCTTGGTGAATTTGAGTTTGAAGTCGTCTGCAAAGGTGGTGAGGTCGAGCCAGATATCGTTGTCTACTCCGTTATTCCAGCCGTCGAGCTTTACAGTCTTGACCGATTGCCCAGATGCTGCTGCAATACGGAAATCGGTGTCTGTTGAACCATTTATGGATGGCTTGCTAGAGGTTACCGTGTAATCAATATCCGATAGTGCATCGACGCTGCCGGTGGTTGCTGTTGCGGTTAAGCCGCCACCCCCGTTTAGAAGGTCGTCACCGTTCCCACCAAAAATAGTGTCTGAGCCATCGTTCCCGAACAGGCTGTCGTTGCCATCATCACCATAGAGAATATCATGGCCTGTGCCGCCATCGACCTGATCGTTGCCACCATTTGCATCCAGAGTGTCTGCGCCGTCCGCGCCTTGAATATAATTGGCAGAGCTGTCACCAGTCAGAGTTTCCGCAGCGTTGGTGCCAAGGCGAACGTCGTCTGAATTAAAATCTGTTGGCATACCGCTACTCTCCTGAAAGCTGGCTGCACTACCGCAATTAAGTGCGTCTTTGAAACGAACAACCGCTTTTTATAAATCCACTGCGCTTTCCAAGACGGCCAGCGCGTGCATTCAATTTGCGGAATATTGCGGCGTTCCGAAACTGTCCAAGGGCCCATTCTCATAACTCTTTCAGGGGTACTGCCGCGCTTAGATGTAGAGCGCAAATACCCACTAGGCCCTTTAATTGTCCTATGAGGATCACGAAATAATCCTTTCGGTGATATTATGACCCATTTGGATTCCGCGCGCTCTCAACCGGAGCGGGCTCTTGCAGCTGGACGGTCTTCTCACGGTGTAATATAGGCTGCATATTGCAGTGTACCAAATGGATCTGGCGGTCTTGATTCCGTCAAACCAATCCGACCTCCAGCAACCCATTGTATTTCAAAATCTCTCAAAGCACTGCGGTCATGCTCTGACGAGTTTGTTACAGCGCAAAATGGTATAGCCGGAGTTTAGGTCAAATCGATATAAGTGTCCAAGGCTGTGAGCATCACCTGTCAGGCATCTTTTGCGGCAGGTTTTAGCTGCACAAATGATCTTTCGCGTTGTCGCAGGATTGCCGTGAGCGTATCGTTGAACGGGGTCGGTATCCCGACTTGGCGCCCCATGACCGGAACTATTCCGTTGATGGCGTCAAGTTCAGATTTATGTCCGGCAATATGGTCCAGCAGCATAGATGGTCGTGCATCAGGCATTCCCGCCCCAAATGTTGTCACATAAGCCACCGGGTCATCGAATCCCAAGGGGATGCCTTTGACGCGCGCGATTGCATGCGCTTCTTGCATGGCACCAAGCGCAATTGCCCAGTGGTCGGGAGTTTTCATCAAGGTGCCAACTGTTTCGTTGAAAACCGTACACGGCGCGCTGAACGTGACATTGCACAAGAATTTTTCCCAAATCAATTGGTTGATATTTTCAAAGGCGCGGGCATCAAACCCTGCCTTTTGCCAAATCTGTTCTGTATTTTTCAGGCGTTGGGTGATGCCGCCGTTCAACTCACCAATACGGATCAGTCTCATGGCGTTATGATGGGCGTGACCGGGGCCTTTGATCGACGCACCAAATCCGTCTGCCACACCGAGCAACACATTCTGAGGCGCGATATACTGCGTAATTCGTTCACCAGACCCCAAGCCGTTTTGAATGGTCAGCACAAGCGCATCGGGACCTATAACGGGTGCCGCGGCCTGCGCGGCTGGCCCCACACCGGAGGCTTTGGTTGCAATCAGGCAAAGGTCACAGCGACCAACCTTCGCAATATTGGTAGTTGCGTGAATTGATGTCACCGTCCGATCACCACTCGCACCCTCTAGCCTCAGACCCTTGAAATTGATGGCTGCAATATGATCTGCCCATGTATCTACGGCCCATACCTCGTGCCCCGCATCGGCCAGCAATGCAGCATAGACCGATCCCATAGCACCAACGCCCATCACCAGAATTTTCATGATTTCTGCATCCTTGTCTTGGGTAAGCGAATATCGAACCTCCTACGTATCGCCTGATCAACTTCAGGAGAAATATATTTTGGAAAATGTGTATTCAGAGTGGTTTCAACCGTGTTGCGAGCCGACGCGTTGATTGTTGGTGCGCCATTGGCAATCCACGTCTCTGGCGCTTGTCTATCAGCGTGTGTTGGATAAACGAAATCTGACTTCATTCTGGCAAAGGTGTCGGGATGGCCAAGGAAATGGCCTTCACCCCTGACTGTTTCGGCAATGACGTCCAAGGCCAGGGTTTCATCCGTGACGTCAATTTGGCTGGCAGTGCTCAGGACAGCGCCTAGCATGTCATCGTCTATTACATATGCTTCAAAAGACGTGGCCATAAGGCCTGCCTGTGTGCCGGCTGCCTGTGTGACAAGGTTTGCGCCGGCCTGAACGGCCATCGTCACGGTTAACGCTTTTTCGTAGCCCGCCTGCGCATCGGCAGTTTTGCTATCGGTGGCGCCTGCAATTGTGGAATTCGGCAGATTATAGAACTGCGCCATTTGGGTTGAGGCTGCTGTCAAAAGGCCCTGTTCGCCACTGCCGCCTGCCATGCCACCGGACCGAAGATCCGTAATCATAGGACGGGCACCATAGATGACCCTTGCATCGGGGTTCGCAATCCACGCCAACACCATCCCCGCAAGTGTTTCTGCATTGGTTTGGGCAATACAGCCCGCGATTGTGACAGGGCTCGACGCGCCCAATTGACCGAAGGTATTGACCATGACCGGTATCCCGACCCTGGCGGCCGCCAGCAAAACATCACACGCCTCCGGATCAAATCTGAGAGGTGGGACCACATGATTGATGTTGAGTGATAAAAAAGGCCGGTCACGGAACGCCTTCGACGAGCCTGCCAACAAGTGACACATCTCGGCTATGTCGCTGACATGGCTGGCCTGACTAACGGAGGTCATAACATGTTTTGTTGTGCCGGCCAACGAGGCATAGGCCGTATTGATATCCAGATCATACAAGCTTGCCATATCGCCTGCGATTACAGATCTTGAAAAGAAATGCACATTTTCCAGCGTATCTGTGAGGCGCGCTGCATCGTACAGGTCTGCCAGGGTCGCAGATCTGAAAGACCCGGTCTGATGGTCCAACACCATCGGTGATGCGCCGCCAGATCCGGTATGGACCCGACCGCGGTGCATTTGAATGTCATGGGTTTGGTCCCGCCCGCATAGAGTGAAATCGCGGCGAAGTCCTGCAAGAGCCTCTTCAACCAAGGATTTTGGAAAGGTCAGTCGACCATCTCGTGTCTGAGAGCCACCACAGTGCGTGACATTTTGGACCGCCATCTCGGACGCACCACTGAGGCCGATACTGCTTAAGATGTCCAAGGATGCCGAGTTGATGCGCGTCATTTCTTTTTGACTGAATGGCCCGAGACGTCCCGCGACCGGCGCGGGCCGCCGCTTGACCGGGTCCGATGCGAGTTTACTGCGTCGGCGACCTGGGCGTTTAGGCCTGTTTTCCATGTTCCCGCGCTTTCTAAGGTAGTGGCAGTCCTTGTTTCAGGACACGTTATCAGGACTGTGACCAATCCAAGGTTTGCGTCCAATGAATACTTCAGCAGGCTTTGTTCTTTTTTTGAACCCTTCTGATGTGTGCGGTGATTTATCCGGCCTCGCAATAGAAAAGATGGGTCAGGCCCGGGCTATGTGATGCACCATGGACGCCTTGTGTGCAAAAGACGCTGCCTGATATAAAAAACATCACACCCTGCTGTCTGGATGGGACCAATCATAAGGATGCTGAGCGTCGTGCTGCCACAAGATCAAATTTCGGAGATTTCATCTTGTAGCAGCAAACCCTTGATTTCGTAAAAATCCAAGAAATGTCATGTAATTGTGACAACTGATGATCGAAGGGAGGGCTGGTGACCCCAACACTCTGGCAAGCCGGTCGGCCCTTGTGTGGAGTTGATCGCGGAATTTGCTGTCTCTTTCACCACCCAAATCGCGAGCGAAGACGCATCATTCTTTGCGCCAGGATATGTTTGGCCTTGCAGATCTTCCGCACTGATGGCGGTGTAAAAGGACAAAGTTTCCCTGCAGGCCATTGTCTCGCTGTGCCGATACATTTAACCTGACGGTTGTAGAAAAGAACAAGGTTCCTGTCCGTGAGGGAGCAAACTATGGCAGCCGGTTTTGCCGCGTCCTTTGTGTCATATGCCTGTCAATATGGCATAGACCGAGAAGTTTTGTTGCGCGACGCCGGGGTGCGCGAACACGATCTTGCCGATCAGAACAACCGTATACCAGTGGTGGCCTATCAATCGCTGATCGCCAACGCCACAGGTCAAACCGGTGATACTGCGCTTTTGCGGCGTCACACGTTGGAGACAGAGCTTTCACCCATGTCAGTGGTCGGGCAAATCGTCGATAGCTCGGCCTCTTTGCGACATTCAATAGAGCAGTTGAACCGCTACCTGCGGCTTATCGCCGATGTAGACCTGCCGCTTGGTCAGGACCGCTTTGAGCTTTTGTAGACTGCAAAAGGGTTGTGGATCATTGATTATCTGCTTGTACCAAAAGAAAATTATGTTGCGACAGAAGCGTCTTTTGCTCGCTTTATAAGTGAATTCCGCCGTTCTTTTCCGCAGGTGGCATTCGAAGTGGGGCTAGAGGTAACCTACGCCCCGCCGCCGCATGTAGATCAATACTGCGATCTTTTCAGGGTGCCTGTTGTATTCAACGCATGCCGAAATGCACTGCAAATCGATTTGATCTGGGCGTCGCAAGAGACCCCCTTTGAACCCGGAAACGTTTACGCTTTTGGTATTTTTACCAAACACGCTGATGCTATGCTGGAACAGTTAAAGTCGGATGCGTCGATACGGTCGCAGATTGAGGCGCAGATCCTTCCAAAGCTGCATCACGGCACGATCTCGATGGATAGCGTTTCAAAAGATATCGGAATGTGCCGCCAGAGGCTCTATCGGCGCCTGAAAGAAGACGGGCTGTCATTTGCCGAGATCCATGACGATTTGCGGCGAAGGATGGCCGAAGAATATCTGAATGGACAAAAAGTAACCGTGAATGAAACGGCCTATCTTCTGGGTTTTTCCGAAGCGTCGTCTTTTGTCCGGGCTTTCAAGCGGTGGACAGGGTTAAGTTCCACGGCGTATCAAAATCAGGCTGCCTGATTGAAATCTGCTACCAAGTGTCAATTCAATGATGCCTGCGGTCATGCCGTAACAGGCCGGTGCATATTATCTTCACTCTCGAAAACAAAACGAGAAAGATCGCAAATGAGAGTGCCATATATTCTAGCAATCGCCAGCTTTGGCTTCATGGCCGCCTGTAGCGATACCGTTGCACGTTAATCCCAATCCTTGATGGTGCACCAGAGCCCGGGTTCGAGGCTGACCTTGCGGAGTGCCGGTGTTTGGCGCGGGGGCAAAAACAGTTTGATCAGGAAACAGCCGCCGCGACGTCCATGGGGGCGGTCGCGGGTGCAATCTTTGGCGCAGGGGCAAGCGGCGACCCTTGGGGCGGTGCGCTTGCGGGTTCCCTATTCAGCGGCTTATCCGTAGCGGTCGACAACCACGAACGCCGCCAAAAGATCGTCATCGCGTGTATGCGCGGACGTGACCATGCCGTTATTGGTTGATGCAAACCGACAATCGAAGCTTTGCCATGAAGTCTAGTGCTGACATTTCCTGTTTGCAATTGGCGCGACGGGGTCACGCCCCGCATAAACCGCTGTCTCGTCCATTGCGGTTGGGGCAACGGCGCGTTGAACGCACTGGATCCATATCAGGTGTTCCGCGCGCTGGGCGATCGTGCTGTTGATCGGTCAGCCGGGCGCATGCGCAATCGCAAATCTGCTTCACAAGTTTCCAAGTCGCAAATTTCCGTGTGACTTCAAACAAGGGATAAAATAACGACACTTCAACGTTTTGGTGGACTTGCAGGCCTTATCTGCGCAGCAACATACCTATTTGGATTTGCGCTTCTCGTTACTGTATTGGCGCCTCTCGGCTTTGGTTCGAACGCTATCGACGGCTATGCCGTCGTCGGCTTTATTCAGCAAAGCCCCGGTTTTCTGATACTTTGGAACTCCGTCCTCTATATCCTCAATGCGCTGGCACTGGTCGTTTTGGTCGTGGCCTTGCGTGGTAGGCTTCGCGCTGAAACACCGGATCTGTCTGCTGTGACCGCGGCTTTGGGGTTGATCTGGGCTACGCTTGCGCCTGGTGCGGGTATGCCCTATCCAAAGGCTTACCAACATCCCGAACTGGACCTTTGATCCCAGAACTATCAAGGCGGGCTGCGGTGCTTACAGCCCTAGAAACCGTCGCATAAATGGCAACCCACAAAAGATGGCACAGTCACCTTATTCAGACCGCATCGCTGATGCAGTCAAAAGGACCCTGACTAAAGCAATAGCCCGGTTTTCCTGCCCTCATAGAATGCAGCTGCTGCCAAGCGCGGGGCAAGCGCGTCTCCAATGATTTTGAAATCGACAGCCTTTGATCTTAGTTCATCTTGAAGGGTGGTATTGGCGACAAGTCCGGTGGCCAAGATCAAGGTATCTGCCTTGCGCACCGTAATCTCTCCGGTCAACAGGCACGCATATTTGACTGCATCTCCCAACCATTCTGTCACGGCACTTTCAACGATAAACGTTGTCCCAAGTTTGGCGAGTGACTGCCGGGCCGACAGATCGGTCGCGGAGCGTTGCAAATCCTGAGCAACCATGGGATTTGGTGTGATAAGCGTCACTTCATGGCCGGCGTTTGCCAAGTGCCAAGCGGTTCCAATCCCGCGCCATTGTCCCCGCTCGTCCAAAACTATCACACTGTGTCCAACCCGTGCGGAACGTCCCAAAACATCCTCGGCGGACCAAACATTGTCTTTTTCGATGCCCGGCAAGGTAGGCTGATGTGGTCGTGCTTTTTGAAACCCTGTCTGAGACGGCATCGCCCCTGTGCAAAGGACTATCTCGTCTGCGGAGAACGCAAAGATATCTTCTGTTTCGACGTAGGTATTGACCCGGACGTCCACCTCCAGCCGATCCAGCTGACGGTCATACCAATTGATCAAATCGGTAATCTGTCCACGTCTTGGTTGCAATCCAGCGAGGCGAAATTGCCCGCCCAATTGCGAAGAGGCTTCGGCCAGAACAACACTGTGCCCTCTTTCGGCGGCAACTCTCGCTGTTTCGAGCCCGGCAGGCCCAGCACCGATGACAAGAACCCTTTTCGGCATGATGGTGCGGATATAGCGATCGCCTCCCATTTTATGTTCATGTCCGACGGACGGATTAACAAGACACGATATGTAGTAGTCCCGTCCCCTCCGACCCCAGCATTGCTGGTTGCACGATAAACATCGGCGGATTTCATCCGACCGGTCGGCGTTTGCCTTGTTTACCAGATGTGGATCCGCAATCTGACCGCGTACAATCGATACCAAATCTGCCTGTTTGGCTCCCAAAACAGAGTTTGCATTCTCTGGCGTGCGTATGTTGGCCTCTGCGATGACCAAGGCATGGCAAAGCCGGTTTTTCAGCATGCTGGACAAATCCGCCCCAAGGTTTTCGGCGTACTGAAAACTTGGGATAAGCCTGCCAAAATTGAAGTAGCTACCCACACCGACGGTGACGTAATCCATCAGTTCTTCCGCATCATGACGGGCAATGATTTGAACCATATCTTCGCGGCTTAGGCATATCTGCGTCTCAGAACCATCATTGACTGCCAGACCGATTATAAACTGCTCACCGCAAGCAGCACGAACCCTGCGCAAGATCTCCCTCGAGAACCGGGTGCGATTTTCGAGGTTGCCTCCCCATTTGTCTTTTCTGTGGTTTGAAAAGGGTGTCCAGAACTGATCCAGTAAACAATGATATGCCGCCCAGATTTCGACCCCATCAAAGCCGGATTTCTTGCAGCGTACAGCTGCCTCTACGAATGCATCAATTGTGTCTGTGATTTCGTCTTCATGCATGGCGTGACTGCCGTCATCGTCATGATAACTGGGCCCACCAGAAGGTGACCAGTTTGCGTGCCAACTGTTATCCCAATCCCCGTGCGCCCCGACATGATAGAGCTGCTGGATCATCACCGCACCTTGACGTTTACACGCCTTGGTCAACTGCGAAAAATGTGGAATGACGGCATCATCACAGGGGGAAAAATTTCCACGTGTCAGAACCGCCGCCTGATGTACTGGCATTGGCTCCACGGTTATCATTGCCGCACCCCCCAATGCTCTTTCCAGATAATAGGCAATTTGTTGGTCGCCGGGCACACCATTTCGTGCCATGTTTGTTGTGTGGGCCCCAAACACGATACGGTTTTTCAAAGTTTTATGGCGCAGGGTAATTGGCTTGAACACATGCGCGAGAGGCGTGTGCTCTTTTTTAGCATATGAGGTCATATGCTCCCCATCACCGTTAGTGCGCCCCCCATATCAGATATCCTTTACCAACCTTAGCGCATCGTAGATCGCCGCATGCGTATTTCGCGCGCTGACGGCGTCGCCGATTCTGAACAACTGGAATTTTCCGTCTGAGTTGCGCCTAACAGTTTGCGGCTTGCCCTCGATCAAGGCGTCATAATTGACTTCGCCGAGGTTCGCGGACAGGGGTTTGAGATCGAAATAAAGATCATCCAGCGGAATTGTGCCATAATTCACAATGACTTGATCATAGGTCTTTTCAAAAGTCGTGTCGCTGTAATCAGTTCCGATCAATGCTTTGATCCGGTTGCCGTCTTGTCCCAAATCCAACAGGCGGCGTGTAACGGTAAAGGTGACATCTTTATCCTGAAGCGCGCGCATATATGGGACAAGGTTCATGCCCATGATATCCGGAGCAAACACTCGGTCCGGTGTCATTATTTCTACTGTTGCACCTGCCAATGCGGCAACCTCTGCAGCTTGTAGGGCAGGGTGATCGCCGCTTTCGTCATAAATCAGAATGTTCTGGCCCGGCTTTACGTCACCAGAAATAATATCCCAAGTGGTCACCGCCAGAGACTGGTCTTGACCGGTCTCGAAAAGCTCGGTGTTTGGCAGACCACCAGTGGCAATGATCACCACATCGGGATCCAGCTCGGTGACATCCAAACCGTCGGCAAAGGTATTGAAACGAAACGTGACATCCCGCGCTGCGCATTGGGCCATGCGCCAGTCAATTATGCTGATCATATCGCGCCGGCGCGGGTTCTGAGCCGTCAGGCGTACCTGACCTCCGGGATCAGGCTGTGCTTCAAAGACGATAACGTCATGGCCACGCTCTGCTGCCACGCGTGCGGCCTCCAGACCGCCGGGTCCGGCCCCAACGACCACTATTTTTTTAGAGTTGGCAGCCGGAGTGACGACATGTGGCATCGTAAGCTCACGTCCAGTGGCGGCGTTGTGCATACACAGTGCGTCACCGGCCTGATAAATCCGGTCTAAACAGTAGGTGGCGCCAACGCATGGCCGAATATCATGCTCACGACCCTCCATGATCTTTTGCACAATATGGGGATCAGCCATATGCGCGCGGGTCATGCCGACCATATCGAGCAGCCCCGCCCTGATCGCATGGCGCGCCGTCGCCACATCGGGGATTTTGGCGGCGTGAAAAACGGGCATACCGGTTTCTGCTTTGACACGGCCTGCAAAATCCAAATGGGGTGCATTGGGCATCCCTTGTACGGGGATGACATCTGTCATGGCTGGATCGGTGTGTATTCGACCACGGATGACGTTCAAGAAATCAAGTTGACCCAAGTCTGCGAGACGTTTTGAAATGTAGATGCCGTCTTCTTCTGTAATACCGCCTTTTTGTGCTTCATCAGCCGTATACCGAAACCCAATGATAAATTCATCACCAACGCGTTTTCGAACTGCATTCAGAACATCCAGAGGAAAGCGAAGGCGGTTGTCCAATGTGTCTGCCCCGTAGGGCCCTGTCAGATCATTGGTGAGAGGCGACCAAAACTGATCCAGAAGATGGCCGTAGACCTGCAATTCGATTCCGTCCATGCCGCCTGCCTGCATGCGTTCGGCTGCATCGGCAAAGTCATCAATAATCCTGTCAATGTCCCAGTCCTCGATCAGTTTGGGAAAGGCTTTATGCGCGGGCTCGCGGTGCCGTGACGATGACACAGATGGCAACCAGTGGCCCTTGTTCCAGCCTGTTCGGCGACCCAGATGGGTCAGTTGGATCATTACGGCGCATCCATGTTCATGACAGGCGTCAGTGAGGGACTGGATCCAAGGGACGACTTTGTCGGAATATGCAAGGATGTTGTTGAACACCGGTGGGCTGTCTTTGGACACGGCTGCAGAGCCTGCCGTCATTGTCAGGGCAACACCGGCTTTCGCACGTTCCGCATGATAGGCCGTGTAGCGCTCTTTTGGCATCCCGTCTTCGGGGTAGGCCGGTTCGTGACTGGTGGTCATGATCCGGTTTTTCAACGTCAGGTGTTTTAGCTTGTATGGCTGCAGCAGCGGGTCTTTAGACATGACGTCTTACCTTTTCCTGTGGCGCGGCTTTTAATGCCACATATCCGGCATTTCGGCTTTCTTTTCCGCGACGAAGTCCTTTAACGCGGCATTGGTGGCCTCATCCAATTCTGGGGGCACGTAGCGTGCCAATTGGTCCTTCCATCGTCGGTGTGCACGGGTTGCCATGTCAAGTCGTCCGTTTTCATTCCAGCTCTCCCATGGCGTATTGTCATCAAGAGCACTGTCCCAATAGGCGGTCTCGTAGTGGCGCAGGGTGTGCTGACAGCCAAAGATATGCTGTCCCGGACCGCCTTCGGCCAATGCATCGAATGCGAGTGTTTCTTGACTGACTTCGACGCCCTGCAAGTATGCATGTAAGGCGCCGCAGACATCCAGGTCCATCATCATCTTTTCATACGACATCGACAGCAAACCATCGAGATATCCAGCCATGTGCATGATAAAGTTTGCGCCTGATTGGACGGCACTTAAGGCTGACATCATGCTTTGCTGCATCGCCTGACCATCTGGCAATTTCGAGGTCGTAAAATTGCCAGCACACCGTAGTGGCAATTTATAGCGTCTGGCAAACTGCCCCATGATCAGGCTTGCCGCTGCCGGCTCTGGCGTTCCAAAGGTCGGAGAGCCTGAGCGCATGGCAAGAGAATTCATGAAACTCGCAATAATGACCGGTGCACCGGGACGCTCTAGCTGCGAAATGGCCGCGCTTACCATGGTCTCGGCGAGATTTTGTGCGACTTGACCGGCCATCGTCAGTGGCGCAACCGCACCCCCTAACAAAAATGGCAGATGAATAGAGCCTTGCCCCGCCCTCGCGTAGACGCGGATTCCTTTTGAGGTAATCCCGTCAATGACCAAAGGTGATGTGGTGTTGAAATTGCCTGTGATCACACAATGCCGATCGACAAAGTCTTTTCCGAACAAAATGCGGCACATGTCTATTGAATCTTCAGCCCGTTCCGGTGCCGTGACGGACCCCTGAAAGGGGCGGTCTGAATACCTGATATGGGCATAGACCATATCAAGATGGCGTTTGTTCACCGCAATGTCGGTTGGCTCGCAGATTGTACCACCTGAATAGTGCAGCCATGGACTGGACTGTGCCAGCTTCACCAAATTCTCAAAATCCTCAAGCGTTGCATAGCGTCTGTTGCCGTTCATTTCGAGGATGAACGGGCTGCCGTAAGAGGGTAGGAATACGGTCGCGTCGGTACCCACTTCGATCGTGTTGGCTGGATTGCGCGCATGCTGGGTAAATCGCTCGGGCGCGGTGCAGAGTATGTCGCGAACCAGCCCCGGAGCAAACCGTAAACGCCAGATGCTTTCCGTGGACCCGGTTCCGGTTTTCTCGACCCGTGCGCCTTTTTCGCGGAACATCTCGACGACCTCTGGATCGTCGCGAAATTCAATGCCGATTTCATCCATGATCCGTTCTGAAGTCGCCTCGATCTGATCAAGCTGTCCTTCCTCCAAAATTTCATAAGGTCGCATTTTGCGCGTGATGAAGGGCACCTCTAGGTGCGGGTTCTGACCCGGATGATTGCTGCGCAAACTGGCCCCTTTGCGGCGGGATCGCTTTTTGATGGCGTTTGCTTTGTCTGACATACCCTTATGCTTTCCGAGCCAAAGTCACGAAAGGAGAGACGAACGATATCTGCCGTGTCAGCATTCCATTGCATCGGGCTGATGCCGGTGTTTTGTCGTTGTCATGCTTTTGTTGCCCATTTTGGGCTGGATCCGAGCATTTGGCACATGGTCACGAATGACAATTGTAAAAAATTTCAACTTGGCTAAGTTGAGATAAGTCAAAATACCAAAAAAGACCATAATTATTGATAGTATGTGATTTCCGGGATTAATATTTCTTGCCGAAGCGTCCATATGATCTTCCACCGATGAGTGCGCTTGTCAGTTTTGAAGCGGCTGCGCGCCATATCAGTTTCAAAAAAGCGGCAAGTGAATTGAATGTGACACCTGCGGCCGTCAGTCATCAGGTCAAGGCGTTGGAAAAGGAATTGCAATGCAGTCTTTTTCAGCGGCATCATCGTGGTGTCGACCTGACCGAAACAGGGGCTTATTTGCTTGTATCCTTGCAACGTGGCTTTGAGGGGATGAACGATGCCCTTGACCAGTTGCGGTCGCGATCCTCACGGGCATCCGTTACAATTCGTGCAACCACGTCCGTAAGTTCATTGTGGCTGACGCCAAGATTGGCGGAGTTTTGGAAAACATATGGCCAAATTTCGGTGGCACAAATTGTGAGTGATGCCGATCAGGACCAAGCAGACTGTGATCTGAGTATTCACTACGGTGATATGGCGCGGGAGCGTTATCAGTGTCACAAGTTGTTTCAGGACCGGATCATGGCCTTGGGAAGTCCGCGTTTTGCGCGGCAGTATGAAATCAATGCGGTGGCTGATTTTTCAAGGCTTCCGCTTATTCATCTGGACGCGTCCGGAACCGAGTGGACGGAATGGCAAGATTGGTGCGGTGTCTTGGGTTACACAGGACGGCTCAGGCATGCGCATCGGGTCAATAATTATATAATCGCGCTTCAGGCGGCTCAGGATGATATGGGCGCCGTTCTAGGATGGGATGGTCTGACCCGAACCTTGGTCGAAGCGGGCAAACTGGTTCAGTTGACACCCCTGTCAATTCCGTCACCGCAAGATTTCTATGTCAAGATCCATCCGAAGGCATCAGGCCGGGCTAAACTCTTATTTGACTGGTTGGTTGAACAAATTGACGATCCCAAGCCGCTGTGACCCGATGTATCGGGCAAGACGTCAAAATGCCTGCAAGCACTTACTCTTTTCATGTTGGGATCAATGCAAGATATCCCAGTCGCGTCAAATCATGAACGTTCTGATCCTTTAATCTCAAACGGTCCGTGGCGCCCGTCACCTAGCCTTTAATGTGCTCGGCAGCGCCCAGTGATACCAGAAGTTTGCGGCGCCGTCTCTGTGCGTAGTTATAGTATCAGTCTGATTGATCCGGGCCTTGTCGAGCAGCTGAATCCGGGAGCCTGCGGTCTTTGACAAGACATGGTGCGCTTGCCTCGGACAGCGTGTCCGTTCGACGTGTCAAATTGCGGTAATGTCAGTGTGATGCTGGGAACAAGTGGCGTTTAGGTTTGTGTGAGCCGCAGTGTTCAGTGGCTTTTGGCGGTTTTCCGTTACTTGAACTAATCGTCTCTCCTGCATAGGCTGAACAGGCAAAGCGTCCTGTTGCAGGTCTCTTATCGGGGGGCAAACGATGTCAACGATAATAGTCAAAGCTACCGCGACCGGTGAAGTGCTGTACTGCGAGGAGGGTCTAAGCTTCTGGGGTGGGGTGGATCCGGAAACGGGTGTGGTCATTGATGTCCATCACCCGTGGCATGGCCGGTCAATAGCCGGAAAAGTGCTCGTTATGCCTACGAGCCGTGGGTCGTGTTCCGGAAGCGGTGTTTTGTTGCAACTTGCGCTGAATAATCTCGCGCCCGCCGCTCTTGTTTTTTGTAAAACAGAAAGTGTCCTCACCTTGGGCGCCATCATTGCTGCACGCATTTTCGACAAAAAGATCGCCGTGGTCTGTTTGGCGCGACATGCATTTGAGGCTTTGTCTGCTGCGGATGAGGTAGATATCGATGGGCTCTTGATGCGTGCCGGTGCTATGCAATTTGGTTTGCATCCCCTCGATCCGACTGCTCTTGATCTGACACGCGCGGATCGTTCTATCCTTGCGAAGGATGCGACCGATCCGATGGCGATGGCCATGGATATCATTTGCGCGATGGCGGTGGCTCTTGGGGCGTCTTGTCTAACGGATGTGTCGCGCGGACACATCGATGGGTGCATTCTTGCGCATCAGGCCAATTTGATTTTCGCCGAGCGTATGGCCGAGCTTGGCGCAAAGGTGGTTATTCCGACGACTATAAATGCGATTTCAATTGATCTTCATCAAGCCGATCCGCATGCCACGCCGTCCCCTTTTGGTAACGCAGCGCGCCGGTTGGCCGAGGCTTATGTGGCCATGGGGGCAAGTCCGACCTTTACCTGTGCGCCCTATTTTCTGAAGGAAGCGCCGCAGCTGGGTGAGAAAATTGGATGGTCGGAATCAAACGCGGTCATTTTTGCAAATTCCGTTCTTGGGGCGCAAACGGCGAAATTACCGGACTATCTGGATCTGTTTGTAGCAATGACTGGTCGGGCCCCGGCGACCGAGATGTATGTAGAGCAGTCTCGCCGTCCAACGCTGATACTTGAGTGCCAGGTCCCTGTTGACTGTGATGACAGTCTTTGGCCCATGATTGGCTGGATTGCCGGCCGCATGGCGCCCGATGACGTGCCCCTGCTGACGGGTTTGGATCATCTGCGTCCTGCTACGGATGATCTGCGGGCGCTTTGTGCGGCTTTTGGTACCACATCCGCGTCACCTATGTTGCATGTTGCGGGTATTACACCCGAGGCGCACCTAGGTGCGTTGCCGGGCGCACCTGTGGCAACCATTGAATTGGCCCATATACGGGATGCATGGCAGGCTTTTAATGCAGGACCAGATCAGGTGGATCTGATCGCTATAGGAAGCCCGCATGCCTCGCTGTCAGAGGTCACGCGTTTTTACAAGGCCTTGAATGGTCGGTCCCGGCATCGCGATACCAACGTTATCGTGACCGTTGGTCGCGACGTCCTGACAGAGATACGCGTAACAGGTCTATTGGCAGAATTGGCGGCCTGCGGTGTCAAGGTGATCACGGACCTTTGCTGGTGTTCGATCACAGAGCCTTTGATACCGCCTGACACACGAAATCTGATGACAAATTCAGGTAAATATGCCCATTATGCTCCGGGTTTGTGTGGCCGAACAGTTCGGTTTGGGTCTTTGCGCGACTGTGCCGAAGCTGCTGTTTCGGGGAGAGCCTTCAATAGTCTACCCGATTGGCTGTCAGCAGGTTGACGTAGAAAATGATATGGCCCGGCCGCTATATGGCTGATGCGTATTCAATGGCGTATGCGCAAAAGCTTTATCCAGAGGCTTCTTTTTGAACGGCCAGATGTGCCTTGGCTTCGACCTCGGTTGTCCATTTTCCGGCACGTACAAATTGTTGACTTGCGTCAGTGTGTGGTTGGAAATCCCAAACGGGTGGTGGGCCGAATTGATGACTGCGATTGATTAAACGTCGACGGTTTTGATCTTTGATGATTTGTGCTTTCAGGGATTGTGCATCCCACAGGTGACGCGCCTCGAGCATCATATCGCTCAATATATCGCGGTAGTTCGGATTATCGGCAAGATCGACCTGTTCATCAGGGTCGGTCTGCAGATCAAACAGGAGGGGCGGGTCGCTTTCGCTGTAGAGCAGCTTTATCCGCCCGCGGATTAGCATGAATGTCGGCTCGAAAACGCCTTCTGACAGAAACTCGCCCGGAACGCTCCGAGGGACGCCGCGGCCGGAAGCAATAATCGGCATCAAAGACATGCCATCGGTTTCCAAGACGTCGTCTTTCGTGCCTGCCAAATCGGCAAAGGTTGGAAGCAGGTCAAGCAAGGACACCGTTTCGGTGATGCGGGCAGGTCCCAAACGACCCTTTGCCCAGAAGATAAGCGGCACCCTTGCGGACCATTCAAAGAAGGTTTTCTTGTAATAAAGTCCGCGTTCTCCCATCATGTCACCATGGTCAGAGGCAAAGATAACCAGCGTGGTCTGCGCTAATCCGGTTTCTTCAAGCACCCGCATCAGATCTGCCACTTTGTCATCGATGTATTCGATAGAGGCGTAATATCCATGACGGGCCCTGCGGATGATATGATCGGTCACAGTCGCATCCTGCATGGAATAATGCGCGTGTATCCTTTGGCTATGCGCGTCCATTTGATCGACAGGTATCGGCGGCACCTTTGGCAGGTCGATGTCGTCTTCGTCATATCGGTCCCAATATTCGGGACGTGCCACATAAGGATCATGAGGAGACGTAAAGGACACAGTCAACATAAAGGGCTGTGTGGGAGCGTCCCGCGCCCGATCATAAAGCCAGCCACAGGCTTTTGTGGCAACCTCATCATCATAATCTATTTGCATTGAGCGCAGACAGGGTCCTGTTTCCAAGACATTTTGCATGTTCTGAAAGGTAACTTTAGCATCAGGATCTGCCCAGTTTGGCGTCCATCCGAAATCGGCAGGATATATTTCAGTGGTCAGGCGTTCTTGGAAGCCGTGCAATTGGTCTGGTCCAGTGAAATGCATTTTGCCAGATAGACATGTTTTGTACCCGCCGAGACGCAGATAATGGGCGAATGTGGGTAAAGCCGAGGAAAAATCGTGCGCGTTATCATAGCCGCCAGCTTTTGATGGCAACAGGCCTGTCATCATCGACGTGCGCGAGGGGCCACAAAGAGGTGAATTGCAGTAAGCATTTTCAAATACAATACCTTGTTCGGCCAGCCTTGAAAGCGTTGGTGCGTGAACCACCGGGTGCCCATAGAATGGTAGCGCTTTGGCAGACATCTGGTCTGCCATGATGAAGACTATGTTTGTTTTTTCCATCTTGATCCCCCTGCTTATTGAAGATTGTTGACAATTAACAATGGTCCGTCAATGCTTGGATAGGGGCCACCATGGGATTGGATTGTGTACGATTGGGATTTTGCAGCGACTTTTGCAGACATGGATCTGCTGATGTTGGGGCTGTGGAATACCCTTCAGGTTTTTGTGTTGGCCTTGGCCTTTGGTGTTCCGTTGGGGCTGGGTCTAGCCTTGGGCCGCATGTCCCGTATCCCGGGTCTTACGCAACTCTGTTCGTTCATTATTGAATTTTTCCGCACGACACCTCCTTTGGTGCAGCTTTTTTGGTTCTTTTTCGCCTTGCCGATTTTGATCAGTGTGCAAATGACACCGTTTGTGGCCTCGGTTTTGACGTTTTCGATTCAATCATCTGCCTTTTTCGCGGAGATTTTTCGGGGGGGCATAAATTCGATCGACAAAGGTCAGTGGGAAGCAGCCAAGGCAATTGGTATGAGCCGCAGGGCCAGCCTGCGAAGGGTTATTCTTCCTCAGGCGGTGAAACGTATGATCCCTGCCTTTGCCGAGCGTTCCATCGAACTGTTGAAAACCACAACATTGATCTCAACGGTTTCTTACGCCGATTTGATGTTTCAGGCCAATGAGTTGGCATCGAAAACCTTTCGTCCGCTAGAGGTCTATACGGTTGTCGCAGTCATGTATTTCTTTCTGATTTTGATCTTTTCACAATTTACTATCTTTCTGGAATACCGGCTGGCCAAGACCGGCGAAGGGACGTTGAGGTAGACATGGATCACGTCTGGAATTTTGCATCCGTGTTTGCCTATTGGGATGTGCTGGCGATCGGGCTGCTGGGTACTTTAAAACTGTTTGCGCTGTGCACTGTCCTTGGATTGGGTGGTGGGTTGTTTGTTGGAATGTTGCGTTATTCAAAATCGCGGTGGATTACATATCCCGCGATGGTGTATGTTGAGGTGTTCCGAAACACGCCTGTCTTGGTCCAGATCATCTGGTTTTTCTTTGCCATGCCGGTCCTGACAGGGATCGAAGTGTCCGCCTTTCAGGCTGCCGTATTGGGAATATCTCTCAACACAGTTGCGTTCTCTGCCGAGGTCTATCGCGGCGGTATCCAATCCATAGAACGTGAGCAGTGGGAAGCCGGAAAGGCGCTTGGTATGACCTATTCGCAGACCATGCGCCGGTTGATATTGCCTCAGGCGCTGAAGCGGATGTTACCGCCTCTGACGTCGCGCGGAATAGAAGTTTTCAAGATGTCGACCCTGGCGTCTGTGGTGGCCTATCCTGAAACGTTGCAACAGGCCAAATTAATTGCGTCGTATGAATTCAACCCAATCGAGGCCTATACCGTGGTGGCGCTTTTGTTTTTTGTTGTGCTGCTACCCTTGGTGCAACTGACCTACATGTTGGAACGACGTTTCGGGAAAAGTGACGCATGACAAACGCCGTTGAGATCAGAGGATTATATAAACGTTTTCAAACGCTAGAGGTTTTGAAAGGTATTGATCTGGATGTCGCAAAAGGTGAGGCCGTGGTTCTTTTGGGCTCCAGTGGATCCGGAAAAAGCACCTTGTTGCGATGCATAAACTTCATGGAGCAGCCGACAAAAGGTCAGGTGCGCATCAATGGCGATCTGATTGGTTCTGAACATAACGGGCAGATGCGATACCGTGAGCCCGATCTGTGCAAGCTACGCACGCGGATTGGAATGGTATTCCAGCATTTCAATTTGTTTCCTCATATGACGGTTCTCGAGAATGTCATGGAGGGTCAGGTTATCGTCCTTGGCCGTTCCAAGGCCGAGGCAAAAGATAAGGCAATGGACCAGTTGATGCGGGTGGGGGTCTCTGAAAAGGCTCAGGAATATCCCGCGCGCCTGTCGGGCGGACAAAAACAGCGTGTGGCGATTGCGCGTGCTCTGGCCATGGATCCCGACGTGATGTTGTTTGACGAGGTCACATCTGCGCTTGATCCTGAACTGGTGGGTGAGGTTCTGAAAACCATGCGCCAACTGGCCGAAGATGGGATGACGATGGTTTGTGTCACCCATGAAATCGGTTTTGCCTATCATGTCGCCAACAAGGTTTGCTTTCTACACGACGGTCAAATCCTGGAACAAGGCACTCCGCAATCCATCCTGAAAGAACCAGAAACGCAACGCGTTCGCGATTTTCTGGATGGTCACTCACTTTTCAAATTACCAGACTAAGCCAAGAGAAAGGACGTAACATCATGAATCTGATTAAAAGTTTTATTGGGACACTAGCGGCTACAGCTATGCTGGCGCTGTCGGGTGGGGTAGCTACGGCGCAATCTACGTGGGATGCGATACAAGAACGTGGCACCCTTCGTATCGGGGTCACACAAGCCCCGCCATGGTTTACCAAAGACATTCGGAGCGGTGAATGGACCGGTGGCCTTGGCGTGACATTGGGTACAAAAATGGCCGAGGCACTGGAGGTTGAGCTTGAGACTGTCGAGGTCACCTGGGGGACATCCATCGCGGCCCTTCAATCTGATAAAATCGACCTTATGTATTTTCTGTCGCCCACAGCATCGCGCGCACGTGTGATTGATTTTACGACTAATCCGGTTGGTTATATTTCTCAGGCTGTTATGGCGGCGGATGGATTTGATGCATCGACATGGGACGGGATGAACACGTCCGAAACCAGCTTGTCGGTTCCGCAGGCGACGTCGATGGATCAGTTTTTGACCCGTATGGCTCCGAATGCGGATATTCAACGCTTTCCGGACAACGCAGCCGCAATCGCAGCGTTTCAATCTGGTCGGGTTGATGCGGTGTCGCTGATGCTTCCACCGCTTCTGTCTGCGCGGAAAAAACTGGGCTCTGGCGTCATTTCAGTTCCGACACCCGCCTTTACGGCACCGGTTAACATCGGAGTACGTCGCGAGGACGATAAAACCTTCCGTGACTGGCTGGATACCGTAAGCCACTACTGGTATGAGACCGGACGCATTCAGGGCTGGTATGACGAATTCCTGACCGAATTTGGCGTTGATCCAGCGGATAGCCCGCCCATTCAGCGCGAGCAGATCTTCATGCGATAATCACAGCAGGGGCGGAACGTTCCGCCCCGTGCTTTTCTTAGGAGATCGTATGACCCTTTCTGCAATTCGTCCCCTCCCGCTTAGTGGACAAGTTCGCGATATGTTATGTGACCGGATTACAGAGGGCGAATTGGGTCCTGGAGAACGCTTGACAGAAACAGATTTGGCACGACGACTGAACATCAGCCGCGGACCACTGCGCGAGGCGATCCTGCAACTGACTGAAGAGGGGCTTTTGGTCAAAGAGCCTTACAAAGGTTTGCGCGTCCGAACGATCTCGTCACAGGAACTGCAGGAACTATACTCTTTGCGGACAACGCTTGAACGATTTGCTTTCGAAGAGGCATGGAACAAACGCACTGACGCGGCCTTGCAAGACTTGCGTTTACGATACGACACTCTTGTGTGGTCACGTAACGCGCAGGACATTAGTGCAGCAGTCAACAATGAAATTGCTTTTCATGACTGGGTCTACGATCTCAGTGGCCATAGCTTGCTACAATCGCATTGGCGCAAACTGGTGCCTTTGGTGCGGATCTACATGTCCATACACAATCGCCAGCACGGGATTTGCGGGGTGTTCATGGACGCCAATCATGACTACATGCAACTTGTCCAATCCGATGACTTTGATCAAATTATGGCGCATATCAAAGAGCACATGCAAAAAGGCATGGACGCAGTCTGCGCCAGTCTGGAGACTGCCTGATGATCAGTGATGCCCCCACCACTCATGATGCACAAGACGATGCCCGCAACGATGATATTTTGATCTGGGTGAATGGCGCGCTTGTTCACCGTGATGACGCGAAGATCTCAGTTTATGACAGTGGGTTCATGCTGGGTGACGGAATGTGGGAAGGCATGCGCCTTTATAACGGAATCTGGGCCTTTTTTGACGAACATATGGACCGATTGTTCAATTCTCTTAAATCTGTTTCGCTTGATCCGGGTTTGACGCGGGATGCGATCAAAACGCTGTTGAACGAGACTGCTGCTGCCAATGGTATGACGACGGATGCGCATTGCCGGTTGATGATCACGCGAGGTCGTAAGGCGAAACCCTTTCAGCATCCAAAACTTAGCCGTTATGGCCCTACGGTGGTTGCGATTATTGAGCATTCCAAACCTTCTGAAACAGTTCAGGCGCAGGGTATAAGGCTTGCATCAGTGCCTCAGGTTCGGGGCCTGCCAACCAGTCAGGACCCCAAATTTAATAGTCACTCGAAACTAAATTGTGTGATTGCCTGCCTCCAAGCTGAACAGGCTGGTGCAGACGAAGCGCTTATGCTGGATCCGCATGGGTTCGTGAATACCACCAATGCCTGCAACTTCTTTATTGTTCGAAAAGGCGAGGTTTGGACATCTACGGGTGACTATTGCATGAATGGCGTAACACGCCAAAAGGTTGTCGATCTTTGCCGTGCCAACGAGATCCCGGTTTTTGAAAAGAACTTTTCGCTTTATGAGGCTTATGGCGCCGATGAAGCGTTTCTGACGGGCACCTTCGGGGCACAAACCCCGGTGGCAGAGATAGATGGCAAATCAATTGGCGATGGCACCTATCCTGTTATGATGCGAATCCGCGAGCTATATAAAGCTCTTATCAAGGACCATGTCAAAAATCAGATGGGCTGACCGCAAGGCCCGCAAAAACGTCATGTAAATAAAAGTGTCACGACCCTGGGCTTTATAATGCCTCACTAGATTGCATGTCTGGGACTAGTTTGAACGCTCTGATAGATTCCGACCAGCTGTACGTTGCTGTATACGTCGATATCTTCGTATCTCGTGTAGTGAGTGTTAAACGCAAAACGAAGTTCATATTTGCCCGGCACTGCCGTATCAAAGGGAACTGCTACCCCGCACTCTTGGATGCGAAGTATTATTTCAGTATTCCAAGGCCTTTACCCGCGTCGCCATGTAACGCGCGAATGACATGTCTTACGCAATGGGCCGCCCAAATCTTTCATCACCTCGGTCTTTGAAAGCCATCCAGATCTTTAGTGCCCGGAAACCCCGGCTAAGCTTCAATCCATAGTCAGCAAGACACATACCGGCGATTGCGCCTCGTTTTTGATGTTGTAACTATGGCCTTGCGTATCGAAGGTTGCAAAATGACCATCTGCGTTCTTGGTTACCGCGCCTTCTGGGTCAAAAGGTATGTAGAGCCATTTGTGGCGACCAATTGCAACAGATCCCGTAGGCCACCATCTGCATGGAACAAGAGTCCTTCCCGCTCACAAAGAGCAGCGATTGCAGTCAAGTCGTCTATCGCCCCCTGTATTCGTGCTGCTTGCGGTCTCGATCATACTGGCCGGTTGCGATCTATCAGCGTGGTCTCGTGCAATTGCATTTTGTAACGCCAACACCGCGACCGATCAGCGGACCCTTTTGTCATCAGATTGAGAAGGTCCTGATCGTCAGATTAGGGTCGTCAGTCCGCAACGTCCCCGCCGCCCAAATCATGCGCGCAGCACCAGCCGCAAGCGCCAATACCGCGAAAGTGATTTGGTCGTGGTCCTGAAACATGACCTTCGAGTGCACCACGTGACCTACTTTCTGCCTTGGCCAAAACTCTGTAAGATAGATCACAGGTTGCAGGGCTGGACTTTCAACAAACGCACCTGGTACGGACGCCCACATATTTCTATGGCGCAGGATTACGCGCCTATCAGCAGCGGCTCTCTAAATTCATACTTAACGTTTCAGAAACACGCGGTAGGTCCAACCAAGTCATTATTTGGTATCGATTTTTTAGTTCTTGTTATCTGACTTGAGCTCGTTTGGCTTACAAATTCTCTGCGACAAGTATTTCAATCCGGATGCGTTCTTGCGATGCGAGTGTTCTTCGCCTTTCACATCTAGCACGCATGATACGGACCGCGCTTCGCACGAGGTGACCGGGGTCTTGCGAAATAACTGCGTCAAGCTCACCTGCTCTCAAAGCATCCTCCGTCACGGACGTCCTTTCATGTGCAATCAGGATATTGCCGCGTAATGCATTCAATTCTCGCAAGGCTGCAACCGGTCCGGCGGCTTCTCCTGCCAGCAAGTAAATTCCGTTGGTGTCAGGATGGGCCTGCAATGCGGTCGAAATAACTTTCTCGGCACGGTACGGATCTGCGTATGTTTCAAGTGTTGGTAGGGGGCGAATATGTGGATATTTGTTTCCAATCACCTCATCAAAGCCAAGACGCCGCTCTAGTGTATCGCGAGACTGCAGGCTTTCGGCAATTGGAAGTACAGCCCCCTTTTGACGTCCTAGGAATTGTCCCATCAGGCGGCCGGCCGTCGCCCCGGCAGCGCGGTTGTCAATACCGATAAAATCGACATCACCCTCTAGTTCTTGTTTTGTCAGGAAAGACGTTATGTGAACGCCCCGCGCGTCGAGACGCAGCAAGGCATCGCGAAGAGGAGGGCTTTGAGTTGCCATTACAGCGATCGCATCGAAATCATGGACGTCGATCTTTGAGATGGCTCTGGCCGCTTTGTGGGCATCCTTGTCATCGATCCGGATCACTGACAGGCTTGTCATTTCCGATCTTCCCAAGGTCTCGTATTCCTGAATGCTCAGCAGGACTTTGTTCAAGAACGCACCGCCTGTTTTTGGGATGACAAATCCGAGCCTAAGGCTGCGCTGTCGGGCTAGTGCCGCCGCCGCCGCATTGCGCTCAAAGCCGATTTGTTCAATCGCGGCGGTGACCGCCTGGGCTTTTTTTGGACTGACCCCTCCGCGGTCGTTCAGAACGCGATCGACCGTCGCCAAGCTAACGCCAGCGGCGCGTGCAAGGTCTTTAGTCGTTGGTCCCATTGGTTTATTTCCTCGGTCGTACTTTTTTGCCGACTTAAAACAAAAGCAGTTCAGCGTCTATAACATATCTTTTTGAGGTGCGCACCTCAAAAATTTATTGCGCTGAGGTACGTACATCAATATTAAAAGTTATCATTACGATTCGTAGCGTGGAGGCTGCGAGAAACAGGGAGGACTCAAACGATGACATCCAAATTTTTGAAATCGACAGCTTTGGCGCTGGTGATTTCGGGCGCAGCGACCGCTGCGACCGCCGAAGACCTCACCCTGTGC
>JAYQEA010000008.1:24961-47190 GCA_038138625.1 Roseivivax sp.
TTTTGAGGGGAAAACCGGCCACAATATGAACTTTGAATTCGTGCCATGGACCAGCTTTGCGGACCGCATGCTGAACGAATTGAACAGCCAAGGTCAGCTATGTGATCTTATGATTGGTGACAGTCAGTGGATCGGTGCAGGCGCTGAAAACGGTCATTATGTCCAACTGAACGACTTCTTCGACGCCAACGGCATCACAATGGATGACTTCATTCCTGCGACTGTAACCGGATATTCCGAGTGGCCCAAGGGCACCCCAAATTATTGGGCACTGCCCGCGTTTGGCGATGTGGTTGGTTGGACTTACCGCAAGGACTGGTTCGAGCGTCCCGAGCTACAGGCCGAGTTCCAGGAAAAACACGGCCGTGCACTTGGCGTGCCGTCCTCGCTGGAAGAGCTGAAGGATATCGCACAGTTCTTTCAAGGCCGTGACATAGACGGCACCACCGTTTACGGGGCAGCCATCTACACCGAGCGGGGCTCGGAAGGCATCACGATGGGCGTGACCAATGCGCTTTATAACTATGGCTTCCTCTATGAGAACCCTGACAAACCCTATGATCTTGAGGGTTTTGTGAACTCGGATGGCGCCATTGCTGGACTTGAGTACTATAAAGAGTTGTATGACACATCTGTACCGCCCGGATCTTCAAATTGGTACATGGGTGAGAACATCGATGCCTACCGTTCAGGTCAGGTCGCGATGCAGATGAACTTTGCCTTTATCTGGCCAGGTGTTGAAGCCGACCCGAATGTGGGCGGTGGCAATTCGGGTTATTTCCCGAATCCAGCCGGTCCAGCTGGACAGTTTGCCCAGCTTGGCGGACAGGGCATCTCGGTTGTCGCCTATTCGGAAAAGCAGGACGCGGCGCTGGAATACATCCAGTGGTTTGCACAACCTGATGTTCAGGCCCGCTGGTGGGAACTGGGCGGCTATTCGGCCCTGAAAGCCGTGGTCGAAGATCCGGACTTCACGACATCCCAGCCCTACGCGCAGACCTTCCTCGACTCGATGGCAATCGTGAAGGACTTCTGGGCGGACCCGGCCTATGCTGATCTGCTGTTGCCAATGCAGGAGCGTGTGCACAACTACGTTGTGGCCGGCGATGGCACCGCGAAAGAGGCACTTGACGGTCTGGTTCGTGATTGGATCGAAGTGTTCGAAGACGAAGGCAAGCTTTAATCTTGCTCTCCCCTCGTTGGTTGGCCTACGGGCCAACCAACACCCAAAGGATCTGCCGGATGCCTACCACTCCACTCGATAAAGTCGCGCATGCCACGCCCCAACCGGTTGCTCGCCGCATTCGTGGCCTTTCGGATCGGGCCATCGCCTGGATTTTCGTTGCGCCCACGATCTTTCTGCTTTTGGCAGTGAATATTTTTCCGCTGATCTGGACGATCCGGCTTAGTTTTACCAATTACCGCGTAAATCGCCCAAATCGCGACGTTGAATGGATTGGCCTCAGAAACTATGAGCGCATTCTGAGCGATCCCGACATCTGGGAGACGATGCAGGCCACCGCGCATTTTCTGATCTGGACCATCGTACTTCAGGTACTGATTGGCTTTGCCCTGGCCTATCTGATCAACAAGAAATTCAAGGGCAACGATCTGTGGACCACGATCATCGTGTTTCCGATGATGCTGTCGCCTGCTGTTGTCGGTAACTTTTGGACTTTTCTTTATCAGCCCCAGATTGGCCTGTTCAACTATGTAGTCGCATTCTTCACCGGCGTAGAACCAGCAAGCTTTTCGATGATCGGTGATGTGCATCTGGCCCCTTGGGCAATTGTGATCGCCGACACCTGGATGTGGACGCCCTTTGTGATGTTGATCTGCCTTGCGGGCTTGCGATCGATACCCGACACCATATACGAGGCCGCAGAATGCGACCGCGCGAGCAAATGGCGGCAGTTCTGGACCATCACAGTCCCTATGGTTTTACCGTTTCTAATGCTGGCGGTCCTTTTCCGCGGTATCGAAAACTTCAAGATGTTTGACTTGGTTGTGCAACTTACAGGCGGGGGACCCGGTAATACGACGACACTGACCTCTATCGACCTGAAGCGCGAAGCCTTCGAGAAATGGCGCACAGGGCTTAGCTCGGCCTATGCGGTGATCTTATTTGTGACTGTCTTCGGGCTGGCCAGCATATATGTCAAAGCCCTGAATAAGGTGAAAGAACGATGAGTGCTTTTTCCGTCACCGAACCCTCGTCGCGTACAAAATGGGGTGCAGGCATCTTGGTGATTGCTTATGCGCTGATCACGATTGCCCCATTGCTCTGGATCATTGCGACCGGGTTCAAAAGCCCCACAGACTCCATCGCCTATCCGCCCAAAGTGGTTTTCGAGCCGACGCTTGAAGGCTACGTAAACCTTTTCACCGATCGCACGCGTGCCACACAGGACATGCTGGACAAAGCTGGCCCACCACAAACCTGGTACGAAGAAATCGTGCGCAAGCGTGGCACGGTGATCACCGGCACATCCCGTTATGGCGAAAGGTTTCTGAATTCGGTAATCATTGGGTTCGGATCGACCTTTTTGTGTATGATCCTCGGAACGGCAGCTGCCTATGCCTTCAGCAGGTTCCGCGTGCCCTTGAAGGATGACCTGCTGTTCTTCATTTTGTCCACGCGGATGATGCCACCCATCGCTGTGGCGATCCCGATCTTTTTGATGTTCCGACAGCTTGGCCTCAGCGACACGCATCTGGGCATGATCTTGCTCTATACGGCGGTAAACCTGTCGCTATCGGTCTGGCTCCTGAAAGGCTTTATTGATGAAATCCCGATCGAATATGAAGAGGCGGCATTGATTGATGGCTACACCCGATTTCAGGCGTTTTACAAAGTGGTGCTCCCGCAGGCGGCCACGGGCATCGCATCAACGGCAATTTTCTGTCTGATCTTCGCTTGGAATGAATATGCATTTGCGGTGCTTTTGACCTCGGGGACGGCCCAAACGGCCCCGCCTTTCATCCCGACGATCATTGGTGTCGCAGGCAAGGACTGGCCCGCGGTCGCGGCAGGCGCAACGCTGTTTTTGGTCCCGGTCATGGTGTTTACCATCCTGCTGCGCAAACACCTGCTGCGCGGGATCACTTTCGGAGCGGTTCGCAAATGAAAGCTTTTATCAATGGCTTGCTGCGGCTGCGTCGTGGCCCTTGGGAGATGGTTGCCTCACTCTTTATCGCGATTGGCGTGGTCATGCTGATGCAGCCCTTCATGCTGGTGGCCTATTCCTATTCCTTCATTGTCACACTGGTCGGCACGGTGATGTTCATCATCGTCAGCCATTTCCCGGAGTAGGTCATGGCGCAGATACGAATTGAAAATATCCGCAAGGAATTTGGTGACTTTACCGCCGTGCAATCGTCCAGTTTTACGGTTGAGGACGGTGAGTTTTTCATGCTCCTTGGTCCCTCGGGCTGTGGCAAGACGACGACCTTGCGCATGATGGCGGGGCTGGAATTACCAACCTCGGGCCGAATTTATATCGATGGTGAAGAAGTCGGTCAAAAGCCTGCGAGCCAGCGCGATATTGCCTTTGTGTTCCAGATGTTTGCGCTCTACCCCCATATGAATGTGCGTGGTAACATCAGCTATCCGCTAAAGTCTCAGGGCATGCCAAGGGCGCAGATTAAAGCCAAGGTGCACGAAGTGGCCGAGGTGCTTGGCATCACCGATATTCTCGACCGGCCCATTGGGGGGTTGTCGGGTGGGGACCGCCAGCGCGTCGCACTTGGCAGGGCCATCGTCCGAGCCCCCAAAGCGTTCCTGATGGACGAGCCTTTGGGCGCACTCGACGCGGAGTTCCGCGAACATATGTCAGAAGAACTGCGCGCACTGCACGATCGTATGGGTGCAACAACGGTCTATGTCACTCACGATCAGCTTGAGGCGATGCAGATGGGCGACAAGATTGTTGTGATGAATCACGGTGTCGTCGAACAGTTTGGTGTGCCCCAAGACATCTATGACTGGCCTGCAACGAAATTTGTGGCGCAATTCATAGGCTCGCCCCCGATGAACTTCTTGGAGTTCCAAGGCGTGGCAGACGAGGGGGCCCAAAGTATCCAACTGGGTGACAGCTCACACCAAGTGCCCACAATCCGCGAAGGTGCGAAAGGTAAACTGACCTTTGGCGTGCGACCTGAACATGTTGCGCTAGATGACGCTGCGCCCTATCGAGGGCGCGCTCTGGCGACGGAGTATTTGGGCACAACCCAGATCGTCACTTTTGAAACACCCAACGGCGTGCTCAAGGCGCGCCTGCCCAGTTCTGAACGGATTGATCAAGGTCAAATCACCGGCCTGCGCTTTGATCCCCGCACCGTCACACTTTTTGATGCCGAAAGCGGGGCGGCTTTGAAATCCGAGGCAAATGTAAAGGTGCTGTCTAATGGCTGAGGTTCAACTGACGGGCATCACTAAAAGCTTTGGTGAAGACACTGCACTGGAAAATGTCACGATGACCGTTCCTGATGGGTCTTTTGTGGTTTTGTTGGGACCAACCGGCGCTGGCAAAACGACAACGTTGCGGATGGTTTCAGGCCTTGATACAGCAGATTCTGGCAGCGTTTGGATCGGGGGACGTGACATGGCGGGCCTGACACCCGCGCAGCGCGATGTCGCGATGGTGTTTCAGCAATATTCGCTTTATCCGCATCTGACCGTGCGGCAAAATCTTGAATTTCCACTCAAGTCTCCGATCCTCAACACACCTAAATCTGAAATTGATCGTAAGGTGGCAGAGATCGCCGAGGTGCTGCAGATCAGCCACAAACTGGACAACAAAGCCACCGCACTGTCAGGCGGTGAGATGCAGCGCGTGTCTATTGGACGGGCCTTGGTGCGCAACCCGTCCGTTTACCTTATGGACGAGCCACTCAGCTCGCTGGATGCCAAGTTGCGGGCAGACCTTAGGATTGAGTTGAAGTCGATCCAAGCAGATCGCGGTGCAACCTTGCTGTATGTGACACACGACCAGATTGAAGCCATGACCATGGCGACCCATGTGGGTGTTTTGGACAAAGGGCGCTTGATCCAATTCGGTCCACCGCGAGAGATCTACGAAAATCCGGTCAGCATCTATGCGGCTAGTCGTCTTGGTCAACCGCGCATTAATATCCTGCCTGCCGATGTGTTCGGCGGTGCGCCGTCCGGCGCGCGCCATATCGGCTTGCGACCTGAACATATCATACAAGGCGCAGGTGAAAACAGCACCGTCGCCCGCGTCGAGCGGCTGGGAGATCAGACCCGTCTGCACCTAACGTTCAAATCCCATGATCTGATAACTGTCACCGATGCGCACACAGCGCTGCAATCCGGCGATGTGGTCAAAATCCGACCCGATAAGCCTTATTACTTCGACGCGAACGGCGCGCGACTGACCTGAGGGAGGCCAGCATGTCACAATTCATAAACGCCAAAGACACTACCGTACTTGAGGCCATCGACGGGACTGTTCGCGCATCAGGCGGCGAACTTGCACGGCTGGACGGTTTTCCTCATATCAAGGTGGTCGTGCGTGCGAGCTGGGATAAAACCAAAGTCGCCCTTGTATCTGGTGGCGGATCAGGACACGAGCCCGCCCATGCAGGTTTTGTTGGCGAGGGAATGCTGACGGCGGCGGTGTGCGGTGATGTTTTTGCCTCACCGTCTGTCGATGCGGTGCTTGCGGGTATTTTGGCTGTGACCGGTCCTGCAGGATGCCTTTTAATTGTTAAAAATTATACGGGCGACCGATTGAACTTTGGTTTGGCGGCAGAACGCGCACGGACCTTTGGATTGAACGTCAACATGGTGATCGTGGGTGACGACATCGCCTTGCCCCATCTGCCGCAGCCACGCGGCGTTGCAGGCACTCTCTTTGTCCACAAAATCGCTGGTGCCATTGCAGAAAGTGGTGCCTCGCTCGGGGATGTGACTGCAGCGGCAGAGCGTGTCATTGCGGGGACGAAATCCATCGGTATGTCGCTTGATACCTGCTGGGTTCCGGGCTCGCCAAAAGAAAATCGCATTCCTGACGGCAAGGCAGAGCTTGGCCTCGGCATTCACGGAGAACCTGGTGTCGAACAGGTGCCTTATAGTGGTGCGCGTCAGGCTATGGCGGCTGTCACAAACAAACTTTCGCAGACCATGGGTGATGTGCCCCATGTGGCCTTGTTAAACAACCTCGGTGGCACAAGCGAACTGGAAATGGCGATTTTGGCCAATGAGCTTGCCGGTTCGGTTATTGGCCAAAACATCAAAATGATCGTAGGCCCTGCGACGATGATGACTTCGCTTGATATGCGGGGCTTCTCAGTCTCGACCTATCCGCTCGCCGCCGAGGATCACGCATGGCTGACAGCCCCATGTGGTCCTGCCTCCTGGCCTGGCTGTAAGGCTCTCAATAGTGTACGTACAGTAGAAATTCCCGACGGTTTACGTCCGATCGAGCCGATCCCGTCCAAACACGCGGAAACAGAAGCGTTTTTGAAAAAATGCTGCGAATGTCTTATTGCGGCAGAGGCAGACTTGAATGCGCTGGATGCAAAATCCGGTGATGGCGATACCGGTTCAACGTTGGCCGTTGCGGCCCAGGCATTGATTGATGCCAGCGCGCGTCTGCCACTGGCAGACCATACACAATTGCTTCGGGCTATAGGTCAGGAGCTGTCTCAAACTATGGGTGGATCGTCTGGTGTGCTCATGGCAATTTTCTTCACTGCTGCGGGCGACGCCGCGGCAAGCGGCGCGCCAATGGCGCAGGCTTTCAAAGCCGGACTGGACCGCATGCAAAAGATCGGGGGAGCAGAACTTGGGGATCGTACGATGGTCGATGCCCTCTCGCCTGCGCTTGATGTTCTTATGACAGGTGGTGTCGCAAAAGCTGCCGTTGCTGCGCGAACAGGTGCTGACTACACCGCAAGATTGTCTACCGCCAAAGCCGGACGGTCTGCATATGTAAGCGAAGAGCAGTTGATAGGACATATCGATCCCGGTGCTGAGGCAGTCGCACGCCTGTTCGAGTGTCTCACCACATAAAAAATGATGTGGCGTTCATTTTGTGGCCGGTCGGGTCTTAATACAAGGTTTGGTGAAGGTCAGCCGAGATCGCTTTGTTCTCCGGAACGCTAACTTGGGAAATGGGGGCGCGCCATGAGCTTGATCATGACAACTCAAGAACCGCGCGCTTGTGGTCTCAGGCGTCTGTTTTCGATGTATAGGACGTTTTGCGGTCATCGATAACGTCCGGCCCGACGTCCACACAAGGTTTGCATGCCAGCATCGTTGTAAGCCACGCGGCCCAGCATGGATCTTTCCGGAGCGCCCCGCAGAGGACAGCCATCGCGCCTGTGATTGGTAATCGTCTTATATTGCGCTGTACTATTTTTGAGGGTGCCTCAGGCATCCGTCGCCCATCGATCTTTTGCATTGATGGTGCGCAGGCCTGCTCCGTCGTAGCATATGTATTCGCACGAGCAACCATACATGACTTCTGGACCCTGCGTCGGCTATGGCCATAAGCCCGTGATGTTGCCTCATCGTGTTTGATTGATCCAAGATTTCATGACGCGGCGCCACCATCCTTTTGTCAAAAGGAGCTCCGATCATAGTATGCATGCCAAAGGCTTGCGATTTGCACGGTTTGGTAAATTGCGACGTTATCAAAGCTGTCTATCACGCGTTCAAGTTGACTGCTCGATTGTGCATGTTAGCGGGCCTATAAATTGCGGATTCGAAAAAACCTACCCCACGACGGGTGTTCAGCGTTTTTGACCCAGACGTCGCGCATCGTCGGATATGATCGCTTTTGCTTTATTCGCGCCGTTCTTTTGACGGGTCACAAACGTCTTGTGAACAGATGGAATTGGACGCATCTCGTGGTAAGGCTAGCCAATCTCATGCCTTGTAAAGGAAATGCTGCGCCGGCCTGCATTGCAATACCACGCCTTGAAAGGTAGCTCAGAACCACAGCAAGCCTAGGGCGCGACAATTTTTGCGCACCACGACCGAAATATCAGCGGCAGCCCCATGCCGGTGCGCAGGTTTGCCAAATCGTTTCACTTTGTTCACAGATTCTCTGGCCCTGTACAATGGTTCAAGCTTTTCTCGTTGTGGCACATCGCGATGCCGCGGGGGGCATCCATTTTTGATCTTCAAAGTTTACGATGAGACGACACACTACCGCTGTGCAGATCCAAGATGTTCCAAAAGAGCGGACGTCAGACAGGCGGGTTCACCTGAGCAATTTAACAAATAGAAAACAGAATGCACGTTATGATAAGGATCCGCGATTGGTCCTTAAATCTCTGCCGAAAGAGCGCCACGTATTCGCTATGCACAATGACGCGTCTATGGTGCAACTGCGTCGACTGTAGAAATAAATTGGTAGCGGAGGAGGGACTTGAACCCCCGACACGCGGATTATGATTCCGCTGCTCTAACCACCTGAGCTACTCCGCCAAACCGTGGTGCTAGCTAAGGTCTCATGCTTGGATCGTCAAGCAGTTTTTGTGGGGATTTCTTAGCTTGAATTTTAAGCGATCATATTGTCGAACATTCTGCGACCGAGTGACGCCTGCGGTGCGTGGCGGTAACACGATAGGGAGATAGCCATGCGACGCGTTTTAGCTCCCATCCCTTATCTGGCTGTATGCCTGTCAATAGTGCTGATGCATCAGGCGCTCGCTGTAGCGCGCGGACACGGCAGCGCCTTGCAGAGTGTGAGTCTATGCACAGGCCATGGATTGGTTATGGTGTCGCTGGGAGCAGATGGATCGCCGGTCGTTGCACCTGATTTATGTCCCGATGCCGTGGTGCAGGCTGTAACCTTACCAGACCAACACGATGCAGCGGCACAAATCGTCACCTATTGGCGCGTTGCTGTCTCATCCACGATTGACCACTTTATTGCAAAATATCCATCTGTAATTGGCGTCGCGCGTGGTCCTCCTTTGGGGTCGGAATTGACATCGACATAACCCAACGAAATCTCAAAGGAGATACTATGTTACGCTCTTTATACATGGCCGCTTTCTGTGCTGTCTTATCCGGCCCTGCGATGGCCAACCCGATGATTATGGATCCCTATGCGCGGTCCTCTGGTCCGACTGCGCGGGCAGGTGCCGCCTTTTTTATGATACATGGAGGCGAGACAGCCGACCGTCTGTTAGATGCGCGATCTGAGGCCGCCAAACGGGTCGAATTGCACACCCACATCATGACCCAGGACGGACTGGCGAAAATGGAGCGTTTAGAGGATGGAATCCCAATTCCTGCCGGTGGCATGGTTCGTCTGGAACGCGGTGGTATGCACGTTATGTTTATGGGTCTTACGGCACCCTTCGAACAGGATATGTCTGTTGCAGTTACGCTTGTTTTTGAACATGCAGGCGAAATCGAAGTTCAAATACCTGTGGATCAGGAACGACGTCCTGAAGTCAGTAGCAAAAGCCATGATCATTAAGCAGTTGGCTTAAGCCGATTTGCTCCGGCCTTGCTTGTGAGGTCGGAGCTGTATCTCGTGACCAAAGGGTTGCATTGTGTCTACGAGCGGGCAAAGATTGCAGGCCCAGCCGTTTGAGAAGCCTTAGATCCCATGACCCAACCTCCGCCCGATGCAGACGCGCGCCGCGCAATCGCTCCTGTAATCTGCTATCCCCCTGATACCTTGCCCGTGCCGTCAATGGCAGTTTATCAAGAGGCACTTGCAGGCGCCAATGTAACGGAAACAATCACCGTTTCCGCACGTGATGCAGCGGTGTTTCGTGCGAGGGCAGGGCAATTTTTCCGCATTCGCTCTGTCGAAGGGCCACAGGTCGGTGATTTGAACCTGTGGAATATGAATGATCTGTCCGAACGATTTTATTCGGGGAAAACGCGCGCTTTACATGGCACGCATGTCACAACAGGAGAGCGTCTTTGGTCCAGCCTACCGACCTTGCGGGCTATGGCAACAATTGTTCAGGATTCCTTGGATTGGTATGGCATCGACAGTTTTGGTGGATCAGTTCACGATGTTATCGGAACCCGCTGTGACCCTTACACGGGTAACCTTTTGTCTGGTACGCACTATCATCATTGCTGCCATTCCAATCTGACCCGTGCCCTGGCTGACGCAACGGGGATGACGCTTGCCCAAGCAGAACCTCATGTGCATGACGTGTTGAATGTGTTCATGTGCACAGGCTTTACCCGCGAGACTGGCCAGTATTTCATGAAGGCCACACCGGTTCGTCCGGGAGACAGCTTAACCTTATTTGCCGAGATTGATTTGCTGGGGGCCCTGTCGGCCTGTCCGGGCGGTGATTGCAGTTCCTCTCACAGTTCGGATGCTGCGAAATGTTACCCCCTTGAAATTGATATCCTGACGCCCGCAACGGGGGCTTTGGGCGATTGGCAAAGCCCTTTGCCTAATGGCTACAATGGTACCCACGGGCGATAGACGTATGTCAGATGGCGTGGGATCGTGCTGGCCATGATCTTTCGCTCTATGGAAGTACGTAGTGGAGACGAGAAAACTGTCGTCTCCAATCTGAGATTTCTGGTGAAAGATCTTCTGGTGTCGTGCTGGACAAGGCGCGCGCCAACATGTCCGCCAGTCGAGGGGCATGATCGCTGGTCATACCCCATCTGACCAATTCGGGCGTCCCTATGCGTAGACCATTCAAATCGCCTTGGATTGGGGTCAAAGGCAAGCCTATTCCGCAGGCCAGCAATCCTGCATGACGCAGGTGACGGCTGATGGTCTGGCCCCCACCGTATCTGTGGGCTGCGATTGCAAATTGATGTGATTGCGTGGGTGTTCCGCCAGAAGGGCAATAGACAGGCACATCCCGGTCCAACAATTCTGAGGCCAAACGTTTGGCCAGACTGATCATGGTGCCCGCATAGCCCGCACCGAGAGCTTGCCAATCAGCGAGACACACCGCCAGCGCCGCTGTCTTGGCGACATCGAAATTTGCCGTCAATCCGGGAAAAGCGATTGCGTCAAGGCGTTGGGCCAAGGTGACGTCATTGGTCACGATCAATCCCGAGGGTGGCCCTCCTAAACTTTTATACGTGCTCATTGTCATGACATCCGCGCCTTCGTGGAGTGGGTTGGGCCATTGACCGCCCGCTATGATGCCGCACTGGTGGGCGGCATCGAATAAAATACTGGCGCCGACGTCATCTGCAATCTTTCGGATTTGCGCAACAGGGTGCGGGGTAAGGTTCAACGACCCCCCAATTGTGATTAATTTTGGTCGCACCTCATACGCTTTTTGTGCCAACGCGTCGGTATCTACCGTGTAGCCATCAGATGCCACCGGGGCCTCGTGGATTTGCACACCGTATAACCCTGCTGCTCCGGCAGAGTGATGCGTGACGTGACCGCCGATTGATCCAGGGGGCACAATAATGGAATCGCCCGGCTGACAGAGCGCCATAAAACAATATAAATTTGCCAATGCCCCCGATCCAACACGAATTTCAGCGAAATTGGCGTTGAAGACCGAACATGCAAGCTCTGTGGCGATGACCTCGATTTCCTCGATGGCCTCTAATCCCATTTCATACTTGTCACCAGGCGCCCCCAAGGACGGTCGTGTGCCCAATCCGGCTGATAACAAGGCCTCGGCGCGCGGATTCATAGTGTTGGTGGCCGGATTAAGATTAAAGCAATCGCGTTCATGAATGCGGCGGGACCGAGCAGCCAGCGCTTCGATTTTGGATGCAATGTCCTGAGGCTTTGTTTCAGATGTCTCTGTTACGATCTTTTGCGATAGATCGTTACTTTTTTCGGATAACCAACTGCGGGGAAAAAGGGCGGGCATACGGGCTCCTGTGAATGGGTGGTAATGCCTTGGCACAAAGTAGCTCGAAAGGCCTCTATTGTCCCCAATGGCTCAATAATTATTGGCCCAAATCTATCGTGGCAATTGGGATGCGACAATATTCGAATGAAACCGAGCGGTACAGATATTCTTTAACGCATACAAAAAATGATACTCGCAAGGATGCATATGATTTCGTTTGATATGAAAATTGAGATCAGTGCGCGATTACTTGTTTGGTGTCGGAAAAGAATAAACTACCTCTTAATTCAGCTTTTGCGATTATTGTGATACGTCCAGAGTGTTTCTTTTTGGTGCAGACTCTAAATTACGTCATAATCCGATGACGAAAGTATTCAAAAGTATAGCGCGCCTATTCCTCCGGACTGAATAATGTTACAAGCGGGAGAATAGGTATTGTCCTCGATTTATTCAGGTAAAAGCTGCATCCAAGGCTATTTCTACCATATCACCAAAGCTGCGCTCGCGATCCTCAGATGGCAACGCTTCATGAGTCACAAGATGATCCGAAACGGTTAATACCGCCAAAGCGCGCGCGCCATAGCGGGCAGCCAGAATATATAACTCGGCGGCTTCCATTTCGACTCCCAGAATACCATGCCGCTGCATTTGAGTGTTCAAATCAGGGCGTTCATCGTAGAAAACATCAGATGAATAAATGCCGCCGACATGGATGCCTACATCCCGTGTCTCTGCGGACGCGGCGGCGGCTTTCAAAAGATCCCAATCCGCAGCTGGTGCAAACTGCAATTCACGAAAAATTCCCCGCGATGGCGTCGACAAAGTGCTTGCCGTCATTGCTAAAATTATATCACGCAGTTTGACATGCGGCTGCATACCGCCACATGAACCAATACGGATTAGGGTTTTTGCGCCAAAGTCTTTCAGTAACTCGTTAGCATATATGGAAAGGGACGGCATCCCCATACCCGACCCTTGGATTGTAACGTCATGCCCATTCCAAGTCCCTGTATAGCCGAGCATTCCTCGAACTTCGTTGATGCATCGGGGATTTGTCAAAAACCGTTCGGCGGCCCACCGTGCTCTGTAGGGATCACCCGGCATGAGCACAGTTTCTGCGATGTCATCTGGTGCGGCGCCTATATGAATCGTCACGTTCAGATCTCGAGATCGTCTAGGGACTTTCCTGACTCCAGAGCGCCAAGCACCCAGTTTGGCTTGCGGCCGCGCCCTGTCCAAGTCTGGCTTGGATCGTCGGGGTTCACGTATTTCGCAACGCCCTTGTTGGATTTGGTTTCTGCAACCAGTTCGTCTAACGAAAATCCGTATACGCTCACGGCTTCTTCTGCCGCTTTGCGCGCTGCTGCTTTTTCACGGTCATCAATGGTCCGCAAAGCTTTTTCTACGTCGCTTTGTAATTTTAAAAGTTCTTTTTTGGAAAGTGAGTTTACTTCAACGGTCATTTTTTTACCCTTTTACAGCAAAAATCAAAGTTTCTAAGTGTCTTCCACCCGCAATTGTCGGGTAAAACCAAAATTTAAATTAATCAAGTTTAATTGGTCCGTAAAGAAAATACAGACTAACGAGAACAAAAGCTTTGCAATATGGTAAATTGGTATTATTCAGCCGCGACAGCTTCTGGGTCGGCGAGATGAATAATATCGGCCATAATTGCATTTAATTCGAAATCTTTGGGCGTATAGACCCGCGAAACGCCTATAGCGCTAAGATGTTTTGCGTCATCGTCTGGTATAATGCCGCCAACCAGTACGGGGATATGACCCAGGCCTGCGGATTTCAGACGAGTCATGACATCCTCGACCAAGGGTATATGGCTGCCGGACAAGATAGACAGTCCAATGACATGTGCCCCACGGGTTGCATGATCGACAATTTCTTCGGGCGTAAGTCGGATACCTCTATAATCAATGTCCATTCCGCAATCGCGTGCGCGGAAGGCTATTTGCTCTGCTCCATTTGAATGCCCATCCAATCCCGGCTTGCCAACAAGAAAGCGCAATCGTTGACCTAGTCGGTCACTGACGGCATCAACCGCTGAACGGAGTGTTTCGAGACCCTCGGTTTTGTTTGATACAGAGCGGCTGACCCCAGTGGGGCCGCGGTATTCACCATGAACCAGACGCATCTGTGCCGCCCATTCTCCGGTCGTCACACCTGCGCGGGCGCAGGCAATAGATGCAGGCATGATATTCTCGTTTCGGGACGCGGCGGCGCGCAAATTGCTAAGCGCAGTGTCTACCGTTTCGGCGTCGCGTTCCGTACGCCATACCGCCAATCTATCGATCTGGTCCTGTTCCACCGCCGGATCGACAACCATTATGCCCCCGTCTTCGGTTTGCAACGGGCTGGGTTCCCCGTCCAACCACTTATTGACGCCGACGACGACGGTCTCATTGCGCTCAATGCGATTCATCCTTTCAGCATTGCTGTCCACAAGGCGCGCTTTCATGTAGTCAATTGCGCCGATAGCACCGCCCATCCCGTTGAGTTGTTCCAATTCGGATCGTGCACCGGCTTTCAATGAATCGACTTTGGCATCCACCGCCGGGTTACCATCAAAAAGATCATCAAATTCCAGAAGGTCGGTTTCATAAGCCAAAATTTGCTGCATGCGCATAGACCACTGCTGGTCCCATGGCCGAGGAAGACCAAGTGCCTCGTTCCATGCGGGCAATTGCACGGCGCGTGCACGTGCGTTTTTCGACAAGGTCACCGCCAGCATTTCAATCAGGATTCGATACACGTTGTTTTCAGGTTGTTGCTCGGTCAACCCAAGTGAGTTTACCTGCACACCGTATCTGAATCTGCGATACTTAGGGTTCTTTACCTCATAACGTTGCAGCAGGATCTCGTCCCAAAGATCGACGAAAGCCCGCATTTTGCACATTTCAGTGACAAAACGAATGCCTGCGTTTACAAAAAACGAGATCCGCCCGCATAGTGCAGGAAAATCCTGTGCCGGGACACGTGGGCGCAACTCATCCAAAACGGCAACAGCCGTGGACAGCGCGAATGCGAGTTCCTGTTCGGGTGTCGCGCCAGCCTCTTGTAGATGATACGAGCAAATGTTCATCGGGTTCCACTTGGGAACATGCGTATAGCAGTACTCAGCCACGTCCCCAATCATCTTCAGGCTCGGTTTCGGGGGGCAGATATAGGTGCCGCGGGACAGATATTCCTTGATCAGGTCATTCTGTACAGTTCCCTGTAACTTCGTGATGTCGGCGCCTTGTTCTTCGGCAACGGCTATATACAACGCAAGCAGCCAGGGCGCGGTCGCATTTATGGTCATTGACGTGTTCATTGATTCAAGCGGGATTGAATCAAACAAGGTGCGCATGTCGCCAAGGTGGCAGATAGGCACGCCCACTTTGCCTACCTCGCCACGCGCCAATACATGGTCGCTGTCGTAGCCTGTTTGCGTGGGTAGATCGAATGCCACTGATAATCCGGTTTGGCCCTTGGCCAGGTTACCGCGGTATAATGTATTGGACGCTTTGGCAGTAGAATGGCCAGCATAGGTCCGGATCAGCCAAGGTTTGTCCGCAGGACGCGGTATGTTTTGATCTGTCATGGCGGGGCTCCCATGTTGTTGGCAATAATATTGCTTTAAATGCCGTCTAAGCGAAATTTAATGGCTCTGTCAATCCGCTGCGCTGCGGCGTTTCCGGAGGATTGGGTGAAATTTCACCACCGACCTCGTTTGCATCAATGAATAAAGAGCTGGGGGATTGCTCCTTCAGGTCATCTAATAATATGAAATTATTATAAAATAAATCTGTGATCGATTTTTGCAGGTATTCTTGGGGATCTGTATCTGTGATTTGGCATCAATTTTCGAAAACGCAAAAGTCATAAAATTTCAAAAAGTGGTCAAAAAACATTGCAATATTACTTTGCCATCAGTATTCCACAGTGAGAACTGCGATTCTGCGTCGCGGCATATTGTTGATGCTGAAAAAAAGATGGAGGCCCTGATGGCATTGGACAGGCAAACCGGCATAGCCGAGTATCACGCTCCGGAAAAAGATCTGTACAACGTAGGCGAGATGCCTCCACTGGGACATGTACCCAAGAACATGTACGCATGGGCGATCAGACGCGATCGCCACGGTGATCCAGAGCAAAGCTTTCAACAAGAGGTCGTCCCAACATGGGAAATAGACAGCCATGAGGTACTGGTCCTGGTTATGGCTGCGGGTGTGAATTATAACGGCGTTTGGGCGGGTAAGGGCGTTCCGATCAGCCCTTTCGATGTGCATGGACAGGACCTTCACATCGCAGGATCCGACGCCTCGGGGATTGTTTGGGCTGTCGGCGACAAAGTGAAAAATTGGAAGGTCGGCGACGAGGTCGTGATTCATTGCAACCAAGACGACGGGGACGATGAAGAATGTAACGGTGGCGATCCGATGCTGTCGCCGTCACAACGGATTTGGGGATACGAGACAGGGGATGGCTCTTTTGCGCAATTCTGTCGAGCACAAGCGCAGCAGTTGATGCCACGGCCGAAACATCTGACATGGGAAGAAAGTGCCTGTTACACTTTGACGTTGGCGACGGCCTACAGAATGTTGTTTGGTCACCATCCGCACGAATTAAAGCCGGGACAGAATGTTTTGGTATGGGGCGCCTCGGGGGGACTGGGATCATATGCGATCCAGTTGGCGAACACCGCCGGTGCCAATGCTATCGGTGTGATCTCTGACGAATCCAAACGCGACTTTGTCATGTCCATGGGTGCCAAGGGGGTGATCAACCGCAAAGACTTCAAATGTTGGGGACAACTGCCCACTGTCAATTCACCTGAATATAATACATGGCTCAAAGAGGCGCGTAAATTCGGCAAAGCCATCTGGGACATAACGGGCAAAGGCGTCAACGTCGATATGGTGTTTGAACACCCCGGTGAATCAACCTTCCCTGTGTCCACTCTTGTGGTCAAAAAAGGCGGTATGGTTGTCATCTGCGCGGGAACCACAGGATATAATACAACATTTGACGTACGCTACATGTGGATGCACCAAAAACGTCTCCAGGGCAGCCACTTTGCCAATCTCAAGCAAGCAGCATCCGCCAATCGCCTAATGGTGGAGCGTCGCTTGGACCCTTGCATGTCAGAAGTCTTCCCATGGGACGAGATACCGTCTGCGCACACCAAGATGATGAACAATCAGCACTTGCCCGGTAACATGTCAGTTCTCGTGCAGGCGCCCACAACAGGCTTACGTACGTTCGAAGACGCACTGAGTGCCGCTGGCTGAGACAAGCGGGTCTTTTTCGATGCGCGGCTCTTTGTAAAAGGCCGCGCATTTTTTGTATTTTGCGCACTGTTCGTATCTACAGCGTACGATTGCTTAACTATGGCAAGAAATTGGTTACGAATCATGTGGTATTGACACAGTGCTGCCACAAACTCACGTGTTGCGAGACCCTATGACAAACAAATGGATTATTAATGTTATTGCTGACCTTGAACGGTTTGCCAAAGCCAACGGCCTACCCGAGCTTGCCTTTCAACTTGATCGAACCCGTTTAACAGCCGAAGCGGAGCTGGAAATGGCCGACTATAAAGACACAGTATCTGAAGGCGATCAGGTTCGGCATTAATACCTGATAGTGTTTTGCCTCTCGAGATGGTTCGTTCATTTTTGCGCACCGCAACCAAAGACATTCCGATCTCCCGGTAAGAGGCCATTTACACGCTCAGAGATTTTGGCCGGTTACAGATAGAGGCGTGTGCCAACCGTTAGCGCCTTTATCATTCGGCTTGTCCTTGTGTGTTATTATTGGATTGTTGGTGCGTGTCTATGGCCCTTAGTGTTTAGGCCTTGTATGGTCCAAGCATGTCTGCAAGTGCGCTTACTCTCTCCGAAGATCAGGCTGATGCCTTTGATCAGGTCACCGAAGTGTTACAGAGTGCTGGGATTGACCTTGTCGACAGCACGCTCACCCCAATGGTCGAAGGAAAAACAAAGGTCATGGCCCTGATGGGCAAAGCCGGATCGGGCAAGACCCTTTTGTTGGCAGAGCTTTACAAAGCTCTTGAAACTGCTGGTGTCGAAGTTGTTTCGGGCGATTACGAGAGCCGACGCGCGCGTGATAAACGAAAACTGGCGATACTGGCGCCCACCAACAAGGCGGCCAGCGTGCTGCGGATGCGGGGTGTCCCGGCAACAACCATTCACCGGATTTTGTATACACCTGTTTATGATCCCGAGTATGAAAAGGTTGCAGAATGGTTGGCGGGACATGGCACGCGTCCCGAGCTTGAAGGCTTGACCGATGTTGCATTGGATCGAGCAAAAGACAGCTATACGACCCATAAATCCATTCCTGCGGCGCTGGCGTCAGCGGGGTTAAGGGGGTCTGACTTCATCACTGGTTGGAAGCGGCGCGAAGACCCTTTGGATGTCGGTTTTATTGACGAGGCCTCCATGTTGGACCAGCGACAGTTCGAGGATCTGTGCGAGATATTTCCAACACTTGTCTTGTTTGGCGATCCTGCGCAATTGGCCCCTGTGAACCAATCGGGTGAAATGGTCTTTGACCATCTGGATCCGCCCCAAAAGCTGATGTTGAATCGTATTCACAGACAGGTTGCAGACAACCCGATACTGGATCTTGCGCATGCGCTTGCAGATCCGCAGGTGGACTTTCAGACCTTTGAAGACATGATCGAAGAAAAATCGCGCCGTGATGAACGGGTGGTCTGGTCTGGTCGGGTCGAAGTGGATCATATGGCGCGATCACCGGTTCTGGTGTGGCGCAATGCGACCCGCGTTCGATTGATCCAAGCGTTTCGTAGTGTTTATGGTGCACCGGCAGAAGAATTAGTCCCCGGTGAGCCGCTGATTTGCGATGGTATTGAACTGCCTTTGAAACACCGCAAGAAAAGATTGGACCTTGAAGCCCGTGGCCTGATCAAAGGTGCGCAGGTTGTGTATCTTGGCCCCGGACGCCGGTCAGGCTTTTCGCGGTTACATGTGATCGGGGCCGAGGATCCGCAGGTTTCGGCTGCCTCTATTGTTAAAATCGAAAAGCCGGACGAAGAGGATCCCTTTATTCCTTATGCTGCCCGTATGGGGGCTGTTTTTTTGCATGGTGCGGCGGTAACGATCCACAAGGCACAAGGATCACAATGGGATACCGTGCAAGTTTTTGCCCCTGACCTGTTTGTGGCGCACCGCATGAACCGGATCGAAGCGGGCCAACCGCTCTGGAAACGACTGGCTTATGTGGCAATTACGCGCGCGCAGGACCGTTTGATATGGGTGGTGCGAAACCGGCTTTCCAAACCGACAACCCCGCTAAGGATCGACGATCTGCGTGCGGCATCCATTACGCCACTGTCATTAGCGCCAGAGGACGCTATCCCTGATGGATAAGCAATTTTACGAGGCTCCCTATGCATATGGCGCGCATATGGGATGGGATATGCTGGAATGGTCGGACGGTTTTGCGCGGTTTGAAATGCCGGTTCGATCCTTTCATCTGAACCGGCATGATAATTTACACGGTGGGACACACGCCAGTCTGCTAGATACGGTCATGGGATATGCAGGCTGCTGGACAGATGTGCCCGACCAACGTCAGATGTGTCTGACGCTCAATCTGAACGTGCAGTTCGTATCCCGTTCGGATCGTCCCTTGCTGATTGCTGAGGGTCGTAAAACCGACGGGGGTGCAAGTATTTTTTTTGCCGAGGGTTGTGTGCGTGATGATCAAGGGCTGGTTCTCGCGCGCGCGACGGGTGTCTTTAAATATCGACGTCGTCAAATGGACTAGATGCAGGCCGCCCGAATTGCCCGTATGTTTTCGCCGTAGGGCGCTGGATTCTTAGTCGAACCACCTCGGAATACGGCAGACCCCGCCACAAGCACATCCGCTCCTGCAGCCGCGACCAAGGGTGCTGTTGTGGAATCTACGCCACCATCTACTTCAATATGTATTGGACGATCTGCGATCATGTTGCGCAGCTGTGAAATCTTGGCTGTCATGTCGATGAATTTTTGTCCCCCAAATCCGGGGTTGACCGTCATGACACACACCAGATCTACGAGATCCAATAACGGGGCAACGGCAGCGGCGGGTGTTCCCGGGTTCAGGGCAACACCTGGCCGCATACCAGCCGCACGGATGGCTTGTAATGTGCGGTGGATATGGGGGCCCGCTTCTACATGTGCGGTTAGAATGTCTGCTCCGGCCTCGGCAAAAGCGTCAATGTAGCAATCCACCGGCGCAATCATCAGGTGAACGTCCATGACTGTTTTGATATGCGGCCGTATCGCGGCGCAGGTCGTTGCACCAAAGCTGATGTTGGGTACAAAATGTCCATCCATGACATCCACATGGATCCAATCCGCACCCTGAGCCTCGACCGCCTCAATTTCGGCACCAAAGGCTGCAAAATCCGCAGCGAGTATTGAGGGCGCAATTTTGGTGGTACGATCGAACATGGGCAAACTCCGTGGCTCTTGCTTGAGCGCCTATCAGTATCCGGCTCTGCGGTCCACAAGATGTAGCAATTGTTCTTGTGCTTCCGCCCGGCGCAGATTTTCAGCCACAATTTTTGCAGCAGAAGATGGTCTGGTTTCGGCTGCAATGTGTGGTGTGACCGTTACACGGGGATGAACCCAATAGGGATGATCTTTTGGCAGTGGCTCTGTCCGAAAGACATCCAGTGTCGCGTGGCTGATATGCCCTGTGTTCAGCGCAGCGATCAACGCTGCATCGTCAATCAACGGTCCACGGCCGGGGTTGATGACGACGGCCCCCTTTGCCAAAAGTGCAAGGCGTTTCGCATTCAGGATGTTTGTGGTTTCAGGCGTATCAGGCAACAACGTCACAACAATTTCGGCTTTTGTCAGAGCTTGTTGTAATCCGTCGCTTCCATGCAGGCATCTGATGCCTTGGACGTTTCGGAGTGAGCGGCTCCAGCCGGTTACGTTAAACCCTAAACCGGTCAACGCCTGCCCGCATGCTGTGCCCAATGCACCAAGTCCCAAAATAGTGATGGGTCTTTCCGGGGCCAAAGGGGGATTTTCCGGTTGCCAAACATGATCCGGGTTTAGAATGTGTGCGTCCATTCCAATGTGATGGCGCAGCACATGAGCCGTGACCCATTCGACCATGCCTTGTGTCAAGCCTTCTGAATCTACCATGCGCGCCAAAGGCACCCGCAGTGTTTGGTTGCCAACAATGGTTTCCACACCTGCCCAAAGACACTGCACTGCCTTGAGCCGTATAAAGGGTGTGAAATCGGAAAGTCCGCCATTTGGCGCGTAGACCACATAATCTACTGTTTCGGGAGCATGATCTGTGCGCAGAGAGACCCGTAGTCCTGCGTGGATGAAGGCGGCGCTCAATGGCTCTTGGTATTGCTCCCATCTGCCCGGCAAAGCCGAAAACAGCACGTTGATTGTCATGATCTGCCTCTTGGTCTGTGAACATGGGCGCTTTGGACCAATCCAAATGCACCCAGCAGCACCAACATTGCGGTCCCGCCATAGCTGACCAAAGGCAGTGGCACACCCACGACCGGGGCCAGCCCCGTTACCATGGCCATATTGACGCTAAAGAAAAGAAAAAAGGTCAAAGTGATGCCCAAGGTCAGCAAAGCTGCAAACCGATCCCGATTCTGAAAGGCCGAGGTCAGGCAGAAGGCCAAGATCAGCATATAAAGGATCAGTAACGACATCGTCCCAAGAAATCCGAATTCTTCTGCTAATGTCGTAAAGATGAAATCAGTGTGCTTTTCGGGTAGAAAGTCGAGCCGGGTCTGCGTGCCTTGCATAAAACCTTTACCCGTCAGTCCGCCTGAGCCAAGTGCAATGGTCGCCTGTGCAAAATTATAGCCCTCTTTCAGTGGGGCCAATGTGGGATCAAGAAAGATGTCAATTCTGTCGTATTGATAGTCTTTCAACAGTTGGTTTTCCGTGCCCCTGCTGGCAAAGACGGCCCAAACTGTCGTGGCTCCTGCGGTTATAACCCCAATAAAATACCCCCAATGCACACCGGCGAAAAACATGACGCCTGCGCCAGCACTCATTAGCAAAAGCGCAGTACCTAAATCGGGCTGCTGTATAACCAGAAAGCTTGGAACAATGATCATGACAACCGGAGCGAGGACCCAAAGTGGTTTTGACGTGCGTTTTAAAGGTAGCCAGTCGTAGTAGGCGGCAAGCACCATAACCAGTGTAATTTTTGCAATTTCCGAAGGCTGGAGCCGCATAAACCCCAAGTCGATCCAACGCTGGGCGCCGCCGGCAGATACGCCCAGAACTGGTACGAGCAAAAGCAGTATAATGGACAACCCATAGGCCACGACCGACACGTTTCGCCAAAACCAAACCGGTGTCATTGCAATAGCAAACATAACAGCCAGACCCAGACCGAACCGTTGTATCTGGGGC
>JAYQEA010000008.1:47200-54624 GCA_038138625.1 Roseivivax sp.
GAATAGAGCATCAGGAAACCGACCCCCGAGACCGTGACCATCAACAACAAAAGACCCCAGTTCAAATGCAGGACCTTCCGCCAACCCTTGGGTACGTATTTTGTTGAATATTCCAGGTAGCTCATGTTTTGCCCGCATTTGCGCGTTCGCGTCGCAATCGCTCTTGTTGTGCGGCAATGCGCGACCGGTCGCGCTCCGGATAGGCGTCCAGAGGAGGATCAGAGCCATATAGCGCCTGTAAGGTGACATCGCGGGCAATCGGGGCCGCGGCCTCGGAACCGCCACCACCATGTTCGACAACAACGGCAACCGCCACTTTGGGTGCGTCAAACGGCGCGTAGTTCACAAACAACGCATGGTCGCGACGCTCCCAGGGCAGATCTGCATTTCGTGTCACACCACGCGCACGCTCTGCGGCAGTAATGTTTCGAACCTGACTGGTGCCTGTTTTTCCCGCCATCCGCATACCCTTTGCCACGATACGCGATGAAAAAGCGGTGCCGCGGCGCGTATTGCTGACCGCGTACATCCCGTTGCGCACCTGTCGCAGATGGTTTTCATTCAAGCCAAGGCTTTCGCCGGCGCGGCTCGGTGTTTCGACGCCGTTTACAGATTTGATCAGCCGAGGCGTTATGTTGCGACCTGTCGCCAACCGTCCGGCCATGGTGGCCAATTGCAGCGGAGATGCCAGAACGTAGCCTTGTCCGATCGCGGCATTTACACTGTCGCCAATCACCCATTCGCTGCCGCGTTCGCGCAGTTTCCATGCTCTATCAGGGGCGATGCCTGCACTTACAGCTGACATGGGAACGTCGGGTCGTTCTCCAATCCCCATGCGCTTGGCCATTTGTGAGATTTTTTCAATTCCAACCTTTAGCGCAAGATCATAGAAAAATACGTCACAGCTCTGTTGCAGGCTTTGTTCGAGGTTCATGTGACCGTGCCCTGCGCCTTTCCAACAATGAAACCGCCGGCCTGAAACTTCAAGATGGCCAGGGCACCAGACGGTTTCGTCCGGTGCCACAAGTCCTGCATCAAGTGCTGCAAGTGCCGTCAACATCTTGAATGTCGAGCCGGGAGGATAGGCGTCCTGTACCGTTTTGGAGGCCTGAGGTCGGCGATCATTTTCGCGCAATTCTTTGTATGCACTGAATGAAATACCGCGGACAAAGAGATTGGGATCATAGGTTGGCGCAGATGCAATAGCCCGCAGATCCCCATTATCGAGATCCATGATCACCACCGATGCGCTTTCCTGACCTAGCCGCGCTGTGACATATTCCTGCAATTCGGCATCAATTGTCAGTTGAAGATCTGCACCCGGAGTTCCCTGCTGACGACCAAGCTCGCGTATCACCCGGCCATTGGCGTTTTTCTCAACTTGTTTGATGCCTGCAAAGCCGCGTAGATCATCTTCGTATTCCAGTTCGACGCCAAGCTGGCCTGTTTGAAAGCCGGGCAGCCGCAATACAGGAGGGGGATCTTCGTAGCGTGCTAAATTCACATCCCGGACCCGTTGGACATATCCAACAACATGCGCAAAAGCTCCGCCGCGCGGGTAAATCCTGCTTTGTCCGACTTCGGTATTGACGCCGGGCAGGGCAGGGGCATTGGCAGCAACACGGCTGAATTCCTCCCATGTGACCCTATCTGCTATGGGAACGGGGCTGAAACGGTATCGCCGCAGACCCATTTTTTCCATAGCATCATTCAGAGTGTCCACATCCAATTCCAATAGATACGACAGTTTGGCGATAACCTCATCGACATCGCCTGCGTCGTGTCGGGTCAGGGTCACTTGATAGACCGGCTCATTATCGGCCAGTACCCGGCCTTCACGATCAAAAATACGCCCGCGCTTTGGGGGGATCAGCTCGATTTTAATTCGGTTTTCGTCTGCCAGCAACCGATATTGATCCGCCTGTTCGACCTGAAGGTGTCGCATGCGTGCCGCGAGCACACCTGCAAAAATCAATTGTACGCCACCAATAACCGCCCCGCGTCGGGTGATCCGCATGTAACTTTCAGCCATTTCCTTCGGCGATCGTCGCATATTGATCTCTAGCCTTTTGGATCTGTTTCATTTGCACTGGTACGTCTGATCCCAAAGATAAAGTGGGACGCAAAAACCACCAAGGGGTATAATGCAACGGTCAGCGCACTCTGTGATGTGGCCAGATGCAAAGGTCCGGCATCAACGGCGGCCGCAATCAAGACCCCGCGATACAGGAGCGTCATGATCACAATGCTTCCCGCCACGCTTAGCCATTCAATTACGAAGCTCACTTCGGTGTTTTGCCTCTCGCGGGTCTTGAACCACTCGACAGCCAAAAGGGCGAGTGCCGCCCACACTCCTGGAGGCCGCTGAAACATCACATCCAAAAGGAAAAAGGTTCCGGCGACCAGCCAAACAGGCAAAATCCCGCGCCGACGCTGTGCCCAAGCCAGAGAGATTGCCAGCATGACATCCGGCGGAGCCCATTGCACAGGCATCAGGCTGACAGGCATCAGTTGCACAAATAAAACACCCATGGTCAGGACGATATATGCACCGCGCAAGAACCAGAGTGAAATGCCGCCCTCACCCATCAATGGATCCATCGTTCGGAGCCACCGTTTCAGGGCCGTCGTCTTCGGGGACCACAAGTCCCGGCAGTTGTCGAACACGCCGCGTGCCGTGGTCGCGGATGATGCGCAAAAATTCCAGACGTTGATAGTCTGCTGCAAGCCGCACCCGCAGACGTCCGTCGGCGTCTTCGCTGACAGACCCGATAAGTAAACCGGGAGGAAAGACATCACCATCGCCTGAGGTCACGATTTGGTCACCGGGCGCAACGAAATCGGGATTTTCGATAAAGTCTATCGGTGGTGCGATGGTGTTGTCGCCAACGACCAAGGCACGCTGGTCTGAGGCGGTGATAATGGCCGGTATTTTTGAGGTTGCATCTGTCAAAAGAACAACTCGGCTTGTGTTTCGCCCCACACCTGAAATGCGTCCCACAAGGCCAATTCCGTCCATGGCAGCCCATCCATCCACAATGCCGTCATGGCTGCCGACATTTACCAGAACTGTTTGCCGAAACGGTGACCCGCTGTCCGCAAGCACGACCCCTGTGATATAGGTCAATTCCGGATCTAGCCGAACGTTATTGAGATCCCTCAGTCGGGCGTTTTCCTGTTCTAGCTGGTATGCGGCTTCTTTCCAGCGGCTCATGAGACGCAACTCGCGGCGCAACTGCTGATTTTGGTCCCACATCGACTGATAACTTTGAAAATCCGACACCAGCTGACTAAGCGCTGTTACGGGAACCATTGCCCAACTAAGGCTTGGAATGACTGCGTCCACAATCTGTGCTCGGAACCGTTCCACTCGGGGACTATCAATCCGCCAAAAGATGAAAATACCCATGAATGCAAGAATAACGACGCCCAGAAACATACGTTTGAGCGGCACAAAATAGCGTTGGGTCTGTCCCGGTTCCTGGGCCAAGATATCCTCTCTGCGGGGGATGATCCCCCTGGATCGTCGGTTGCTCCCGCAGTGCAGTCCTATGTTTAAACCTGAGTGATTGCCCGCGGGTTTATTTTCAGCCTGCTCTAGCTGTCATAATCGATCGCGTGCTGCAGCTGTTTTTCATATTCAAGCGCTTTGCCAGTGCCAATTGCAACGCATTGCAGACTTTCGTCTGCGATTGAAACCGCAAGACCGGTTTCTTCGCGCAAAGCAAGATCCAGATCACTTAGCAATGCGCCACCGCCGGTTAGCATGACGCCCCTGTCCACAATATCCGCTGCCAAATCGGGTGGTGTGGCCTCTAGTGCGGTCATGACGGCCTGGCAGATGGCCGTCACCGTTTCTGATAACGCTTCTGCGACTTGGGCTTGGGTGATTTCAGTTTCCTTCGGCACGCCGTTCAATAGATCGCGGCCCCGGATCAGCATCGCCGCGCCGCGCCCGTCTTCTGGCATACGGGCGGTACCTATTGATGTTTTGATCCGTTCCGCCGTGCTTTCGCCAACCAAAAGGTTTTGTTGACGACGCAGGTAGTTAATTATGGCTTCGTCCATCCGATCTCCGCCCACCCGCACCGATCGTGCATACACGATATCGGCAAGTGACAGTACGGCGACTTCTGTGGTTCCGCCGCCAATGTCCACAACCATGTTACCGGTTGGATTGGTGATCGGCATGCCAGCACCGATTGCAGCGGCAATTGGTTCCGCGATCAGGCCTGCGCGACGCGCCCCGGCAGACAGGACAGATTGACGAATAGCGCGCTTTTCAACAGGCGTGGCACCGTGGGGAACGCAGACGATAATTTTTGGCTTCGAGAAGGTGGAGCGTTTATGCACCTTTCGAATGAAGTGCTTGATCATTGCTTCGGCCACATCAAAGTCTGCGATGACGCCTTCGCGCATGGGGCGGATCGCCTCGATGCTTCCCGGTGTGCGGCCCAACATCAATTTTGCATCTTCACCAACCGCGCGCACGGTTTTGACGCCGTTTTTGACTTCGTAGGCAACCACCGAAGGCTCTGACAAAACAATACCGCGGCCCTTAACATAGACCAGCGTATTGGCTGTTCCCAAATCAATAGCCATGTCGGCTGTGAACAGCCCTCTTAAGTTTTCCAATCCGAACATACGTCCCGCCCGAGCCTAGGTCTTTGGTGTGCGACTCTCTGCGTCGCGGTGATCTTTGAGTCTTATAGGCGCGCGCTGAGTTCGGCGAAAGGGCCGGAGCCTGTCTAAATCAGACCAAATTGGCACGTTTCCGCGCGCTCGCTGAAATCGGGGGCCGCAGTCGTTTTGAAGACGCCGGACAAAACTGCCAGATGCACAATTTTTACATCAAAAATTATCGACACTTGATGCATTTCCTCAGCTACAATCTGAACCTGTTGGGGCTTTGGTCGTTTTCTTTGCAGGATCGGTCGGGCAGGGGCGGCGGCGCAAAACTGTTCGGGTTATCCCAACATCTGAGTTCAGCAACGGAGCCGAAAATGAAAACCCACGTCAAAGCATTGGTTGTCGGCGGTGGTGCCGTTGGCACGTCGATCGCCTATCATCTGGCCCGTGCCGGGTGGCACGATGTCATGCTGCTTGAGCGCGATGAGCTGACCTCCGGCTCGACTTGGCACGCCGCTGGGCTGCTGCCCTATTTCAACATGTCGTATGCAACAACGCATATTCATGACTATTCCATCAAGTTTTATAAAACTCTTGAGGAAGAAACCGGGTTGAACGCAGGGTTTTCTGTCGTGGGCAACTTGCGTATGGCGCAAACACAGGCGCGTATGGATGAATATCAGCTCTATGCGGCGACCGCAGAAACCTGTGGGGTGCCCTATGAATGGATGTCACCGGCGCAGATTAAGGACAGATGGCCTTTGGTGCGGACCGATGATCTGCAGGGCGCAATTTATCATCCCACCGATGGCTACATTAACCCCGCCGATGTCACCATGGCTATGGCCAAAGGCGCCCGGCAACGTGGCGTTGTCATCGAACGCAGGTGGCAGGTGGATGGCTACGTTTGGACCGGTGAACACTGGGACGTGACAGTCACTAAAATGATAGAGCGTGGCGGTAATCTTGTGGCCTCGGATGAACAGGCGGTGATCCACGCCGAACATGTTGTCACTGCAACCGGTAATCACGCGCAACGGACTGCCCGGCTTTTGGGGCTAAAGATCCCCGCAATTCCGGTCGAGCACCAGTATATCGTAACCGAACCTGATCCGGCCTTGGTCGACTATCGCAAAACCCACGGAGAGCATCCCGTTTTACGGGACGCGGATGCCAAATGGTACGTCCGCGAGGAGCGTGGTGGCTGGATTTTGGGGCCTTATGAGCGTAACGCACCGGCGCGGTTTTTATATGATGTCCCCCAAGCGTTTCGCGCGGATCTGTTTCCATTAGATCTGGAGCGGATCGAAGAAGAATATATGTCGATGATCCATCGCATTCCAACCACCGAAACTGTTGGCCTAAAAGACGATTTCAACGGTCCAATTTGTTACACGCCGGACGGGAACCCGTTGATCGGCCCCGCACCGGGTTTGCGCAACATGTGGCTTGCCGAAGGGTTTAGCTTTGGTATTACTGCCGCTGGTGGGGCGGGCAATTATCTGGCCCAGATGATGGTCGAAGGTGAAGCCGAAATTGATATGGCCTCTCTGGATCCCAAGCGTTATGGCAGCTGGATGACGACCGAGTTCGCGGCGCGCAAAAACGAAGAAAGCTACGAGCACGTCTATATTTTGCATCATCCCGACGAAGAGCGCCCTGCCTGCCGCCCCCTGCGGACAGCTCCTGCCTACGACCGTCAAAAGGCGCTTGGCGCACAGTTTGGATTTGTGAACGGCTGGGAACGTCCAAACTACTATGGTCCGCTTGATGCCACTGACAATTTTGACCATGATGCAAGATCATTCCGTCGCGGTGGGTGGTGGCAATATGCCGTGGACGAGGCCAAAGCCGTGCGCGAAGGGGTTGGCCTGATCGACGCCACGGCCTTTACCAAACACGTGGTCAAAGGGCCCGGCGCAACCGCGTTTTTGGACTGGTTTACCTGCAACAAGCTCCCCAAGGTTGGTCGAATAAATCTGACCTACGCGCTGACTGAGGCCGGAACAACACGGACGGAGTACACCATCGTCCGGTTGGCCGATCACGAATACTATCTTGTGTCTGCTGGTGCATGGACATCGTATGACGCCGATTTTCTGCGCAAGGCTGCCGAAGACAAAATGCCTGAGTTCGGCTACATTGAAATTCAGGATGTGACCAGCCAATGGGGTGTTTTTGCCATTGCAGGCCCCAAATCGCGCGCCGTTTTGAATGAAATTGTCAAGGATGCCGATCCCACGACAGTTCTCGGAAACAAACGGTTTCCGTGGCTGTCAATGCGCAATATTGAATTGGGCATGTGCCCCGTGCGCGCGATCCGCGTGGCTTATACAGGAGAGCTAGGTTGGGAATTGCACCATCCCATGGAGATGCAAGCCTACCTTTGGGATCAACTCATGACCGCTGGCGAAAAACATGGGATGAGGCTGGTGGGGGCCCGGGCGCAGAACTGGTTGCGTCAGGAAAAAAGCTACCGCGCATTTGGAACCGAACTTGGACGCGACGCGACCCCGCTCGAGGCCGATTTGCCGCGCTTTGTTGATTTGAACAAAGACTTCCATGGCAAGACTGAACTGGAAAAAACCGGTGTACGCGTCAAATGCGTTACGCTTTTGATTGATGGGCCTGATGATGCAGATCCTTGGGGACGCGAAGTGCTCTATCATGGGCAGACCCGCGTTGGTCGTTTGACCTCGGGTGGATATTCCGTTGTGTTCGGTAAATCGATCGGTATGGGATATGTGACACCGGACGTGTCCGCTCCGGGGACGGTATTATCAGTGATGATACAG
>JAYQEA010000009.1:0-26027 GCA_038138625.1 Roseivivax sp.
CGCTGTCTGCAACCACGCCGACATCTCCGTCAAACGTGGTCTCGGCTGCCGGATCATCGCCAGAAATCAGGACAATCTCTTTATCCGTGCCAGCCCCGGCAACAGGCTCTACCGGCACGTCAGCCGGCAAACTTGGCTCAGCCGTGTCTGATGTCTCTGTCTTGTCTTCAGCTGGTACAGTCTGTGATTCGTCATCGGATGATACAGAGCTGGTCACGACGTCTTCGGAGCTCTCGTCACGCGCACCACTGCGGCGACGGCGACGGCGACGGCGGGGTTTCTTATCACTGCTTTCGGCGGTTTCGCCCGACACACTATCCGGTGCGTCAGACGTTTCGGCAGTCGCACTGTCTTCGGCGCCAGCCTCACTTTCGGCCTCTGCATCCAGATCACTGCCACCCTTACGCCGCCGCCGCCGACGGCGTTTGCGTTTGGGTTTTGGCTCTCCGTCGTCGGTCTCGTCTACATCGACCTCTGCACCATTTTCAGAACTTTCGATCTCTGCGGCAGTATCGGGATCTGCATCTTCGACCTCTTCGTCAACCTTATCCATCAACGAGCTGTCCACAGACACCACGGGAACCTGAACTTCAGGAACCGCACGCGTCGCGGTTTTGAATTTTTCCAGTGTAAAGTCCGGGCTGACCAACGATGGATCCCCTTCGATCCGTACTGCAAGACCGTAGCGTGCCTCGATCAAGGCAACATGCTCTCGTTTCTGGTTCATAATGTAATTGGAAATGCCAACAGGGCAGCGCACCAGCACCTCGCGCGCACGCCGTCTTGTGCCCTCTTCTTCGATCTGGCGCAGGATTGTCAGCGCGAGACTGTCATCAGAGCGGATCAAACCCGTGCCATGGCAGTGCGGACAAGGCTGCGTCGAAGCCTCTATCATACCCGGGCGCAGACGCTGACGGCTCATTTCCATCAGACCAAAACCCGAAATCCGACCAACCTGAATTCGCGCGCGGTCAGTCTTAAGCTTGTCTTTCAGACGCTTTTCAACTGCCGTGTTATTCTTGCGCTCCTCCATGTCGATAAAGTCGATGACGATCAAACCAGCCAGATCACGCAACCGCAACTGGCGCGCGACCTCTTCGGCGGCCTCAAGATTTGTCTTGAGGGCCGTATCCTCGATCGACGCTTCTTTGGTCGCCCTGCCAGAGTTTACATCGACCGCCACCAGCGCTTCGGTCACACCAATCACGATGTAGCCCCCCGATCGCAGTTGGACGACCGGGTTGAACATGGCGCCCAGATAGCTTTCCACCTGATACCGGGCGAACAGTGGCATGGCTTCAGCGTAGTGTTTCACATTTTTTGCGTGCGACGGCATGATCATTTTCATGAAGTCTTTCGCAACGCGATACCCACGTTCCCCTTCGACCAGAACCTCATCGATCTCGCGGTTATAAAGATCGCGGATTGACCGTTTGATCAGATCGCCTTCTTCATATATTTTCGCCGGAGCAATAGACTGCAGCGTCAGTTCACGGATCTGTTCCCACAGACGCTGGAGGTATTCGTAATCGCGCTTGATCTCGGTCTTGGTCCGCTTGGCACCCGCGGTACGGATAATCAGGCCGGCGCCGTCAGGAACATCAATTCCGGTGGCGATCTCTTTGAGCTTTTTGCGATCCACGGCATTGGTGATCTTGCGGCTAATCCCACCACCGCGCGCCGTGTTGGGCATCAGTACGCAGTAACGACCAGCAAGCGAGAGATATGTCGTAAGGGCCGCGCCTTTATTTCCGCGCTCTTCCTTGACCACCTGCACCAGCATGATCTGGCGCACCTTGACCACTTCCTGAATCTTGTAGCGTCGGACCCTCGGCTTTCTGACGGGACGGATATCTTCTTCGTCGTCAGTGTAGGCGACATCTTCAATGCCGTCATCGTCATCGGTTGCATCCTGCGGAGCAACTTCTTCTTTCTCCGTATTTTTTGCGCGCGACCGGGATCTGTTGCGAGAAGACGATTTGGAAGACGTTCGCCGCGCCGGCTTGGTTTCATCTTTTGAAGATGTTTCAGAAGCGGCGTCGGCCTCTGCCTCTGGCGACGACGCCTCGTTCTTGGACGCGGGCACGTCCGCCTTCAGCGCTGCCTCTGCTTCAGGTTCCTGTTCCGATTTTGGCTCGGGTTGTGCTTCAACAATCGCAGGCTGAGGGTCCTCTTGTGGCTCCTGTGGATCAGTTTGTGACGAAACATCCTCCGTTTGCCGCGTATTTTGCGATGGTCCCGCGGGGCCGCTGTCACTCGCAGGCGCTTTGACGACAGCCTCCTCAGACGACACCTCTGAATCATCGGACGTTATGACAGGGTCGTCACTCTCGATTGCCATTGCAATTGGCGGTGTGCCTTTTGAAGACACGGGCGCATCCTCGATGCCGCTCTGGTCATCGGTGTCACTATCAGCCGCAGTTTCGGCGGTTTGCGTCGCGGCGTCTTCAGAGCTGTCTGGATGTTCGTCAGCCGCAGGGGTCGTAGGCGTATCCTCGGATGCAGGTGCCGCGGCGGCCTCCTCATCAACAGCAGCCAGGTCGTCGCCGGTATCACCTAGCTCGACTGTGTCATCGCCAATGGCAGCCGGTGTCGTGGGCACGACATCAGCAACTGCTACATTGCCCTCGTCTGACGGGCCGCTCTCATCCTGTTGAGAGGGTGAAGGCATCTTGTCAGCAGCAAGGTCAACAGCTGCATCCTTACCCTCATCATCTGAGGATCGGGATTCAGGTACAGACCCATTCAAAGCATCTGCGTCATCTACATAAGCGGGCTCGGAGGGTTCATCGTCGCCTCCGAGATCTATGGTTTCCATTCCTGCAATTGCTTCGGAACCATCTTGCGAGTCGTCGCCCTTGCGGCGCGAGCGTTTCCGACGCGAGCGCACAGGCTTCGGTTCCTCATCATCCTTGACACGCATAGCTTCGGCATGCGCGCGCTCTTCAGCCATGAGAGCCTCGCGGTCAGCAACCGGGATCTGATAATAATCCGGATGAATTTCCGAAAAGGCGAGGAATCCGTGACGATTTCCGCCATAATCGACAAACGCTGCCTGCAACGAGGGCTCTACTCTTGTAACCTTTGCTAAATATATGTTGCCAGCAAGCTGGCGTTTGTTTTCAGATTCAAAGTCAAACTCTTCAACTTTGTTTCCATCTACCAACACGACACGGGTTTCTTCCGCGTGTGTGGCATCGATAAGCATTTTCTTTGCCATGTAATCCAATTGCACATCGCACCTCTACCAGACCCGGTGGGGCCAAGCATCGATGCGGGTGTCTTGTGAGGGCGATAGGCGCGCGCGCAGGTATACCGAGGGCGCGTGCCGCGCCTTGATCCTGCCTCGTATTCGTCGCGCTTTGCATCGCGTTTATGTCTCCGACGTGGCCACTTTACGCGTGTCACGCCCAACTCTAACCCGCCGCGTCAGCGGTCCAGGCATATTTTCCGACCTTTCGGCCTGATAACTCCGACGGGGACAGAAGGCTTTTGACACTCTTTCCGCGCAGGGGAAACTCGCCGTGCCACAGCGTCTTTCGCAGCGGCTCGTGCTGCGAACATAGTGGAGGATGTGGCGGAATTACAATGGGCAATGTGGAATTTGCCGAATACAGGCAAAAATTCACTTTCAGACCACGTCAGTTGTCCAATGACCGCAGACGTTTCAGCAACGACGATGTATCCCAGCGTCCACCACCCAGTTTCTGAACGTCTTTGTAGAACTGATCAACCAAAGCCGTTACGGGCAGACTTGCCCCGGTACGATCCGCCGTCGAAAGGCAGATTCCCAGGTCTTTGCGCATCCAGTCCACGGCAAAACCGTGTTCGAAATGATCATCCATCATCGTTTCATGACGATTTGCCATTTGCCAGCTGCCCGCTGCGCCGCCGGCGATAACCTCGACCACGGCACGGCCGTCCAGACCTGCTTTTTCGGCAAAGTGCAAACCTTCGGACAGGCCTTGTACCAGTCCCGCAATGCAAATCTGATTGACCATTTTGCACATCTGGCCCGCACCTGTATCACCAAGACGACGACAAAGCTTGGAATACGCACCAATCAATGGCTCGGAGCTTTCATAATGCTGCTGAAGTCCGCCGCACATAACCACCAGTTGACCGTTTTCAGCACCCGCCTGCCCACCAGAAATCGGCGCATCGACATAGCCAAGATCATTTTCCGAGGCAATTCGGGACAGCTCTTTGGTAACCGTATCAGACACGGTTGTATGATCCACGAAAATGGCACCTGCGCTCATACCAGCAAACGCGCCGTCATCGCCCAGACAAACAGAGCGCAGATCGTCGTCATTTCCAACGCAGGCCATAACAAACTCGGCCCCGTCAGCGGCGGTCCGGGGCGTGGGCGCATGGCTTCCACCGAATTCCGCGCTCCATTTCTCCGCCTTGCTGATGGTTCGGTTGTACACAGTGACATCATGTCCGGCTTTTTTCAGATACCCTGCCATAGGGTATCCCATCACGCCCAATCCTAAAAATGCTACTTTGGCCATGCCGTGCTCTCCATTATAACTGTTGATTGAGGGATGCCCGTACGCGCGCCTCTTGGCAAGCCCTCTGCGCACAGGTAACCGCAACCCGCACGCACACAAAAAAGGATCGGCAATGGGACAGGTGTTTCACTGGCTTTTGAGGATTACAACGGGCCTGCTGGTTGTGGCTGTGCTCGCGGTGGTCATGGTTTACTATCTTGCCAGCAGATCTTTGCCTGAATACGACAAGGTCCTGACCAATGGCAGCCTGATATCAGACGTCGAAATCGTCCGCGACAACAATAACATCCCACATATTTTTGCGGCGACCGATCAGGACGTATTCTTTGGTCTGGGATATGCGCATGCGCAAGACCGGCTATGGCAGATGATTGTTATGCGTCGCACCGCACAGGGTCGGCTGTCCGAAGTCTTTGGCACCCGCACAGTCGACACCGATAAGCTGTTGCGCCGCCTCGATATTTATGGCGCTGCCAAAGCTTCCCTGCCCCTGCAGGACCCGCAGACACAAGAAGCCTTGGCCGCCTATGCGCAGGGTGTGAACGCGCGTCTGTCAGAAATCAATCGCGACAGTCTGGGCCGCGGCGCACCGGAGCTGTTTTTATTCAATACGCCAATCTCTCCTTGGACCGCCACAGACAGCATTGTCATGATCAAACTGATGGCGCTGCAACTGGCGGGCCATCTGCAAGAAGAAGTGTTGCGCGCACGGACGTCGCTGGCCGTCCCGGACCCTGCGCGCCTTGCCGATATTTTGCCCGACGTGCCGGGGCGTGGGATCGCAGATCTACCTGAATATGCCAGCCTCGTGCCCGGTGTTCCCCCATGGACAGACACAAAACCGCTGGAACAGGCCGCCCTTTGGCCCTCGCCAGAACGCGGTTTGGCTGGCGCCTCGAATGTATGGGCGGCCGCACCGCATCGCTCTGCCAATCGCGGCAGTCTTTTGGCCAATGATCCGCATCTGGGATTTACCGCGCCAACCATTTGGTATCTTGCCAGATTAGAGCTTCCGACCGGTGGCGTCATCGGGGGGTCCATTCCCGGGATTCCTGCGCTTTTGGTTGGACGATCAGACAACGTCGCCTGGGGACTGACCTCGAGTTATCTGGATGATCAGGATCTTTTTGTTGAAGAGTTGAACCCAGACAATCCCGAACAGTACCGCACGCCCGACGGGTGGGCTGATTTTGACACGCGGCGCACCATCATTCAAATCAAGGATGAGACGCCGGTTACAGCGACGTTGCGCTGGACAGAAAATGGCCCGGTTCTACCGGGAACGGTCTGGGATTTATCGGCAGTGACCCCGCCGGGACATGTGATGTCCCTTGGATGGACTGCCTTGTCGTCCGAGGACACCTCAATGACCGCGGCAATCAATATCATGACAAGTCAGACGGTTGAAGACATGCTCACGGCCTCCGAAGGGTTCATTGCACCCTCACAAAATCTGACCGTTATAGACACCTCGGGCATTGCGATGCGGACCATCGGTGCACTGCCCCGCCGCCATGCCGACCACGACAGTCAAGGACGTCTGCCCGCCCTTGGTTGGAAGGCCGAGAACCGTTGGTTGGGTATATTTCCACAAGATATCAACCCCGAGTTTATCAATCCAACAGGCGGTATTGTGGGCAATACCAACAACAAGATGATTGATCGACCATATCCGGAACATATCAGCCATTCATGGGGCGACACCCAGCGCGTAAAGCGATGGCAACGCATGATGACAAGCCGTCAAGTGCACACGCGCAACAGCTTTGTCGAGGCGCAGCTGGACACCGTTTCACCAGCAGCACAGCTGCTTTTGCTGGTTGGCGCGGATCTTTGGTACACCGGAGAGAGCGCCGCTTCAGGCACCGCGGAGGCCCAACGTAAACGCGCGTTGGATCTTTTGGCCGACTGGAATGGCGAGATGAACGAACATCTTCCCGAACCTTTGATTTATGCCGCATGGATGCATTTTCTTCAGCAACGCCTGATCCGCGATGATCTTGGACCGCTGGCTGAGGAATTTGCCCATATGGATCCGCTTTTTATAGAACGTGTCTTTCGCGACATAGGCGGTGCATCGGCGTGGTGCGATGTTTTACTCTCGACACGGATCGAGACCTGTACAGAAATGGCACGCCTTGGTTTGGATGATGCCATCATCTGGATCGAAGAACAGTTCGGCCGTAATCTGGAGGCTTTGCGATGGGGCGCGGCACACGAGGCCACCCATGACCACCCGGTTTTGGGCGACGTTCCGGTCCTGAACTATTTCGTCAATATTCGACAGCCAACATCGGGAGGGGATCACACATTGCAGCGTGGGCGGACCAGCGGCACGCTCCCGCAGCCATTTTTGAATGTGCATGGTGCAGGCTACCGCGGGGTCTACGATCTGGCAGACCCGGACAGTTCCGTCTTTATCACCGCGACAGGACAGTCCGGCCACCTTTTGTCACGTCATTATGATGACTTGGGCGAACGCTGGCGTCAGGGGGAATACATTCCCATGTCATTGGACGTTGGACTAGCGCGTGCTGCATCCGTTGGCATTACACGGATCGAACGACCCTGACGCCAGTTGTCCGCGTTTGTTGCACAGCCTCAAAGAACAGCACATCCCCGCAACAAGACCACGGCCTATCCCTGCGCAAGCTTGGTCTTGACCTGGCCTCCGACTGACCCAAAGTCCATCTGCCCCGTGTATTTGGATTTCAGCAGGCCCATGACCTTACCCATATCCCGCAAAGAGCTTGCACCAACCTCGGTCAGGGCCGCTGAAATAGCGGTTTCGACCTCTGCGTCGCTGAGCTTTCGCGGCAAAAAGTCTTCAATGACCGGAATTTCTGCCAGCTCTGCCTCGGCCAGATCAAGTCGCCCCCCCTCTTCGTAGGTTCGCGCACTTTCCCGCCGTTGCTTGACCATTTTGCCGAGGATTTCCAAAATAGCAGTGTCATCCACTCCGTCTTCACTGCCACTGCCTCGCGCTGCTATATCGCGATCCTTGATCGCAGCGTTGATGAGCCGGATCGTTGACAGCTTTGCGCTGTCTCTGTCCTTCATAGCTTGCTTCATAGCAGCTGTCACACGTGTACGAAGTTCCACAACGTCCCCCTATGCTTCAAAGCCAGTTTGGCCAACGCCAGCGCACCTTAGGCGAAACCACCCTGTCAGGCAAGCAATGCCAGACATCTCTAACCAATTGATTTTGATAAATACTCTTTTTTTTCTTACCCTTGACCCGTCTTCTGCTTAGCCGTAGTTTGCCGTCGATTTACCCTGATCTGATACCCGGAGACCGCATATGGCCCACCTTGTCGCCGAGACACCCACAGCCTGCCTTGCGCTGGCAGATGGTACATTATTTTATGGTCAGGGGTTCGGCGCCACGGGCACTAAGGTAGCAGAGCTATGCTTTAACACGGCCATGACCGGGTATCAGGAGATCATGACAGATCCGTCCTACGCCGGCCAGATCGTAACATTCACGTTTCCACACATCGGCAATACCGGTGTTACGCCGGAAGATGATGAAACGGCGGATCCTGTCGCTGAGGGTATGGTTGTCAAATGGATGCCGACAGCCAGTTCAAACTGGCGCGCAACGCAACAGCTGTCGGATTGGCTGGCTGCGCGTGGGCGGGTTGCCATCGGCGGGATAGACACACGTCGGCTGACACGGGCCATTCGCCTGCAAGGTGCTCCGCATGCAGCACTCGCCCATCATCCCGATGGTGTTTTCGACACAAACGCGCTTGTGGATGCTGCCCGTCATTTTGCCGGGCTTGAAGGCTTGGATCTAGCCAAAGATGTCACCTGCGCTCAAAGCTACCGCTGGAACGAAATGCGGTGGGCTTGGCCCGAGGGGTATGTCCAGCAAAAAGAGGCACCATTCAAAGTCGTTGCCGTTGACTATGGTGCAAAGCGCAACATCCTGCGCTGCCTTGCCTCTGCGGGATGTGATGTCACCGTCCTTCCGGCCACAGCCACAGCCGAAGAGGTCATGGCCCATAACCCTCAGGGGGTCTTTTTGTCCAATGGGCCAGGGGATCCGGCAGCCACGGGCACCTATGCCGTGCCGATGATTCAGGAAATCCTGAAAAAAGATATTCCCATTTTTGGTATCTGTCTTGGACATCAGATGCTGGCGCTGGCCCTTGGTGCGCGGACCATAAAGATGAATCATGGACATCACGGCGCCAATCATCCGGTCAAGGAATTGGCCACTGGAAAAGTCGAAATCACCTCGATGAATCACGGGTTTGCTGTGGATGCAGATACCCTGCCAAGCGGTGTCGAACAAAGTCACGTCTCTTTGTTTGATGGGTCAAACTGCGGCTTGAAGGTTACTGGCAAGCCAGTCTTTTCCGTACAACACCATCCCGAGGCAAGCCCCGGCCCGCAAGACAGTTTTTACCTGTTTGAACGGTTCGCTGCGTCCATGAAAGAGCACGCGACGGCATGATTGCAGCCTTTGCGATGACACACCGGTACCCCAAGCGCATAAGTAAATCCCGCGATGGTTAATGCAATCTAAAGGGTTAATCGCCTGTTAACTTCGTTTTGGTGAATTGCTCCGTGTCACAAACGCGGGGTTGCCATGCAGGATCTGTCTACACCGTTCTCACAAGAGCATCGGCACATCGCTGTGCCGCAGCCGGTAAAGGCCGATCCGCTTGTACCCGATCCCGATCTTTGCGGTCTGATGTCACCACAAGAGAGCCTATCAATCGGCGCCCTGCCACTGCGGCGTTCAAGGACGGGCGTGTTAGAGATTGCAACCTGCGGTCTGACCGACACAGATTTGCATAAGCTGCGGCTTCGATTTGGTCCTTTGGATGTCTGGCCAGTGACACGTAACGCGTTTGAGGCCGCCATTTTAGCCCAATCAGGTAACGAATTGGCATATGCAGCTGAAAACACGGTGCCTGCCCAACTAAGTTGCAGGAACTTTAATCAAATCAAACCCGGGAGTTGGCTCTTTCTATTAAGCGTTTTGGTTCTGGTTACAACGTCCTTACTGACCATTCCGGCTGTCGCTCTCAATGTAGCGATCTGCCTTGCACTTTTGTCCATGTTGGCGGCTCAGATCCTAAAGGTGGCTGCCTTTTTCGCGAGCAATACCTACAAAGCCTCTTCGCCTGTCATACAACACCCGGACGCAGTTCTGCCTGTGGTCACTCTTTTGGTTCCATTATTTCGCGAACAAGATATTGCGAATGCACTCCTGACCCGTTTGACGGCCCTTAAATATCCGCATCATCGCTTGGAGGTGCTTTTGATCCTTGAAGCAAATGACATCCAAACGCGGTCAGTATTAAAGGGCATAGATTTGCCCGAATGGATTCGCGTGATTGACGTGCCAAATGGCACAGTCCGCACAAAACCCCGCGCCATGAATTTTGCGATGAATTTTGCACAGGGTGACATTGTCGGTATTTATGACGCCGAAGATGCGCCGGCGCTCGATCAAATCGATCGTGTGGTGGCTTATTTTTCGCACAACCCTAAGGTCGACTGCGTCCAAGGCATTCTTGATTATTACAATCCTACTGCAAACTGGTTATCGCGCTGCTTCACGATCGAATACGCGATCTGGTTCCGGCTTTTGCTGCCGGGCTTGGCCCGGCTGGGGCTACCGATTCCTCTGGGTGGGACCACGATGTTTATTCGCCGGCATGTATTACAGGCCGCGCACGGATGGGATGCGCATAACGTGACCGAGGACGCGGACCTTGGTATACGTCTGGCACGTCAAGGGTATCGAACCGAAGTATTGCGCACCGTGACACAGGAAGAGGCCAACAACCGTCCTTGGCCTTGGATTAAGCAACGATCAAGATGGCTCAAAGGGTATGTCATCACTTATCTCGTGCACATGCGCCAGCCCGTGCTTTTGTGGAAAGATCTCGGCACATGGCGTTTTGTCGGCGTCCAGCTGATTTTTCTGGCCACAATTTTACAGTTTTCACTGGCACCGCTGCTCTGGTCGTTTTGGCTGGTCCTTTTGGGCATGCCACATCCGTTTCCGTCCTTGATGGGCGATTTTATGGTTTGGAGTGTAACCTGCGCATTTATTGCGTCGGAATTGGTTGCCCTGTTGGTGGGCTGGGTCGCCTTGTCGCGCAGCCCGCACCATAATCTTAAGATTTGGGTGCCAACGCTGATGATCTATTATCCGCTCGGAACCATAGCGATGTATAAAGCTTTATGGGAATTGCTTGTTAATCCATTTTACTGGGACAAAACCATGCATGGGACGTCGCGACCTGATGCGTTGGATCACACCGCAAAGGCCGCGCCCACATCGCAAAACCGCTTAGTAGCGACATCGACACACTAAAAAACTAACATATGACACACAGACCCCTTTGGGGGCAGTCCGTGCGCTACATATTGCAGTTAGGGTTTCAGGCTCAGTTCTGTGCTGGCAACGCCGCGCCTGTCACGGTCAGCAACCGGCCCTAACGAACATCACACACGGCCAAGGCTGCCCGTCGCCACCACTAGCATGGCGGGATGGGTTACACTTGCTTGACGACCTGTGTGTATTCCAGCTCCACAGGGGTCTCACGACCAAAAATCGACACCGATACTTTGAGCCGCTGGTTTTCGTCATCAACCTGTTCGATCATGCCGTCAAAGCCTTCGAACGGGCCATCGTTGACCTTGACCCGCTCACCCACATCAAAGTGGATCAACGTGCGTGGAGCTTCTTCGCCCTCGGCAACACGTCCCAAGATCGCCTCGACCTCTGCGTCACGCATCGGCATCGGCCGCCCTTGCGGTCCAAGGAATCCGGTGACACGGTTGATCGAGTTGATAAGGTGATAGCCTTGGTCTGACATTTCCATACGTACCAAGACATAGCCGGGCATGAACCGCCGTTCAGTCGTTACTTTCTTGCCACGGCGGACTTCAATCACCTCTTCCGTGGGGACAAGAACTTCTTGAATCTGATCTGTGAGGTTCTGCTCTTCGGCCGTTTGCCGGATCTGTTCTGCGATCTTTTTTTCAAAGTTCGACAGCACGCTGACCGAATACCACCGTTTCGCCATAACCCTATGCCCTTTTATTTTCCAACCTGGCGCACGCCAGTCAGTCGCTAAAGTAATTACCCCGCCGGGGATAAAGTAAGGGCGTGCACCTCGAATCAGCGCACGCCCTTTACATTAGTGTTCTAGCTACCCAAGCATGCTGTTAAATGCAAGACCCGGCGTTTTCAGAACAACGACAGAATACCCTGCAGGCCCTGGCGTATACCAAGATCCACAATCGCGAAGAAGATCGCACAGATGGTTGTGAACACAAACACCATTGCGGACGTCAACATAACCTCGCGACGCGTAGGCCACACGATTTTTGAGGCTTCAGCACGAACTTGCTGAACAAACTGGAGCGGGTTGGTAAGCGCCATCTGAAGTGCCTTTCATATCCTGCGACACCAGATACGCATTCAATCTGCAATTGGCAAGGGGAACAGGTAACGCGTGCTGACAAATGACGCCTAAGGCGACACGCGAGCTGTCAGTGTTCGTTAACTTTCCCCAGATGAGGCATCCAATTTCAAGCGCGTCACAAACGCCACCGAAATGTGATCTTTCAGCGCGGCATAGGCGGCATCTTCATCCCGGGCAGCAATTGCTTCAACAATCGCTCCGTGTTCGGCCAAAGCGACAGCCCCCCGACCTTTTGCTGCAAGCGATGTGGTCGCCATCAGCGCCATGGACCGGTGAACAAGTCCCAGTTGCTGTACCAAAAATCGATTGTGAGACGCCAGATGTATCATTTTGTGGAATCTGCGATTGGCACGAGCAAGTGCGGACGGATCATTAATCAACGCGCGATCCTCTTCGACCATGTCACGCAAAACAATGATCTCTTCTTCTGTTGCATGCCGCGATGCCAGCCTTGCAGCCAGTCCTTCCAGTTCGGTCCGCACGGCATATAAATCGGCCAACTGTCCGTGATCCAGTGACGCCACGATCAGCGAGCGTCCATCGCGAGTGAGCAAAGACTGCGTCTCCAACCGCTGCAGAGCCTCGCGGATTGGTGTTCTCGACACCCCGAACCTGTCGGCCAGATCACTTTCAACCAACCGATCCCCCGGACGAAACATGCCGCCATCAATCGCGTCAAGGATCAAGGCATAGGCGTCTTTGTTGTGTGTTTTCATGGGCTGATCGCTGCCTCCCTTTGTAAACTCTAAAGGTGCAAGAGGGGCTGAGGCAAGCCCGGCGTTGATAGAGGGCTGTGCTCGGGATAGATAGTGTACGACCGATAGGAGATCAGGATGACGCGCGCGCAATTTGCCCATGTGAATACATGGGTTTTCGACTTGGACCACACACTATACCCACCTGCGACACGTTTGTTTGACCAGATCGAGGTGCGCATGACACGATGGGTCATGCAATCGCTAGACGTTGATCGCGCAACAGCTGATCATTTGCGCCACGCCTATTGGAAACAGTACGGCACGACACTTGCCGGATTGATGCGCGAACATAATGTGGACCCGGGTCCCTATCTGACCGACGTGCACGATATCGACTTTAGTGTCCTGACCCCCGCACCAGATCTGGCAGACAGGATCGCATCCCTGCCAGGCCGCCGGATTATTTATACCAACGGAACAGCTCCCTACGCCGAAAAGGTGATCAAAGCCCGCAAACTGGATGGGTTGTTTGACGCGATCTACGGCGTAGAACATGCCGATTTCTTTCCCAAGCCCGAACAACGCGCTTTTGAGACGGTCTTTGCACGAGACAAACTTGATCCAAAAAATGCAGCCATGTTTGAGGATGATCCGCGGAATCTGGCGGTGCCACATAAGCTTGGGATGCAAACCATCCACGTCGCCCCGACAGCGCAACCTGCACCACATATCCAGTATCACACCGATGATCTGACTGAATTTTTGGGAACGGTGGTCTAAGTTGTGACAAGGTCTCAACCCCATATCAGGTGACCAAATCGGATATATTTGAGGGGCGGGTCACAAAAGTCGCATTGCGACATAATCCCTGCAGGATACGTTGATCGGCAGAAATTGCACAAACATACGCAACGAGGTGTTCTATATATACTAAAGACGGGCGATCGGACGGCACGCATCCGCATTTCAACGATTGGATTACGACCAGGGCCGCGTTCAGGGCAACCAAGACAGTCGCGCACACCGCGCAAATCGATGGATGGGCGCAAATATTATGCTCACATGTGATTGAAAATCGGACAGCGTTGCATGCCAAATTTGAATTGTTAGGAAGACGGGAAATAGTTTGAAACAGGGAATGGCAGTCTCAATTCTAACAGGATCAATTCTCATGGCACCACACACTGTTGCTGCGGATTTCTTCGGGCCCCCTCTGTTTGTTCCATCCGATGACGAATTCAGGACTGCTGCCTTGGTGTGTACCGGCCTTCAGTCAAAAAACGAACACGACGAGGTTTTTGGCTTGTATGCAGAGAATTTTTTCTACCGGTCAGCCAATCACGCGGTTGAGATCAACGGAAAGACATACTTTAAAACGTACTTCGTGAACAAGAGTAACGATCCTGAGTGTATTGGTGAGCTCTTGACCCGTGGACAGCCTGTTTATGGATCGAGCGTGTCGTCCAAGGCGGATCCAGAGTTTGATACCTTGATACTTCGGGTTCCCGGCGGCCAAGCAGAGGTAACACGCGGTGGCGATATCATCATACGTTAGTATATACGGCTATTTCAGTCTGAATAATTCTGAATGGAGCAACACACATGGATCATGATGTCCTGATTGCAGGTGGTGGCATCGCGGGGCTGAGCGCTGCTGCGGCCTTTGGTGCGGCTGGTTTTTCTGTGCTTTGTGTCGATCCGCAACCTCCTGTGACACAGGCCGCCGATCCGGCATCCGATTTGCGGACGACTGCCTTTTTGCAACCGGCACGCGCGTTCCTTGCGGATATCGGACTTTGGGATCGCTTGCAGCCCCATGCGACGCCGTTGCAGGTTATGCGGATTGTTGATGCCGGCGGGCCCGACCCCGAGGTCCACGTAAGCCGCGATTTCGACGCAGCCGATTTGCAGGACGATCTACCTTTTGGCTGGAACCTGCCGAACTGGTTGCTGCGGCGTGAAATTCTAGCGCATCTTGAAACCCTCCCCACTGTTTCAGTCTGCTTCGGTCTGAGCGCAAAGCGTCTGCTGACCCGCTCTGACGAAGCACGCGTACAATTGAGTGATGGAACATCAAGACGCTGCAAATTGGTCATCGCCGCCGATGGTCGCCAATCCGCCATGCGGCAAGAGGCAGGTATCGGCATCAAAACAACACGGTTTGGCCAGAAAGCGCTGGCGTTTGCCGTGACACATACGATCCCGCATGAAAACGTCTCAACCGAGATCCATAGAACAGGCGGCCCGTTCACACTTGTTCCACTGCCCAATCGCGATGGAAAGCCCTGCTCGGCCGTTGTTTGGATGGAAAAAGGTCCCGAGGCCACACGTTTGGCCGCATTGCCACAGTCAGAGTTTGATGACGTGATCAACATCCGCAGCTGTGGAGTTCTTGGCCAATTGAACGTGGCCTCACGGCGCACCGTCTGGCCGATTATCAGTCAGTACGCCGAGGCTTTGACAGCACAGCGTCTGGCGCTTGTCGCCGAAGCTGCCCATGTCGTCCCACCGATCGGAGCGCAAGGCCTGAATATGAGCCTTAAGGACCTGACCACTTTGCGGGATCTGGCTTTGACACATAAACAAGAACTGGGCAGCACCGTAATGCTGCGGCAATACGAACGCGCGCGCATGGTCGATGTGCGCATGCGCGTTGCCGGGATCACCGCGTTGAATCACGCGTCAATGGCGCAGGCGCCGGCACTGCGGGACCTACGGGCTCAGGGACTTCGGACATTATACGGGATAAAACCGCTTCGCACCGCACTGATGCGTTTGGGTCTGGGCGCAAACTGACCGCGCCCAGACGGTAGGATGATCTCAGGTCAGAACTCTGTTCAGAACAGCATCGAGCCGTGCGACAGTTCCGGGCACGTCATACAGCTTATCGAGGCCAAAAAGCCCGAGGCGGAAGGTCGAAAACCCATCGGGTTCATCACACGCCAAAGGCACACCCGCAGCGATCTGCATTCCCTGAGCCGCAAACGCCCGCCCAGACTGAATTTCGGGATTATCAGTATAACTGACGACTACACCTGGGGCTGCGAACCCATCGGAGGCAACAGATTTGATGCCATGTCGCGACAAAGAGGCCCGCACCTGCTCTCCCAGATCGAATTGCGCGTCGCGCAACTTTTCGAATCCGTACTCTCGTGTCTCTGCCATGGTATCGCGGAAACTGCGCAAACCATCAGTGGGCATCGTTGCATGATAGGCGTGACCGCCACCTTCATACGTGCGCATGATCTGTGTCCACTTGCCCAGATCAACTGCAAAACTGTCTGACTGTGTGACGTCCAGCCGCGCAAGCGCCCGATCAGACATCATCACAAGCCCCGCGCAGGGCGTTGCCGACCATCCCTTTTGCGGCGCCGAGATCAGCACGTCCACGCCTGTGGCACGCATATCCACCCAAGCGCAGCCAGAGGCGATACAATCCAACACCATAAGCGCATCAACCTCATGTGCAGCTGCGGCCAGCGCACTGATATAGGCATCCGACAGCATGACACCGGCAGATGTCTCGACATGCGGCGCAAACACTATACTGGGGCGGACCTCGTGGATTTTGGCCACGACATCTTCGATCGGCGCAGGCGCAAACGGGGCTTGCGGATCATTGCCAGTCTGGCGTGCCTTCATCACAGTGGTCGTGCCGCCAAAGCCCGCAGCCTCGAAAATCTGGCTCCAGCGAAAGCTGAACCATCCGTTGCGCACCACCAACTGGTCTGCATCACGGGCAAATTGTCGGGCAACAGCTTCCATCGCGTAGCTTCCGCCACCGGGAATAACTGCAACACCGTCGGCGCAATACACCTCGCGTAACATTGATGAGATATCACACATCACTTTTTGAAAGTCAGCCGACATGTGATTGAGTGAACGGTCCGTGAAAACAACCGAGAATTCGTCCAACCCGTTTGGGTCGATGGTATCAAGCAAAGCCATGTGGGTTCTCCTGCTGGGTAGCCAGAACCTTAGCCTTTGTCATGTGATCGAGGAAAGACCCGATTTATCGCTTAAGGCGCGGCACAGGTTCGCAGGGTTTCAGATCGGACCCGGACGACGCTCTTCGGAAAGAAGCACGTTGGCTTCGACATCCCCCACGCCGGGCAGGGTCATAATTCTGCGGCGCAACACGCGTTCGAAATCAGGAATGTCCCGCGCAGTAACCCGCAGGCGATAGTCGTATAATCCCAGCACATGTTCAACGGTCTGCACCTCGGGGATAGCCGTGACGGCACGTTCAAAATCGTCCAGACTGACGCGGCCTTTTGTGGCAAGCTTCACCCCAAGAAACACCGTCACGCCAAAACCAAGCGCCTGAAGATCCATATCCAGCCACACATCCCCCATAACTCCGGCCTCGCGCAGACGCACCAACCGTCGCCAGGCCGCAGGCTGGCTGAGACCAACCATCCGCCCCAAAGCCCCGGCCCCAAGCGTTGCATCCTCTGACCATGCCCGCAACAAGGCGCAATCCGTCTCGTCCAATGCAGTCATAAGGGTAACCTTTCATCAGATTTGACGCGTGCCACATGCATCAATGCCTCGACATCCGCGATATGCGGAAGCACAAGCAGGCGGTCCCGGTACACTTGTTGGTAATGCGCCATATCCCGCGCGATAACTTCGAGACGCACATCCACGCGGCCCAAAAAGGTCTGGATCTGCGTCACCTCTGGCACCTTGCGGGCCGCGGCAATAAACTCATCAAAGGCACGCGGTTGCGTCTTGTCCAACGTGATCCGCAAAGAGACGTCGACAGAGTATCCCAATGCCGCCCAATTGATCCGACCACGTAGACCATGCAAAACACCCTGCTCACGCAACTTGTCGAGACGCCGCGACAATGTCGAACCGGTCACCCCTGCTGCCTTGGCAAGATCCGACATCGTCGTTTTGGGATCACTTTGATAGTATCTCAGAATTCGGCGATCTGTATCACTGAGCATGAAATTTCCAATTATCAATGTTTTTGAGAATGAACCATGCATTATATTGTAGAAAATATGAAATTACGCAAACACATTTAGAAAACTTAACCGTATCATGCCGCACAATCTTAACCAAACAAGGGGCTGCACCGATGCGCGTCTATTACGATCGTGATTGCGATATTAACCTTATCAAAGACAAAAAAGTGGCAATTCTCGGCTATGGCAGTCAAGGACACGCCCACGCGCTGAACCTGCGCGACAGTGGTGCAAAGAACGTGGTTGTTGCTTTGCGCGAAGGCTCTGCAAGCGCAGCCAAAGCCGAAGGCGAAGGCCTGGCCGTTATGGGTATCGCCGAGGCTGCGGCATGGTGCGATGTTATCATGTTCACGATGCCAGACGAATTGCAGGCCGAAACCTACAAAAAATACGTCCATGACAACCTGCGTGAAGGATCAGCTATTGCATTCGCCCATGGCCTGAACGTGCATTTCGGCCTGATCGAGCCAAAGGCCGGCGTTGACGTGATCATGATGGCGCCCAAAGGGCCCGGTCACACCGTACGCGGCGAATATACCAAAGGCGGCGGCGTGCCGTGTCTTGTTGCTGTTGACAACGATGCCACTGGTCGTGCCCTGGAAATCGGTCTGTCTTATTGCTCGGCAATCGGTGGTGGTCGGTCCGGCATCATCGAAACAGACTTCAAGGAAGAATGCGAAACCGACCTGTTCGGCGAACAGGCCGTTCTATGCGGCGGTCTGGTTGAACTGATCCGCATGGGCTTTGAAACGCTTGTCGAAGCCGGTTACGAGCCCGAAATGGCCTATTTCGAGTGTCTGCACGAAGTAAAGCTGATTGTGGATCTGATCTACGAAGGCGGTATTGCCAACATGAATTACTCGATCTCGAACACGGCCGAGTATGGCGAATACGTCTCTGGCCCGCGGATCCTGCCCTATGATGAGACCAAAGCCCGGATGAAAGAGGTTCTGACCGACATCCAGACCGGTCGCTTCGTGCGGGACTTCATGCAGGAAAACGCCGTCGGACAGCCTAGCTTCAAAGCAATCCGTCGCAACAATGACGCACACCAGATTGAAGCCGTCGGTGAAAAACTGCGTGGCATGATGCCTTGGATAAGTGCAGGCAAAATGGTTGATAAGGCCAAGAACTAAATTTGAAAAATAGCTGTATTGCGATCAACGGGGGCCTTGCGGCCTCCGTTTTTTTCGTGCCATTGGGACAAAAATGAAATGAGGCTCGCGGTTTGATTTTGTCCTAGCTGCAAGCAGACCCCTACACCGCACACTGTTTGTTAAAGTGACATGATTTATGGTCCAATCTCCACTGATAACGCCACGCAGCTGGCTGATGATCGCCCTCCTCGGTCTGGTCTGGGGCAGTACGTTTCTATTTATCGAAATCGCGCTGCGCGGCATCACTCCATTCTGGCTGGCGGCAGGCAGGATCAGCTTTGCAGCATTGCTGACATGTATAATTTGGCGTTTGCGTGGCGCGCGTTTATTTCGGGTACACCCAACCAAGCAGGACTGGCTACGATTGATGGCTGTCGGGGCGCTCAGCAGTGCAGTGCCGTTCATGTTGATCAGCTGGGGTCAGCAATTCACGACCGCAGGGTTTACGGGCGTTAGCATGGCAAGCGCCGCGCTGGTTGTGCTTCCTCTCGCACATTTCACGGTTCCCGGCGAGCGTATGACCGCGCGGCGCGTCACAGGCTTTGTCGTAGGTTTTGTGGGCGTGGTCGTTTTGATTGGCCCCAGTGCCTTAACATCCAGCGGACTGGAGGGCGAAACCCTTGGGCAGCTTGCCTGCATCAGCGCCGCCTCATGCTATGCAATCAGTTCCATCAATATTCGCCAGTTACCCGAAATGGATCCTTTGGGGCTATCCGCTATGACATTGGTATTTGGTACATGTATCGTAATTGCAATGGCGTTGATTGTAGAGGGGCCACCACCTCACCCTGACACTGAAACTCTTGCAGTACTGGCATTATTGGGTCTGATCCCCACCGCAGGCGCAAATTTCATTCGCACCGTGGTGGCTCGCACGGCCGGGCCGGTTTTTTTATCGATCGTGAACTACATTGTACCAGTGGTATCGGTCATTACTGGCATTCTCTTTCTGGGGGAACCGGTATTTGCGACATTATTTATAGCACTCGGCCTGATCCTCGCAGGTGTAGGGTTGAGCCAATACGGAGCCCTTCGACGGTTGTTCAGCCGTGACGACCCGAACAGGTTTCAGGCAACGCTGCGCTGAACCGCTTTCCAAACGTCTAACGCCTGCCGCGTTGCCGAGACATCGTGAACCCGAAGAATTTGCACACCATGTGCCGCGGCAGCCAAAGCAACCCCAACAGATCCGTACAAGCGATCGCCCGCTTCAGCGACACCGGACAGCATCCCAATAAATTTCTTGCGCGAGGCCCCCAAAAGGATTGGACAGCCAAGAGCATGAAACAGGCTTAGGCGGTGTAACAGGGTCAAATTATGGGCTATGGTTTTTCCAAATCCGATCCCCGGATCCACAATGATACGATCAAGAGTAATGCCAGTTTCCAAAAGCATACGGATCTGCGCATCCAGAAAATCATAAACATCCAACAAAACATTATCGTAACGCGGATCAATATGCATTGTTTCAGGGTCGCCTTGCGCGTGCATGACACAGACAGGTAAAGAGGTGCGCGCACAATACGGCGCAAGCGCACTGTCGTATGTAAACCCGGACACATCATTCACCATGCTGCACCCTGCACGATGCGCCGCTTCGGCCACTCTCATTTTGCGCGTATCGATGGATATCGGAACACTCACCTGATGACGCAACGCTGCAATGACCGGCTCGATCCGAGCTATTTCTGCGTCGACTGGAACAGATCGGGCGCCGGGGCGTGTACTCTCTCCGCCGACATCGATCATATCGGCCCCATCCGCGACCATTTGCCGGCCACGGGCCACCGCGATCGCGGGCACTTCATGGCGTCCACCATCAGAAAAACTATCCGGTGTCACATTCAAAATACCCAAAATGGCAGGGCCATCTGAATAAGTGTCAGAAAAAATTTTTCGAGGTGACGTCAGACGGTCCCTGATTTCACGATCAAGCTCGGTTGCGGTGACGTAATACGGCAGAGCGCCGCGGGATAGAACCTCTACCTCCGAAAACCAGGCTGCGCCGCCGGCAAGGGGAAATGCGTGGTCGGGGCGACACACGTCAAATCTGACTATCGGGCGATAGTAGAGCTGCATGAATTTCACCTTGTAAAATTTTTACCAAACAAATGCGCAAAGACGTGTGACGAATAAACCGATGTTGCCAAAATTAATCAACACAATTGTTTTCAAACAAGTTTTTCAACAGCCGATAAAGCGGATATTTCCTTTGCGAACCAGTGCGCGAGCCCAAAGGCATCCTCTGGAATGGCACCCAGCGTTTCACCTGAATCCAAGACTATTTTGGACGGGGCCCAAACGCTGATACGACCATTGCGCATGGACCAATCCAGTTCTGTCCGGGTGGACACCACCAAAAGTCGCGGATCACGCGCTGCAAGAACCCAGGCATTTTGCTCTATAGCGAGCAGATCAATACGCCGCTGTGACAACGGATGTGCAGCTTTCGCACAGGGTGCGTTTGGTAATCCCACACAAATCACGATCGGAGCTGGGGACTGGTTCAAACAGTCATCGATACGGCAGGATAATTCATCTGACATCAAGACAGAATTTTCGACAAATAGGACACGTGGGCATGGCGTATCGTCTTGCTCGGCGTCCAGCCGGTCGCGCATCTGGCGGCGCGATCGGACGATTTCAACCCCTAGGGCCCCGGGCCCCCTGTCCAGTTTTTCAATGCGGACAAAGGTACGCTGCGCCATCGGCTCCAACAGAATGCGCAATGCAATCCTATCTGCCAATGTTTCTAGCAGGTTCAGACGCTCTGCAGCCAGTTCGTGGTAGATGGCTTCCGTAACCTTGTCATAGGACAGGATACGATCGACATCATCTTCGACAGGGGCTTGCTCGGACACAACTTCCACAACGATATCAAACCGCACGCGCTGCGTCGTGCCCCGTTCTTGTTGGAACGCACCAATCTCCACATCGACAATATGGCCTCGCACGGAAATACGATCTGCTGAGGTCGCAGCTGTCGCGATGGCACGCTCAATTGGATGAGCGAAGGCCTGCGATATCTCGGAACACATAGGCGACAGTCCTTTGGTAAGAATTTCGCGACACTATCAGCCCGGATATAGCGAATGTCACCCCAACACGACACGTCAGATCGGATTTACGTCACTGATTTGATGCCACCCGGGCAGTACGGCGGTAAAAATGGTGATAGCCGATCGTTGCCGTTCGGTGGAAAACCTCGCTCCAGGACGGCTTTACCGAAGATGTATGGTAGAAGGTCGCGCCATCAGTCAGTATCCTTGGCGCCCCATCCATCATCGCACGGGCAATTTTGCCAACCCGTATGTAGGCGTTCTGATCTGTCATGTATTCCGCTTTGCCGTCACAGTTGTAGCTGAACTGGCACGAATGCCTGCCACGGCTTGTGCCGTCATTTATAACACCACAAACGGAATTGGGAAATCTTGGACTGTCTGCACGGTTCAAGATCACCTCCGACACTGCCGCAATGCCTTCGGGTGTTTCACCACGCGCTTCAAAATACAACGCCTCGGTAAGGCAACGCCATTGTGGCCCGCCAGACGGTACGGGCTGAGCGTTCAACCAATCATACGTAAATCGCAGCCCGCTCTGCTGCACCGCGATTGCCGTCAAAAGGCGTCGCGCGCGCGCCTGACCGAGGCCACGCAACGCGCGTTCATCCAATTGAAGCAGCGCGGCGGCTGCATCCTTGGGTCGGTCCGCAAAGGCCGGACGCACGCAAACGCATGCCAAGAGGACAAGTAATAAGCACAGCCGCATGGAACCTCACAAAATGACTGGAACTATACTTTCGCGCGTCCCTATATCGCAAAAACGCTTACGTCCAGTAAATGCGATCAAAAGATAGCGGTTCAGTGGTATCCTGTCGCAGACGGCTGCCGTTTTCAGTGCCGGTGCGGTGTAAATGTTTCACGAATTACCAGCTGTGCAGCAGCTAAACGTGCCCCCGGCACACGAAACGGCGAGCAGCTAACATAGTCAAAACCTCTTGCACGACAAAAAGCGATACTATCGGGATGACCGCCATGTTCGCCGCAAATAGACAGAATTAAATTGGGATGGGTACGGCGCGCCCGCTCGGCACCAATACGGAGCAATTCACCGACCCCGTCTATATCCAGAACGTGGAAAGGATCTTCTGGAAACACGCCTTTGTTCACATAATCCGACATGAAGCGTCCTGCATCGTCGCGCGACAGACCATAGGTCATCTGTGTCAGATCATTGGTCCCAAAACTCAAGAACTGCGAATGCTGCGCGATATCAGCAGCTTTTAAGCAGGCGCGCGGCGTCTCGACCATAACGCCAAGTCGAAAATCAAACTCCTGCCCCTGTTCTGCACGTACAGCAGCCGCCACCATATCAATACGTGCGCGCACCAATTCCACCTCGCGCATCGCAGAGACAAGCGGGATCATAACCTCGGGTGTGACCTCAGCACCGTCTTGCCGGGCTGCAATCGCGGCTTCAAATATTGCCCGCGCCTGCATGTCGTATATCTCGGGAACTGTAACGCCAAGCCGGACACCACGTAGGCCAAGCATCGGATTGTATTCACCCATTGCATCTACCCGACGCGTGACCTCGCTGACCGGCATATCCAGCGCTTCGGCCAGATCACGCAATCCGGCCCGGTCATTGGGCAGAAATTCATGCAAGGGAGGATCGAACAGACGGATACAGACTGGCTGCCCGCGCATTATCCGAAATAATTCGATAAAATCTGCACGCTGCATGGGCAACAGTTTTTCCAATGTGGTGCGACGATCCTCGGGACTGTTGGCAAAGATCATCTCGCGCATGGGGGTCAATCGGTCTGAATCAAAAAACATGTGTTCGGTCCGACACAAACCAATGCCTTCTGCCATAAAGTTGCGTGCTGTTTTTGCGTCTGCAGGGGTATCGCAGTTGGCCCGGATCTTGATATCGCGTGCTTCATCCGCCCAGGACATCAATTTTTGAAACGCATCGTCCTGCGTCGCCTCGATCATTTCCGGGGCCCCGGCCAGAATTTCCCCGCTGGACCCATCAACAGTAATAATATCACCTTCTGTCAGACTTTGTCCGGTTTCTGCAACCAACAAAGACCGCTTTGGCTGAAACCGCATATGCGCCGCCCCAACGACACAAGGCAGCCCCAAGCCGCGTCCGATCACCGCGGCGTGACTGGTCATTCCCCCTTTTTCTGTCAAAACAGCGGCCGCGGCATGCATGCCTCGGATGTCCTCGGGACCTGTTTCGCGGCGAACCAAAATGCACGGCTCATCTCGCGCCGCATAGGCCTGCGCTGTTTCTGGATCAAAAACGATAGCGCCTGTGGCAGCGCCGGGACTGGCCGCTATTCCCCGGCCCAGAATATCGCGGTCTGCATTTGGCGCCACCTGCCTGTGCAACAACTCGGACAGCGTACTGGGTTCGATCCGCATGACCGCCTCTTGGGGTTCTATGATCCCATCTTGTGCAAGGCTGACAGCGATCCGCAAGGCCGCACGCGGTCCACGTGCGACGCGGACACCGTCCAGAATATGCAAGCGTCCATTTTCTATTGTAAATTCAATCTGCATTTCTTCGCGCAGTCGTTTTCGCATGAGCGCTGCATCAATCTTGAGAGCGGCAAAGGCCGACGGTGCAAGATCTTCCAAAGATGGCCCTCGGGGATCACGTTCCAGAAACAGGGACGCCGCACCACCGGTCAGGGCCTCGCGCCCCTGACTTTGGCTTAAATACCGGCCAGTGATTTGTGGCAATCCCGTTTCAGGGTTGATCAGTTGCAAGACACCTGATCCACATTCTCCCTGCCCGAGACCCAGTGCCATTTCCTGTACAACCAGTCCAAGACCGGCATCGACCGGGGCTCCTTTTGCAACCCTCAAAAGCCGGGCTGTCGTGCCTTCCCATGCGCGCGCCATACTGCGCAGAACCTCGGTCAATTGCTGATCCCGAGACTGCGGAAACGGCTCTTCGGCCTCTGCCTCGTAGGCGGCCAAAACCGCCGACAAGCCAGCCTGCCCATCCTCGGCAATGTCGTCAAACACGTCCGCGTCTAACCGCGCGACATGCACGGCATATGCTTGGACAAATCGCAGATAAAGCGATGCAGCAGCTTCCGATCCAATGCGATCAGACAGCGCGGCATGACTGGTGTCATTCATGCCAATGTTCAGAATGGCACCCGGCCCCCCCCAATCAGGATCCTCGGACGAAGGCCGCACACACAGCAACACATCGTTGGGAAAATGATCGAGAATGTTGCTGATGTCAGGCATAGCACCAGTGGCGATGTGGTGAACCATATCAAACGAAAGCGCCACCGTCGTAGGCACTGGCAGATCTAGGCGCACCAACCGCTGCAGGCACTTGGCGCGCCCGCCATGTGTTGGGGTTGCCATAGAAGCCGTTGGCGTAACCAATGTTATTTCAGAGTTATCCATTGTATATTGCTGCACCGCGGCGTCCTTTATATCAACAGCAGCATAAGCGGTCTTGGAAACGAAACAAGCATTCGCTTCGTCGCTCTGTTCCGCCCTTGGCACAATACCTACCTTGAGCTGGCCCGTACAACTGGACCCCACGGCCGTGTGTCTGAGACAAACAGCGTGACACAGCATTCAAAACTTTTGTCAGCGCTGCGCATTGCAGGGTCATAAGGTACAGGTGTCTAGTCCCAACAGTTGACAACAACCGCCAGATCACGGGCGCGGTAAATCAAATCTTCTGGTGCAATATATGTCCCACCAAAGCGTTCCTGAGCGCGCAGTCCAGCCTGTGCCAAAAGCTGCTGGATTGCCACTGCGCTGGCTGCGAGGCCCACACCGGCCGGCGGCCGCCGTGTTGCTTCTTCGCTTGACAAAAGTACACCGACCACAACGCCGGACGGGTCCAAGACGGCGCCACCGGCATCTCCCGGTAAGGCATCGATAACAAGCCGGATCTGTGTCGTCTCTCCACTCAGCCCTCGCAAATCCGATATTGTGCCATAGGTCAAAGTGGGTGCATCCAGGATCCCGCCATAGGGAAACCCAGCGACGGCCACTTCGCTATCGGGACGGGCAAAACCCGGCGCAATCTGAGCAAAACTCACAGGTGCAAGCCCGTCTGTCGGAGAAATTACCGCAAGACCGGACACGGCATCAAAAGCAATCGTTGCGGCCTCATAGTCTTGCTCGATCGTGACGCGACCGCAGCCTGCCACAGCATCCGCTGTTGTGACCAC